>JBGUNV010000024.1:0-33505 GCA_045117595.1 Lachnospiraceae bacterium
TTCAAGGTACGATTGGCAGGAAAACCTGCCTGAAATTTCAATAATCAGCAGCCACGATTACGCGACTTGTTGAGCATACACTAATTACTATTATGAGATCATCATCCCAACGGATAAGTTCATGGAGTATGCAAAGAGTATAGACGGTAGTCCCAATACCATACTAGCGGCATTCCTATTTAAGATGATCGCAAGGTATTATCCTGCTAAACCCAATGATATACTCTCCGGAAGGATAGCTGACGATTTTAGAAATGACATAGGGGCAAATGAGTCCTATCGCGATTTTACGAGGCTGATACATATCATGTATACGAGAGAGATGGAGAATGACCCGATCGAAAAGCTGAACCGTATGGCAAGAGGAGCGGTCATCCTTCAAATGCAGCCCGAGCTCAGCTGTGAACGTTACAGGCAGATCGAGGAGATCCATAAGGGGATAGATGCACAGTCCGATCTTAAGAGCAAGAAGAAGTATGCGGCCAAGCATAGTCTGTTCAGATCAGATGCAAGGGATGTTTTCAACGTCAGTTACGTCGGACAGACGGACTGGGGAGGAATGGATGACTATATTAACGAAGTCTATTCAATAACCGACGGAGACTTTATGCTGGAGGTAAATGCACTTAAAGATAACTTCTGCCTCTGTTTTCAGCTTATCAATAAGGATCATAAACCTGTGGAGCTGTTTTGCAGGGTCCTTGAAGAAGAGGGATTACCGTACACAATATCAGGGATGAAGATGCGATATCTGCCTGATATAGAGCTTCCAAATTAGATCGCGCTGTTTAAAAAGCTAACACATGATGGTATCGAATCCGGTAGTCTCCATGATATCCCGGACAGCTTTATTCATGTTGATAAGACTGAACCCGGCTCCGTCATCAACTGATTTTCGCATGATCAATAATACACGAAGCCCTGCTGATGAGATGTATTCGAGTCCGTTCATATCTACGCATATAGCCGTTATTTTACTCCTGGCAGCAGATTCTTTATATAGGGAAAGGAGCTCCGGCGCTGTGATCGTGTCAAGACGTCCGCAGACGGTTATGTTCAGTGTATCGCCGGACATCCTGGCATGCGCGCTGAACTTATTATCGTTATGAGCAGACTCCTCCCGGGTTTTCTGCTTTGCAGTCATAACCCAGAAGTTCACTTCGCCAAGGACTTCAAGAGCTTTTTGGCGTGCATCCGCTGAGAGTTCATTAAGTGAATATACAGATTTGGGCATATATTGTTTCATCGGGATCATTTCAAGATCAAATCCCATATCGGAAACAAATTGCTTTACTTTCTTCTGATCAGGATCATAAAACCTGTTGTTCAAAAGCGTCGTTTTAGATACTTTTCCGGCGTATTCGGATACTATCGATCTGACTTGCTCTGCCCGGTCTTTCGGCAGACTCCCGGTTATGATCGACATGATCTTCTTTTGGGCGGTATCCAGTTCGCTATCCATTGTAATCCATTTTCCGCCGAACTCCGACAGGAGCCTTCTTATATTTCCGAATACCGTTTCAAGCTCATTCTGAGTGAAATACATCAGCATACCTTCCGTGGTAATGTAAAGCTCTCCCCGGATATCTCCCAATGCCTGCCTTAGTGAATTGTAGTTTGTTGCATCCACCGGGCAGTATTTAATGGAATTGTTCTCGCCGATGATCTCTTTTACGGCGTTCCCGACTACTGATGTAACAGCAGGAAGATCAAATCCGAAATAACGTATGTTGCTTTTTTGCAGTTTGATACCACGTGAAGTGTAGCCGCAAGGCAGATCAACGACCTGTTTTGCGGCGGAACTCAGGATCAGGTTTGTTGATGCAATAAAGCGGGCCTCCGGAATGGCATTAAAAACAGGCATTGTCAATTTGAGCGCTTCAGCTACATGTTCGGGTAGCCTGTCGCTGCCTTTGAATGACTCTTCCAATGTCGGTAGCCCTAAAACTCTACACAATTGTCTCGAGTCATCATCACCAAGCTCGGCAATGATCTGCAGACATCTCTGTGCAGTCATATATACCGGATTTACCTCTTCCATCAGGATCTCGATATTGTTATTATTGTTCATTTACCGATTTCTCCTTTTATTATATTATATAAGAGGTCATGGGAAATTCCAACTCGCTGTTACATCAGGTGGTTCATGCGCCTTATTCGTTTATGGCTGAGGATCTGAAAAACGGTGATGAGGTAATGAATCAGAGCTACAGAGAATTCCTTAACGGTTATTCTTCGGAGCAGAATATTAAGATGCTTTGCGGTGTTTACCGCGGCATATGTGAAGGATATGCAAAAGCCATGAGAGACATTATGAAGGAAGCGGGTATGAACTCGGTTGCAATGGAACATATAGAATAATACAGTCTTGATCACTCCGATCTATGTGATCCATTGGTGTATAATAGACACATTTTAAAGTCTTTGGCAATTTTAGAGTATGGTGTTGCAACTAAATTTAATTGGTGCTAAAATATAATCGAAAATTGTCAAAGACTTTTATGGATTAGGAGTTATTATGGAATACACTAGAGCTAAATATGTAGTCCGGCTTGTTGAAAGAAAACAAAACGGCCTGATCAAAGTGATAACCGGAGCAAGACGTTCAGGGAAATCATATCTAATGAATGAATTGTATTATAAGTGCCTTTTGGCTAGAGGTGTGCCAAGTGCTAATATTATCAGGTTCGCTTTTGATGCCGATGAGGATATCGATCTGCTTGATTCGTATTTTCCTGATGAAGAGACAAAACTTAAACAGAAAAATGGGATTTATTATATTAATGCCAAGAAGTTCAGGGCATATATAAAGGACAGGACCAATGATAAAGACGATTTCTATCTGTTACTTGATGAGGTTCAGCTTCTGGATAATTTTATTGGCACTCTGAATGGTTTTCTACGTCATAAGAACTTAGATGTTTATGTTACTGGTTCAAATTCAAGATTTCTTTCCTCGGACATAGCTACAGAGTTTAAGGGTAGAGGTACAATTGTACATATTTTACCGCTTTCCTTTTCTGAGTATATGCAAGGGCAGAGCATAAGTCCGCAGGCAGCATGGAAAGAGTATATCAGAACCGGCGGAATTCCACTTGTTGCACAGATGGTGGGAAGTGATGAAAAGATATCTTATCTCAATTCTTTGTGCGAGGAAACGTATCTTAAAGATATAATAGCCCATAATAAAATTAAAAAGAAAACCGAACTGGCTGATACATTTAACATCATAGCTTCAACGATTGGTTCACCGGTAAACGTAAGTAAAATAACAAACACTTTTAAAAGTGTGATGGGAAAAGAAATAACTGATGACACGATTGGTAATTTTATTGGATATTTTGAAGATGCATTCGTTATATCCAAAGTCAGTAAGTATAATATAAAAGGCAGAAAGTATATTGGGGCTCCATTCAAGTTATATTTTGAAGACATCGGTGTAAGGAATGCGAGACTGAATTTTCGACAGATTGAAGAGACTCATATTATGGAAAACATCATATATAATGAGCTTAGATACAGAGGTTTTAATATTGATGTTGGAGAAGTAAACGTCAGCGAGAAGACCGACAGGATAGATGTAAATGGAAAGGCTATATATGCACAGAAAGCACTGGAAGTGGATTTCATAGCATCTAAAGGAGATATAAAATACTATATTCAATCAGCACTTTCGATGGATGATGCTGATAAACAGTTGCAGGAAAAGAGAAGCCTTTATTATATTGATGATTCCTTTAAAAAAATAGTTGTAGCAAAAACGGGATTAAGGCCTTCTTATGATGAAAAGGGAGTTATGACTATTGATCTGTTTGACTTTCTTATGGATAACGTTGAGCTATAAGACTTTTCTCCTTTATATTATACGGACTGATATGATTACCAAGCACCACGACCCCGTTGGGAATGCCGGCGCTAATCCCACCAATATGCCCCATAATATCTGTCAACGTGTCTGCCGGTCAGTGATACTTCATAGACACCGATAAGCAGCGGGCCACGATCCGGCTCTTCGAGTTCGAGCTGTCTGGCGTGTTGTATCCATTCAAGCGGAATATCGCCTTTTTGATATCCGTCAAAAACGCTCGTATCGCACGATTCATCAAATACGGTGTCGGCGTCTATGACAAGATCCATGGGGCCTTCATCTTCCTCGTCATTTACATTTTCGCAGGATACTTCATATAGAACGGCTTCATCATTGTTTACCTCGACATTTTCACCTTCACTGTAGAGGTAATAATATACCCTGTATTCATCTTCTGGAGCTGCTTTACCGGCTGTCTTATCCAGTGTATCGGATGATACCTCGATATCCCCTGCTGTGCTCAGGCTTATCAATTCCGGACTCCAGTCCTGTGAATAATCCCCGTTACCGGTAAGAACCCGTATCTTTGAAGGATCGGTGGGAACATAAACCGGGGTATATCCCTCTCCGTTGATATCATAATCTTTCTCGCTTGCCCATTCGAGGCAGCCTCTTACGGAATCCCCCTCGCTGACCTCGTGTCTTGCCAGGATATACGTGTTTATGAATGATGTATCATATTCATCATGATTTTCGAGAATGAACGTTTTGCCGGTTTTGTGGATCAGGAAAATGTTATAAAAGTCTGTCCCGCCCGGCATTGTGGTCATGATATTCTTCCAATCCTCACCGCTGCTTATATGTATACCGGCCAGGTACATGTCATCATAGTTTTCGGTGTAATCATAATACTCGGATGCATCTACATATTCCGAAACACCGCTGTCGTTAACATCGATATACGAACCAACGTATCCAGGCACCTGAATGACATACTCATCTTTTGCGCTGCTACGGAATTCTTTCGTAAAAATCGTATTCCCCGTATCTTCCGAAAATTGTATTACAGCAGACTCCGCAAATGGGGCCTTTAAATATGCAGCAAGATAACAGGTCACGCCGAACGGATCGACAGTCCAGGCAAGTTGTCCGGATTTCATAAGATCTTTCAGGTCATCCCTGAACGTCTCTTTACTGTCAACAATATCGGTTGAGTAATACTGTTGAAGCTTATTATTGATGCTTTCATACATTTTGTCGGATAAAAGATCATAGAATGCATCTTCATCCGAAATAACATCGGACAGTGCGATCTCTTTTCCGTTTTCAACATAGTAAGAATGTGCCGTATATTCCGTATATGCGCCGTCATCATAAAGGCCTTCTGAACAGAATTCGGTAACAAAACTTACGTATTTCTCATCTGCCCTTCGAAGGTATACATTCCAGCGTTCATCAAATGCCGGATTCTCATTTTCTTTGATGCTTTTAAGTTCATCATCCCATATTTTTTTCTCTTTTGACAGCATCTCATCCCTTGCATCCTCAAGGGAGGCTGCCAGAGCCTTATTGGAATCGGCGCTTTTTCCGTCGAGCAGAAGATAGGTATAATGATGCTCGATGGCAGGAGTATTGTCCTCTTTCCATTCATATGCATTCCGGCGGAATAAGAGAAGTTCCGGGACACCCTTTGGCTCCTCCTCATCGGCTGCCTTTTCTTCTTCCTTTGCTGAAGGCTCAGGTTTCTCCTCTTCCCGGTCCTGTTCGGCGACAGCATCGATCCTGTCCTTGAATTTTTCAGAAAGGTCACTGTTATCAGTTGTACTGCCACAGCCTGCAAGTATTGTTGCACCGATCATACAAAGCAACACGGTGATGATCCGATTTTTCATAATTACACCTCTCCTGTCATAGAATTCCGAGTTGATTATATCCAGTACTTTCTGACCGCACTACCGCCAAACGTCTAAAAAACAGACAGGACCCTTTTGAGGGAATAAACATGAATTGCAAGTTTCAGCTGTTGATGTTATCATAAATGCGTGGAAACAAAGGCGTTTCATTCCCAGAGGATGAAGCGCTTTTTTATTGCAAACAAAAGATGATATAGGAGAATATGCGATCATGAAAAATAACCTGATTAAGATTTTGGCCGCAAATCCGCTCATGCGTGTAGGGGATGTAACGTACAATACAGAGCAGATCACAGCAGTCATAGATCAGTGTAAGGACAGCGGACTGATCGTTTTTCCGGAGTTATCATTGACGGGATATACCTGCGCGGATCTGTTCCAAAGCGATCTGTTGCTGGATCAGGCACAAAGATCGCTTGTAAAAATCGCATCCGGGACGAAAGATCTGAAACTGACTGTGGTTGTCGGCCTTCCCGTAAGATTTGATAACTGTATTTATAACTGCGGCGCGGTTATTTCACGGGGCAGTATAAAAGCGATTGTGCCCAAATCATATCTTCCGAATTACTCTGAGTTCTATGAATGCCGCTGGTTTGTTTCGGGAAAAGACCTGAAAGGAAGGAGTATATGCATCGGAGAGGAGGAGATTCCCTTTGGAACGGATGTACTGGCAGAAGATCCGTTAACGGGAGCGGTTCTCGGTGTGGAACTTTGCGAAGATCTGTGGGTTCCCGATAAGCCAAGCACGCATGCCGCATTGGCTGGCGCGAATATCATTGCCAATCTGTCAGCTTCCGATGAACTTACAGGCAAGCAGGAATACAGAAGAGAGCTTGTAAAGCAGCAGAGCGGCTCCTGTTACTGCGCCTATGTATATGTTTCTTCCGGTATGTATGAGAGCAGTACCGATCTCGTCTACTCAGGCCATGTAATCCTTGCGCAGAACGGAAGTGTTCTGGGCGAATCCATCTTTCCGGATCATCCGCATACAGAAGAGGTTCTGATCGATCTGGGGTGCATCATGCATGACAGAAGACATCAAAACACATTCGGAAATTCATATGCTGCAGAGTATCGTAGGGTATCTGTTGACATGCAGACAACAGGAAAAAATGAGATGGATATATGTGAATGTGCCGAAATGCTAAAGGGATACCGTTATCATATATCAAGAAATCCTTTTGTCCCCGAAGATGATTCTGAAAGGGACAAAAGATGCCGCAGGATCCTGCAGATACAGGCTTGCGGTCTGGTCACCAGAGTTCGTGCGACCGGTATCCAAAATCTCGTCATAGGCATTTCCGGGGGACTGGATTCGACACTTGCTCTGCTGGTATGCGCAGAGGCTAGAAAACTGATCCCTGAAATCCGGATCATAGCTTATACACTGCCAAGTCAGGGCAACACGACGGACCTTACATATGAGAATGCCAACAGGCTGATGGATCTTCTGGCAGATGAATCACACGAGATCCCCATCAGGGAAGGAGTGGAACTCCATCTGTCACAGCTTGGCCATGAGCTCACCTATCAGGGGGAAGGGGACATCACCTATGAGAATGCTCAGGCAAGGATGAGAACCTATCTTCTGATGGATGCTGCCAATATGAAGAACGCCCTGGTGGTCGGGACCGGTGATCTGTCGGAACTGGCGCTTGGATGGTGTACATATAACGGGGACCATATGTCCATGTATGCGGTGAATGCTTCGGTGCCAAAGACTTTAGTGCGTTTCATATGCAGAACATATGCCGGAATGTGCGAAAACGCAGAACTGAAGGAAGTGCTTGAGGCTATCTGTGATACCCCAATTACACCGGAACTTGTGCCAAGCCGGGATGGGATGATAGCACAGAAAACAGAGGAGAAGATCGGAAAGTACGATCTGAATGATTTTTTCCTTTTCTATACGCTGAGGTATGGTTTTGAACCTTCCAGGACTGCGGCCTATGCACTTCGGGCATATCCTGAGCTGCATCATGAAGAGGTAATAAAGGCGGCAAAGAATTTCTTCAGACGGTTTTTCTCACAGCAGTTCAAGAGAAGCTGTCTTCCCGACGGACCGAAGGTGGGATCGGTATCCCTGTCGCCACGGGGAGACTGGCGTATGCCAAGCGATGCATCAAGCTCGCTTTGGCTTGAAGATCTCAAATGACAACGCGAACAGGGGGTGAATAGAATGGCAGCATTTGACCGGATAAAAAGCGGTATTCCGGAAATGGACGAAGCGCTGGATAACATCAGGCTTGGTGATAATGTGGTCTGGCGTGTCTCCGAACTCTCTCAGTTTAAGCTTTTTATGGAACCGTATATTGAACAGGCGATCGAAGATAAAAGAAACATCATCTATTTCCGCTTCGCCAGCCATGAGGCACTTCTTCCCGAGCGCCCTGAGATCAAAAGGGTGACGGTGCCTCTTTCGCACAGATTTGAAAATTTCACTGTGGATATCCATAATGTGATCGAAGAGGAAGGTAAGGATGCTTTCTATGTGTTCGACTGTCTGTCCGAACTGCAGACAGCCTGGGCCACAGATCTCATGATGGGAAATTTCTTCCGGGTTACCTGTCCCTTCCTGTTTATTCTTGATACAGTGGCTTTTTTTCCGATCATAAGGGGAAAACACTCCGTCCAGGCCGTAAACAAGATCCTCAATACCACGCAGCTGTTCTTTGATGTGTATTCGGATCATAAGAATATCTATGTCCGTCCGGAGAAGGTATGGAACAGAAACTCCGACACGATGTTCCTTCCACATACTTACGATCCTGAAACCGGAGAATTCAGGCCTATCCTTGATGGGGTAAAGTCAAGTCGGTTCTATCAGACTCTCGGTCAGGCTCAACGGTCGGCGCAGGAGCAGTTTTCCGATTCATGGGACAGATATTTCAACCGGGTCAAACTGCTTCGGGAAAGCGGAATGGATATAACAGACGAATGCTCCCAGATGTGCGAGATCATGATGACAAGAGATGATAAGATGCGTCAGATGGTAAAGAAGCACTTTACGCCGGAGGATTATTTTGCCGTAAGGGATCATATGGTAGGAACCGGTATGATCGGGGGAAAGGCATGTGGAATGCTGCTTGCCAGAGCGATCATAAGAAATAAGGAGCCCGATATCAGTGAGGTTCTCGAACCGCATGATTCTTTCTATGCCGGATCGGATCTGTATTATACATATCTCGTTGATAACAATCTGTGGGATACAAGGATAAAGCAGAGAACAGAGACAGGGTATTTTGAACTTGCCGGAGAATTTGCTAATAAGATCATGAACGGGACGTTCTCTGAAGCCATGCGTGAGCAGTTCATCAGGATCATCGAATACTACGGACAGGATCCGTATATCATCCGTTCCAGTTCTATTTTGGAGGATGGATTCGGAAATGCGTTTGCCGGAAAATACGAGTCTGTATTCTGTGTGAACAGGGGGAGCCTGGAAGAGCGGATCGATGAATTTGAGCATGCGATCAAGGTCGTGTACGCGAGTTCCATGAGTCTGTCAGCTCTTGATTATCGTAAGAGACGGGGACTTGATAAGAGGGACGAGCAGATGGCGCTTCTGATACAGCGCGTTTCCGGTTCCTATTACGGTTCCAGTTATATGCCTTGCGCTGCCGGAGTGGGATACTCATACAGCCCATACCGTGTCATGAAAGACTCAGATCCTACGGCCGGAATGCTCAGGCTTGTCATGGGCCTTGGAACATCAGCGGTTGACCGTACAGAGGGCTCATACCCGAGGATCGTTAATCTCGACATGCCGGAGAAGACATCGTATTCTTCTTCCGCTGACAAGCATAAGTTCTCACAGGGTAAAGCGGAGGTCATTGATATGTCGGAACACAGGCTCAGAAGACTGACTCTCGATGAACTCCAGACCGATATTCCGGGATATCTGGACAGAATCCTTTTGGAACATGATTTTGACACCGAAAGAAGACTCAGGGAAACCGGCAGGGACCGGGATGTTAAATTCATATCATGTAAGGGCCTTGTTGCCAATAAAACACTTATGGAGCAGATGAAAAGACTGCTTCGGTGTATTCAGGATGAGTATGACTATCCGGTAGATACGGAATTCACCATAAATATTTCGGAAAGCGGAGAATACTCCGTCGATCTCCTGCAGTGCAGGCCGCTGCAGGTTCAAAAGACAAGTGCGGGAACCGTTATCCCTCAAGGTATCCCGGAAGAGAAGATCCTGCTTGAGAGCAAAGGATCCTCCATGGGCATGTCCGGAACTTCAAAGCTCGATATCATCGTCTATGTCGATCCGGTCAGATACTATAACATGCCATATAAGGATAAAGACCAGGTGGCAAAACTGATCGGAAAGATCAACTGGCACTACCGTAATATGGACAAGCACATGATGCTGATCGTACCGGGCAGGGTGGGTACATCATCACCGGAGCTTGGTGTCCCTACGTCTTTTGCGGATATCAGTGCGTATGAGATCATATGTGAGACAGAAGAATCCAATGCCGGTTATAATCCCGAGCTGTCATACGGAAGTCATATCTTCCAGGATCTTGTTGAAGCAGAGATCCTATACACCGCTGTATTTAACAATGAAAAAACCATACATTATTCGCCCGAAAAACTTGCGTCATCCAGGGATGTCATTTCGATATTTGATCAGGGCGAAATACTGGCCGGTATCGTTCACGTATATGATGTCAGCGAAGGGGAATGCACAGTTTATAATGATGTGGCAAATGAACATCTGATGATCACATATTCATAATGAATATGATGAGGCCGCAGATCTTTCAGATCCCGGTCTGTGCTCTGAAAAACCGTTTTACAAAGAAACGGATTGTGGTATCATATCCGATAAAGTACCATATGGTTTTTCAGGAGAATGATTATGAGAAATACAATGAAGATCTTATCAAAATAGTGAACGGAAAGTGGAACGATGAATATCCATGAAGTCCTCCGGGCGATCATATCGAAGAAAAAATGAGGGTTATCCTGTTTGCCCTTAGGAGCAGGGAGTGTAAAAGATGAGAATGAACATTAAAAACGGGATAGCTTTGTTTTTGTCTGCATTTCTGGTGCTGACAGCGGGAACGGTATCCGTAAGCGGTGCCGAGGCAGATAACACGAGAAGCGGCAGGTTCGAGACGGTTAATGATGTCATTGAAGCTGAGAATAACAGACTCTGTGTGTACTGTTTACGGGATGAAGCTGTTTGCGGTATCACAAATTACAGGAATGATTATATCGATTATGAAGGATTTGCCGGTATACGTGTAAACATTGAACGGATGAGAGTAAATGTCACCACCTATGATAACACGGTACAAAAATCGTATGATCATGGAAATGTGTTCCTCTATAAGTATGGTGAGGAGGAAAACAGCTGGAGACTTTTTGTGTTAAATGGCGGTGAGTCTGCTTCCTTTATATTTGACCGGATACTTATCGGATTAAAACCCGTAGAAAAGACGGGTGTATATTTTCTCAGATATGAAACGGGCGGCGAATATACCGAAATCGGCCTGTATTACGACGGCGAAACGGTCAGGACATGCCGGATCGGACGTTACGCCGATATGGACAGGAGGATTACCGTATGGAACAGACTTATAGGTAACCTGGATCCGGATAAATGCCTGGAAATGTTGTCGGAAACAAAAACTATCCGATAACTTATCCCACATCAGGTACGAATGGGGGATGCAATCATGTACAGAACTGGTGCGATCTGTCGGATGAGCTGATAAAAAGTGATGACTGGTCCGATGATAAGAAGGTATTTGCCATGACTGTATATCTGGTGCGTAACTGCGCATATGATGACTATCGCGCCATAACAATGAATAACAAATCCCGTGCCATGGATGCGGGAATATGGGACAAGGATGAGATGTTCATGTGGGGCAATAAAGTCGGGACGTGCTGGGATTTCGGAAATGTCCTGACGATCATGTGCAGGCATCATGGAATACCGTGTACTACCGTTGATAATGATCATCATACCGTTAATGCCGTGTGGCTTCACAATGAATGGACAGCGATCGATCTGTCGGACCTTGCTATGTACCATTGCCTGGAAAAGGACACGGATCCTTCCAAATGGGTATCACGACGCAGTTCGACATACAGGGATTCGTATGGTTATTATGATATTAAAATGGACACATATAATCAGGGCCTTGCAACACCTGAAACAACACTTGCGGGGGGGACTGACAAAAACCCTATGTAGATACCGGATTCTTTATGACGGTTGTGTGACGTTTTATGATATACTATAAGTGTGTAACAAAGGTTACTGCATTGATCGCAGAAAACAGTGAACTATTAACAGGAGGACAATGACATGTCAGATATGAACAGGATTGATGAAAAGATGCTCGAGAACGTCAGCGGTGGTGACAGCGAAGATGAAAAGAAGGCACGTGAGGAAGCCGAGAAGAAGCTTCATGGCAAGATCGTAAAGGATGCGTTCGGAAATGTAACATTTACCGATAAAACGGGAGTTACAGGACAATTCAGTGCAGCTGACTGGACAAAGCTGAGCGGCAACTGGGCATATACAGGAAATCCGGAATACTATATGGAAACGATCAATGTAGGTGAGCTTCAGGGAGTCCTGAAAGCATAATATCCGCATGGTTTGTGAACAAGCAGAAAGGATCGCAGTGATGCGATCCTTTTCTTTTTTATATGGTCACGACTGTCGTGAAGAAGGACTTGCGAGATTTGATCTTATAACCTTTGACAGCTCCTCGAGTTTCATGGGCTTGCTCAGATAATCGGAAAACCCTTTTTCCAGATACATTTCCCGGGCTCCCGCGATCGCATTTGCGGTCAGAGCGATATAGGGGGTATCGGTATTGAGATTGCCCTCAAGGGTTTTCGCCCGCTCAAGTGCTTCTATACCGTCTAATCCGGGCATCATATGATCGAGCAGGATAATGTCATATTTTGATCCGGTTATCAGTTCGAGCATCCGGGCTCCGCTTTTGCAGGTTGTCACATTCGCCTTCAGTACGCCCAACAGACCGGATGCCACCTTGAGATTCATGATGCTGTCATCCACCACAAGAATGTTGATACCGTCAAGTCCCTCGGGAGCATCCTTGGCGGAGGTTTCCGATACGGGAGGATCTGCCTTTTCGATATCTCCCATGGGTGCCGGATCCATCACGGTCTGGGGAATGCTTACCCTGAATTCGCTGCCTTTTCCGTAGGTGCTGTCACATTCTATAGTCCCGTCCATTAGCTTTATAAGATTAGCGGTAATGGCCAGTCCGAGCCCTGTTCCTTCTATGGATCTTGTTTTGCCGGGATCGAGACGTTCAAACTGCCTGAACAGTTTATCCCGGTCAGTCTCTTTTATCCCGATACCTGTATCGGTTACAAAGAACTGCAAAACAATGTGATCTTCATCGGTCTTCCGGTAGTCTGCAGTAAGCTTTATGCTTCCCTTGGGAGTATACTTTACGGCGTTGCCGAGAAGGTTGATCAGAATCTCCCGAATTCTTTTTTCGTCGCCATACAGCTTCGAGGGAATATCAGGCGAGATATTTATGATAAAATCCAGTCCCTTTTCCTCAGCCCTTATCCTGAACATGGTTATAACACTTTTTATGAGAAGGGCGGTATCATATTCGGAATCGATTATATCCATATTTCCGGTCTCTATCTTGGAAAAATCCAACACGTCACTGATTATCTCAAGCAGAGAGGTTCCGGCACTTTTGATGTTTCCGGCATACTCGAGTATCCCGGGATCGGTGCTTCCTCGAAGGATCAGTTCATCCATGCCGAGGATCGCATTGATGGGTGTGCGGATCTCGTGACTCATGTTGGCAAGAAATGTTGTTTTGGCACGGTTCGCATTACGGGCTTCAAGTGTCTCCACGCGCATCTCGCTCAGACGGTTTACTTCGTGGGTAACGGCAACGATAAGAAGCGTAAGGAGACCTGCGGCGACAAAAGCTCCGTCGTTTGTATGCAGGGGAAGATTCAGATGGATTATCTCCGCTATACACAACACCATAAAGGCACTGAACCCGATGGTAATGACCTTGTTTTCCCCGTGTTTCCTGACGAAAGTATCATATATCATCAATCCGAACAGATACACCGCGATCATTGCTGCTATGATATTGCTGAAGAGCATGGTAGAGGTAAAACTTGCGATGCCGAGAAACTGGAGCAGACTTAGTATGACAAAGTCGGCTATGACCATCACGCATTGCAGATAGAATACCTTCTGATATCTGCCTTCAAGCAGACAATGGACATAGGCGGCAAAGGGGAACGGGATCAGCATTATGACCATATATGACGAGATCCCGTCTATGAAATAATTGTCAAATAATATCGGATACGTAAAATTATCCAGGATGAGCCAGATCGCACTGCCTAAAACGCCGAGACTTAAATACCAAAGGGGAAATACCTGTTTTTCCCTTATCCTTTCGATCAGACATATTATCGTGATGACGGTGCCGGAGGTTATGATGGCAAAACCGAGGAAGAGTATGAGGATGTTTTCCTGAATAAGCATTGTCGCAAATCCGAGACGGTTACCGATCATGACCTTACCCGGATAGAAGTCGTCGTAGTCGTAATTGGGGCGGACGACTGTCAGCTCCTTGCCTGAATCGCTCCTTCGCAGGGTTATTGGAACCCACATACCCTTAACGTTGCGACCGAATACGGAATCAGTGAGCCGGTAACTGTTTCGAAGCTCACCATCCACGTAGGCATCCAGATCCCGGCCGGTATTAAGAAACAGACAGTTACCGTCCCCGATGTCTTCAGGAAGCTTCATCGTAAGCTTCAGATCGGTAACACCGCTGATATCGAATCCTTCGCCGGTCCTGTAATCTCTGGTTACGCCTGAGGGATCCGTGTACGACCAGACGGCATCATACGGTTCGCATTCGCTGGCATACAGTGAAGGGTTTGTGACAAAGAACTGGCCGTAAACATAGATGGCGATAGTTAACAGCAGACAGATGCACAGACATATCCTGATGATCCTCTCGAATTTATGTTGTTTTGAGTCTGAAGATATTTTATTCATGTGTTATATATTTTACCCGATAATCGGGTGTTTTAAAAGAGCCATACTGCTTGAAAAGGTGCAGTACATAAGGTATATTATGGACTAAGCAGGTTTTTTGACGGATGGCGTGGTTTTAAGGGAGAAAGGAGATAAAAGGATATGAAGATCACCGTGATCAACGGCACAGAGAAAAAGGGTGTAACATACCGCTTAAAGGAGATATTCCTTGATGAGTTCAGAAATGATGCCGAGATAACAGAGTTTTATCTGCCTAAGGACTGCCCCGGTTTCTGCGCGGGCTGCACATTATGTTTTATGGAAGATGAGAAGAAGTGCAAGGATGTGCAGTATGTCGAAAAGATTGAAAAAGCCATGCTTGAAGCCGATCTTCTGGTATTTACGAGCCCGGTCTATGTATATCATACAACAGGTGCTTTAAAGACAATGCTGGATCATTTCGGTTACAGATGGATGCCTCACAGACCTGCAAAGGAAATGTTCGCAAAACGCGCCGTAATAATCACACAGTGTATCGGAGGCGGTGATAAGTCGACAGTAAAGGATATCAGGGACAGCCTGTCATGGTGGGGCGTAAGTTCTGTATGGACATGCAGGTTCCGGCTCCTTAGCTCGGTAATATGGGATCAGATCCCGGCCAAGAAGCGGGCTGTTTTTACCAAAAAGCTTATCGTGACAGCCGAGAAGGTGCGCAAGATCGATTATAGCAAACCTTCCAAGGTAAGCTTTGGTACCAGGATAAAGTTTTATATGTGCAGGATGATCCAGAAGATGAACGGCAAGAAGGATCCGGAGTATACGGATTACAAATACTGGGACGAAAACGGATGGCTCGGTTCGGCCAGACCATGGAAAGAGTGATAGATTGTTTGCTTCGGGAGGTAAGTGAAAATGTTGATGAAAAAGATTGCAGTTCCGGCTCTGCTTATATCTGTTCTGGCTGTTGCGGTATTTTCGGGAAGAGATACCGTGGAGTATACAGGAGTGGATATGGAAACGGCATATGCGCCGGAAACCACTCTTGTGGGAAACAGCGGTTCGCTCACAAAAAGTGCGGACGATCTGATCAAAATAACAAAAGACGACAGATCCATGCCGCTGAAGAAGTACTCAGGATCCGATGGAACATTTCGGTATTATTATGAAGAGGCATATCTTCCTGACACGGTCAAAAATCACGAGAAGATCAATGCGGATATAAAGGCAAATAAGGAAAAATTCTTTGCGGCCAATGAAATTGATGATGATATGGAAGAGTCCCTCGGATTTGTAAAGGAGGGTGATGCACAGTGTTTTTCATCCGTAAAAAGTGTCTATCTTGATGAAAACTATTACAGTCTGTGTGTGGAGAGATATATATGGCTTGGAGGAACGGACTTCAGCGATCTTACGGGATACACCTACGATCTTAAAACAGGTGAGAGAGTAGGTCTTGATAAGGTGCTCAACAAGAAGGGAAAAGAACTAAAATCCCTGCTGCATGGCAAGGTGAACAGATATTTTGATGATACTGTCGGTGTGACGGAAAACCCCGAGGATGAGACTTTTCCGAATGACGGATACACAGGTGAATATAATTACTGTATTGCATGTGACGGCCGGGTATATCTTCTGTATGACAAGAACCAGATATCGGCCGGTTACATGGGATCTATGGCGTGTTACACGGATAAGTACGCGGGACGAAATAAGGTCGTGTATTCGGAAATGAAAAAACCGGAGGGCGGCAAGTGGTATACGCTTACTGCGGCAGAACTGAAGAAAGCACGTGAGTCGGTTAATATAAATGATCCGGAAGGAGATATAACCGCGGCTGATATGACGCCGTACATCAGGGACGGTAAGTGGTATGTGCCGATAGCCTTTGAAAGGTTTGACAATACTATATATGAAACGGAAATAGTCTCAATGGCAGAGGTTCCGGTCGATGAGCCTTCAAAGGTCACGAGTACGTCGGATGAGATGTATGATGATGTATTCGGGACATGGTATACCATGAGCCAATGCGAGGACGAAAGGACAGGAGAGAGTGTTCCTGCGACATGCTGCATAATAAGCAGGTACAATATTGATTATTATGATTACGTTCCGGCTGAGAGCTGCTATAAGAAAAGCTGTTCCAAATCGATATGCGATATGAAGAGAACATATCAGGGGTATATCATTGAGGCTGATGGAGATGCTGATGACGGATCGGATATGATCAGTTATAAAACGAATGATGAGGATCCGTATATGCTCTCGTATTTCGGAAGCTGGATCAGTGAATCGAATTCTACGGATTATCTTAACGGCTATTCGGGGTCATCGAGCCTGATAAGCCAAAAATCCGCGGATTTTGTAAAGTATTACGAAACGGACAGGGATTTTCTGCTGTATCCGGCTAAGGACTGTGTCAGCAGCTCGATCGCGGTACCCAAGATCAATGATGATCCGGTTTTGCTGCCGGGCCCTGACAGTGTCGAACTGCACTTTACATGGGAGCCTGTAAACGGAGCCGACGGTTATGAAGTATGGAGAGAGGTTGAAAATTACCTGAAAGCCGGTGACTACATTGAGCCGCGGCTTGATGATGTTACCGATCATTATTATTGTACAGGTGGCCAGGATGACTTTACATTCAGGATCATGGCCAGAGCATATAAGCTTGAAAAGGGAAGAAAAATCTACAGCGAGTGGAGTCAGTATGCTACGGGAAGCACCGGTATCCCGTTATCGGGTTCGGAAATGCTTAAGGGGCTGGGAGACGTTCCGTCAAAACCCGGAGATGATTATTATGAAAAAGCATATTCGCCGGTCCTCAAAGAATACAAAAAAGTGTTTGAAAATGATCAGAAGGTGTATGGACTGAGGGCTCCGGATGATCTGTATTATAAACTGAACGGTTCGTTTGATTCCTTCGATACAGACGATTTTTACTATGCATTCATTGACCTTGATGACAGTGAGTATGATGACGGGTGTGATGAACTGGTCATCATGAAGAGAGATCGCGGAGATGATCTGGTCTATGCAGTTTATCATGCATCAGGCTATCCGTGGCCTGTAAGATCCAACTTTGTGGCAGGAGATTATGCTGATCCGGAAAACCCGGATTATTTCGACTTTGATCTTGCCTGCCAAAAAGGAGAGGATATAATCCTGTATGACAACGGGATCATTGCAAAAGTATCTGATAAAAACGGTGTCAGCACGAGGAGTTATTTTAAACTTGATATGCATATCGGTGTAGAACCGAACTGGTTCCTTGAAAAGACCCTGATCAGTACCACAGACGGTAAGGGTGCTGTCCGTTACTACTCCAGTGATCTTATTGACAGTATGAGATATTCTCTGCAGGAAAAGAAGGGACTCTATAAGGAGATCAAAGAAGATGAGTATAAGGAGATCCGGAAAAAATATGAGAATCCCTCAGGTGCTGTCAGGAAATCCTTTAAGGATCTGAAATAATTATCCTGCTCTTTGCAACTGTTATCGCATCCCGGTATTCGGATTCGGTTTTCAGTTTTATGATCGATTTCAGGACGCGGGAGCGCTCCCTTTCATCCGGGATGAGTGCGGATGTATATGCCCAGACTTCCTTCATTCTGGCAATAGCGTTCCCTGTTCCGTAATCGGTCTTATAAGTCTCGTACAGATCATACAGGAAATCATACAGTTCATCTGTCGTAATGTTCTGTCCGGTGCGGATGCGCCTGAAAATCCCCGGATTTGTCACGGCGCCTCTTCCGATCATCATACCGGTGATACGGGCGCCGGTATCATTTATCCTGTCCTCAAAACCGGATGCCGCCTTTTCGTAGTCTCCGGCTGAATATATATCCCCATTGTAAACAATATCACCGTGAAGCCTGTCGCATGCCAGATCAAACATATCCATCCTCGGTTTGCCGCCATACAGGTCCTTTTTGAGGCGGGGATGTATTATTATCTCACTGAACGGGTATCGGTCCAGAATTCTCAGCACTTCATCAAAATCCGACGTATCATTATATCCTGCGCGTGTCTTGACCGAGATCGCCAGTTCCGGGTATTCATGTACCACAATATCAGAGTTAAACACACCGTCAAGGAACCGGTCCATGACATCCGGAGCGCGAAGTATCCCGCTTCCCTTAAACTTTGCCGCAACCGTGTTTGACGGGCATCCGAAGTTGATGTTTATCTCCCTGTATCCGAGGCCGGCGATTAGCTTTGCGCCTTCATTGAAAAGATTCGGATCGTTGGTAAGAAGCTGAGGCACGACATTTAAGCCTTCATTATTGGAAGGAATGAGCTCGCGTTTGCTTCGGGTTTTCATTATCCTGTTGTCCGGTGAGATGAACGGAGTGAAATACTTGTCAACATATCCGAAATGCTTTGCCAGAACATTGCGGAACACATATCCGGTAAGATCCTCCATGGGGGCTAAATAAAGCTTATACATTTTCAACATCCTTGAAAGAGTTCATAAAAAGCGACAGCGGAAGATGCCGCAACATTGAGTGAATCGACTCCGTTATGCATGGGGATTATCGCAACATGATCGCTTGCGGAAAGTGTCGCAGTACATATACCGCTACCTTCGGCACCGAAGATAACGGCTCTTTTTGCGCCCTCCTTCAGAACCGGATCCCGAACGGGTACGGCATCATCTGTAAGTGCCATTGATATAACCGTATAACCGTGATCATGGAGCAGATCTGCAGGGGCGAATCCTTTCGGAATGTATGTCCAGGGTATCTGAAATACCGTACCCACAGATACTCTGGCGGATCTTCTGTAATAAGGATCCGATGACCCTTGCGTCAGTAATACACAGTCTGCACCGAGTGCAGCGGCGGACCTGAAGATAGCGCCTATGTTGGTAGGGTTTACGATCTCCTCGAGAATAACTGCATGCGCGGAATGATCAAGAAGGGAGCCGGGGTCGGGAAGGGGCGGTCTTGTAAATGCACCGAGCACTCCTCTTGTCAGGTTAAAACCGGTTATGCGGTTTATGACTTCAAGAGGTGCTGTAAATATGTTACAGTTATCCGCGCGTTTCAGGATGTTTTGAACATCATCCCTGGTAAGAGCACCTTCTTCAACAAAAAACGACAGCGGATATGCACCACAGTCAAGAGCACGCTCTATTACCATCGGGGTTTCCGCTATAAACACACCCGGATCCGGCTCGTTGTAATGCAGAAGCTGCGGCTCATTATAACCGATATACAGCGACAGTCTGTCGTCATTCAGATCATCAATACGTATTATGTTCATTTTTTCACCCGTTACATTATATCAGATACAGGATTTCATGTTATTATTGTCCTCTTAACATGCAACTTGTGTGCATATCGCAAAGTGCTGTATAATATGAAGACCAACGAAGGAGGATATTAAAATGGATAAGATCAATACCCCCAAAGCCCCTGCAGCGGTAGGGCCGTATTCACAGGCTGTTGCAGCAGGCAATCTGGTTTACACTTCGGGACAGATCGCACTTGATCCCGTTACAGGACAGCTCGTAGGAAGCACAATAACGGAACAGGCCGAGCAGGTCATGAAAAATCTGATGGCAGTTCTCGAAGCTGCCGGAACCGGGCCGGAGAATGCGGTCAAGACGCTCTGTTTTCTGACGGATATAAACGATTTTGCCGCTTTTAACGAAGTGTATGCAAAGTATTTTACGGAAAAACCCGCCAGATCGTGTGTGGGCGTACAGTCGCTGCCCAAGGGAGCGATCTGCGAGGTGGAAGTTATCGCTACGGTCTGAGGATAATGCATTAACAGTCAGCCCGGGTATACATACTCGGGCCCTGTTGCCTTTTCGGTAAAATCAGCATATTTGCTGCATACAGAAAGCGCATATCCTTCAAGTTCATATTCGGTGATCGACAGCCCCTCCGGTGAATAACCGTTACATACAGAGGCGTCACATACGGGGTAGAAATGCCCGCTGTCATATTTTAAAACTATATTTTTGGGCTCTAATGATAATCCCAGGCCGCTGTGCTTCATAACGGCTTCCTTCATCGTCCACAGCCTGGTGTAGATCATGTCTGCATCGGATCCTCCGGGATCGATTTTCCGGGCAAGAGAGATCTCTTCCGGGTTGAACACATAGTTTACAAGACTGTCCTTAAAGTGTCTGATCACCTGTATGTCTGTGCCGATCTCCATATCGGATAAGGCCAGTGCAGCCAGATCGCCCGAATGTGAGATGTTGAAAAATATCCCTTCATGACCGTCAAGATACGGTTTGCCGTTAGGACCTGTTGCGATCCCGTATTTATCGATACCTGCATCATGCATTGCGGTATCAAGCAGAATACCGGCAGCAAGACTCAGACGTTTTGTGGCCGGCGGCTTCAGCGAGTCGATCCTGCTCTGCCTTGAGGCAGGCATCTTCGCATACCATCGTTCAAAGCATCCGTCAGGTTCAAGATCCCGTATATTCATAAGATACAGTTTGTTTTTTATGCACATACGGTCATTCTAAACGAACATGTGGAAAAATAAAACCATTGACAACTTCAGGCGGCTGTGTTAGAGTTCTCGTTGTGACTGATGTCACCTATACAGGAAAGCAGAGAGATCTCACCTCGCGGTACTTGTCGGTAATGACAGACTTAGCGAGCGTTAATATCGACCGGCATATGCCGAACATATTATCCTGCCTGCCTGTATTGGCGGGATTTTTTATTTTCGGGCACAGCCCGGGCCAGTTTATCTATAGGAGGATAAAGCGATAGCAGATTTATTGATCAACGAACAGATCCGGGAAAAGGAAGTTCGTGTAATTGGAGCAAATAACGAGCAGCTTGGAATCATGAGTACTGACGAAGCAAGACAGCTTGCCGATGATGCGGGAGTTGATCTTGTTATGATCGCGCCTAATGCGGCACCGCCCGTATGCCGGATAATTGATTACGGGAAGTTCAGGTATGAGCAGTCGCGTAAGGAAAAGGAGGCCAAAAAGAAGCAGAAGGTCATTGAGATCAAGGAGATCCGTATGTCGCCGAACATCGATACGAATGATCTGAACACCAAGATAGCTGCGGCTAGAAAATTCCTTTCAAAAGGCGACAGAGTCAAGGTCACGCTCCGCTTCAGGGGACGTGAGATGGCTCATATGAACAACAGCAGATATATACTCGATGATTTTGCCCAGGCACTTGAGGATATTGCTGTTATAGAGAAGCCCCCGAAGGTGGAGGGCAGGACATTATCAATGTTTTTGACTGAAAAGCGCCAGTAGGTGTCGGTACAGTTGAAATATACGAAATGAAGGATTAGGAGGAACATGTTATGCCAAAGATCAAAACAAACAGATCCGCTGCAAAGCGTTTCAAGGTTACCGGTACGGGAAAGTTAAAGAGAAACAAGGCTTACAGACGTCATATTCTGACCAAGAAGACTACCAAGAACAAGAGAAATTTACGTCATCCCGCTATCACGGATGAGACAAACGTAAAGAACATGAAGAAGATCACACCGTATCTTCAGTAGAAGTTGATAAGGTAGGAGGAATAGAAAATGGCTAGAATTAAGGGCGGAATGAACGCCAGAAGAAAACACAATAAAGTATTAAAGCTTGCAAAAGGTTACAGATCAGCACGTTCCAAGCAGTATCGTGTTGCGAAGCAGTCGGTGATGAGAGCTCTTAACACCTCATTCGCAGGCAGAAAAGAGCGTAAGCGCCAGTTCAGACAGCTTTGGATCGCACGTATCAATGCGGCTGCAAGGATCAATGGCATTTCATACAGCAAGTTTATGTATGGCCTTAAGCTTGCAGAGGTGGATATTAACCGTAAGATGCTTGCCGAAATGGCAGTAAATGATGCAGACGGATTTGCTTCACTTGTTGAAGTTGCCAAGAGCGCATCATCCAAATAATCCGGAAACATGATAAGAATATGTTCGGACAGTACCTGTGACCTCAGCGATGAGGTTACAGCCAGGTACGGGATCACCATCATCCCATTGCATATAGTCCTTGATGACAGGGAATACCGGGACCGCATAGAGATCACTCAGGAAGAGATATTCGAGTGGGCGGACAGGAACAGGACCACCCCCAAGACTTCGGCGGTTTCGTATGATGATGCAACAGGTATCATAAAGCCCATGATCGATGCCGGAGATGAGATCATACTTTTTACGATCTCAAGTGCGATGTCGACGACGATGAATGTTTTTAACATGATAGCGGAGGATTTGGGCGCTGCCGACAGGATCCATGTCATTGATTCAATGAATCTTTCGACCGGTATCGGGCTTCTGGTTGTTGAAGCAGCTGAGATGGCGCAGGAAGGTTATACGGCTGATGAGATAGTCAGAGAGATGGAGTTTCTAAGGCCGAAGGTCAGGGCAAGTTTCGTGATCGATACACTGACATATCTTGCAAGAGGCGGAAGGTGCTCAAGCGTTGTGGCACTTACCGGAGGAGTACTTCGTATACATCCCAAGATCATCGTCAGCGGCGGTAATATGGAAGTGTCCAAGAAGTACCGCGGACAGATGCGTTCGGTCGTTATGGATTACGTAAAGGACATGCATTATGCACTGCTCGGTGCACGCAGACAGCGTGTGTTTGTCACTCATACGAGCAGGGACCGTGAACTTGTTGAAGAGGTAAAAGCATACCTTGAAGGCCTCGGATATTTTGACGAGGTGATAGAAACGAGAGCGGGCGGAGTCATCAGCTCACACTGCGGTCCGGGAACACTCGGTGTTCTGTTCATTGAAGGGTAAGATCACAATTTGATATCGACAAAGAAACCTTTGAGATAAGTATCCCCGGGTGTTGTGGCGCCACCGTCATAGCGACCGGGGTTCTTGTATGTAACGGTACCGGAATTGCTGTATTCATTGTCGGCATAACCGGGAGTGGGGCGTTTGGGCTTGCTGCCCGTGATGGCTGAATATGCCCTGGCGGCATCCATCTTGTTCTTGGGTATAACGATCCCGTCCTCGGTATCACGACGGCCTATGCTGTTAAGTGAAGCCGAAGAAGTGCTTTCCGGAGCCTTGGCGGCATCAGCGGGATTGAGCTTTCCCGACAGCTGGTCAACGGCATTAAGAAGCTGCTGACGCTTCTGCTGCTGGGCCGCACTTAAGGAAGGCATCCTGTCCAGCTCGCCCAGCTGCTGCCTGCGCGCATCAAGCTGCCTTTGCAACTCGTAGTTCCTGTCATTGTAAGGACTGCCCGATTGTCCGTTGTTAAACAGGCCGTAAGAGTTGATACCCATGGCATTATTATAGCATATACATTTTAAAAAGGGAATAAAATCCCTTGACAAGAGGGGTTGTTTCCGATAGAATAACCATTGCTGACAATTCGGCAGTATTAATATGTGATCGGGGTGTGGCTCAGTTTGGCTAGAGCGCTACCTTAGGGAGGTAGAGGCCGCAAGTTCGAATCTTGTCACTCCGACTTAAAAAGACCGCAGAAATGCGGTCTTTAATAATTCAAATATGTCAGAGGATAAAGTGATATAGCGGAACATGGACAATAATAGTTTCACATCGGCCCAGGCCAGAATGTAGGTTGACAATCCCTTGAATAAACAATATAATGAACTATCGCAACGGGGCTGTAGGTATTTACAGCCCTGTTTTTTGTTATAGAGATCAATCACGTTGTGAACAAAGGCGTTCTGTTATGCAAATATGCATATAGAGCGCCTGTTTTTTTCGGTTAATTGATCATCATTGAAGATTGGAGGGATGCATATGAAGAAAGAGGGAATGAATTCTTATTCTGATACCGTAAACGAATTGCTGGCAAGGTACGGAGTCAGGTTTGGTATATATAAGAACGGAACCTTTAAGGAACAGTTGTTTCCATTCGATATGATCCCCCGAACGATCGGACAAAAGGAGTTCGAATATCTGGAAAAAGGCCTTAAGCAACGCGTTATGGCTCTAAATGAGTTCATTAAAGATATATATGGCGAAAAAAAGATCATACGTAATAATGTGATCCCTGAAGAGTTTGTATATATGGGGAGCGGTTATCTGGCACAGTGCGAAGGTGTTTGCCCCGCGAAGGAAATATACACACATATTTCCGGAATTGATCTGGTTCAGGCTAAGGATGGGCAGTGGTTTGTTCTTGAAGATAATCTCAGAATTCCTTCAGGGGCTTCGTATCCGATGATAGCACGCGATATATGCCGCAAGAGTTCGCCCGCAATCTTTGAGAAAAATGCCATATATGAAAACAGAAACTATGCAAAGATGCTACGAAAAGCCATGGATCATGTGAATGTGGGAGGACATACTGTTATCCTTACTCCGGGAAGATATAATGCTGCGTATTTTGAACACTCGTATCTTGCGGAACATACGGGAGCACATCTTGTTACCGGCAATGAATTGGTCGTTGAAAATGATCATTTGTATTTTGTGGATTATTCGGGCAGAAAGGAAAAGGTTGGAGCTGTTTACAGGCGTATTTCGGATGAATACCTTGATCCCATGAACTTTAATTCAGAATCCGTAATAGGGATTCCGCATATATATGATATTTACAGAAAAGGAAATGTGTCACTTATGAATGCACCGGGTAATGGTGTGGCCGATGATAAGGGAATATATTATTTTGTTCCCGAAATGATCAGCTATTATCTTGACGAGGAACCGATACTTCATAATGCACCGACATATTTACCGTTTTATGAAAAGGATATGAAATACGTTATTGAGAATTTTGATGATCTTGTACTTAAGGATGTTGCCGAAGCAGGGGGATACGGTGTTGTTTTCGGACAAGGAATGACAAAGGATGAAAAGGAAAGGTTCATTTCCATGTTGAAGAAAGAGCCGAGACGATTCATAGCACAGGAAGTAATAGATTTCCGTGACATAGATATATTTGAGGATGGGGAGAAAGTACCCAGAAAGGCGGATCTTCGAGCTTTTGTACTTATGGCGGAGGAGCCTATGGTATGGAAGAGCGGACTCACAAGATTTTCCAGAAATCCAGATTCCTTTATAGTAAATTCCTCCCAAGGAGGGGGATTTAAGGACACCTGGGTTTTGGAGAATGATTTATCTCCAACGATTTTGTAGAGAGGAGGATTATTATGGCTATTCTATCGGTTGAACATAGTGATCAGCTTTACTGGCTTGGCAGATATAGTGAAAGAGTATATACAACGATCAAGGAGTTTGCCAAAAGGTTTGATTCCATGATCGAACTCAGGGAGCATGACTATGATGAATACTGTAAGGCGCAGGATATTCCTAATATCTATTCGTCAAAGGATGACTTTATAAAAAGGTATTGTTTTGATGAGTCAGATCCGAATTCGATCCATGCAAATCTTATAAGAGCCTATGACAATGCGGTTGTATTGAGAGAGGAGATAGGAAGCGAAACCCTTGCCTACATTCAGCTTGCCATATATGCAATGAATAAAGCAAAATCGTCGGATGCTCCTTTGATACAGTTACAGAGAGTTGTTGACAATATCGTAGCATTTTGGGGAATGGCTGATGACAGTATAGATAGTGAAAGTGTAAGAAGCCTTATCAAGCTGGGGAAGAGAGTTGAACGGATCGATCTGTATGCCCGCATGAACATGGGCCATTCTGAATTGAAACGTGAATTAAAGCGCCTTAATACACGGATCGGTCGCACAGGGCTCAGGTACAGTTCGGTAAAGCTTGCACATCTGAATTATCTGGCTGAGATGGAGAATACTCCAAAGGACATGATCATTGAAGAGATCGAGTCGCTTTTTGATGAAGATATGAATACTTTAGATGGGAAATAATAGGCGAGGGGGCAGCGGATGCTCAGATTGGATTATCAGTATAATATGCAGTTGTCATTTGCCAAGCCGGTGAACCGTCATCACTTTACACTCCGATGCTTTCCGGCAGACAATGAGAGGCAGAAGATAACATATCAGGATATCAATATCACCCCCTCTTATGTAGGTGGAGAAGAGACGGATTCATTCGGAAATCATTGTATATATGGGCTGATAGAGGGAGAACATACTGATTTTAACGTAAATGTAAGCGGGAAGGCGTATGTGTACGGAGACGTGTTTTTGCCTGTCGAGCCGTCTCACAGGATAGGAATGTTCCGTTATCATACCGGCCTTACCGATATGGGACCGTCTCTATACGAAATATATGAAAAACTGCCATACAAAGACGACATCCGTAATGACGTACAGAAAGTTGCATTGCAGTGGATGAACATCATTTATGACAGTATTAAATATGTTCAGGGGATTACGCAGATAAACACTTCTGCGGAGGAAGCAGCTGCATTGTCTATGGGCGTATGTCAGGATTATGCCCATATATTTCTGGCACTTTTGCGTCACGAACACATCCCGTGCCGATATGTGGTCGGGATGATGATGGGAGAGGGTGCGTCCCACGCGTGGATCGAAGTGTCGGATGGTGAAAAATGGATCGCGCTGGATCCGACCAACAACTGTCCGGTGGATGACCGGTATATAAACATTTCTCATGGGAGAGATGCTAAGGATTGTACAATAAACCAGGGATTCTTTTATGGTCTTCCCGAGCAACTTCAGGAGATACATGTTGTGGTGGAGGAGAGCAGCAATGATTGATATTGTCGAAACGGTTGTAAAGACTGAGCTGCCTGTGGATGAGGAGTTAAAGATCCAAAAACACCGGCTGATGCCCGATGGAGCTTCTGTTAAGAAACTCGAAGAAGAATCAAAAAGGATTGCTATAGTAACAGGGATTCACGGAGATGAGCTGGAAGGACAATATGTCTGTTATGAACTGATAAACCGTATCAGAAATAACAGTGACGCTCTTGAAGGGATTGTTGATATTTATCCGGCAATGAATCCGTTCGGCATCGATAATATCACAAGAGGGATACCGGCTTTTGATCTTGATATGAACCGTCTGTTCCCCGGTAATGACAACGGAGACATGAATGAGTACATTGCGGCTGAGATAATGAAAGATATGGAAGGGACGGCGCTTGTATTTGATATTCATGCAAGTAACATTTTTCTCACTGAGGTTCCTCAGATTAGGGTAAATGAACAGCATAAAGATGCTCTTATACCACTTGCAAGGATGGCGAATGTTGATTTTATCTGGGTACACGGAGCAAGCACGGTTTTGGAATCCACTTTTGCGCACAGCTTAAACAGCCGCGGGATCAATACGCTTGTTGTAGAAATGGGCGTCGGTATGCGCATCACGAAAGAATATGGAGATCAGCTTGCAGAAGGGATTTTTTCATTGATGTTTCAATTGGGGATATGGAAGGAGGAGACACATCCCGATCATAATCCCATAGTCTGTAATAATGGGAGCGGGCATGATGTTTACTATCTGAATGCTGATGTTTCGGGTGTATTTATGAAAGAGAAAACACATGGTGCCATGATCGATAAAGATGAGATTATAGGGGTCATTGTTAATCCTCTCACAGGCGATCTTTTAAGCACGATCAAAGCCCCTGTGAACGGGTGGCTTTTTACGATACGGGAATACCCGGTGGTTGATGAAGGCTCTCTTTTGGGTAGGATCCTTTGCTCCGAAGCACTTGGCTGACGGGAGGAAACAGGTTTGCAAATAGAAGTTTTATACGAGATCAAAGCACTATATCGCGATGATTTTCGGGTTGCCGGGTATCGCTTCGGCAAGGGGGAGCCCTCTGCCTGCATAGTGGGCAGCCTTCGTGGAAATGAGTATCAGCAGATTTATGTATGTTCTCAACTGATAAAAAGACTGGGCGTTCTGGAGGAAAGGGGCAGGATTAAAGATGGCAGGGAAATAATGGTAATTCCCTGCGGCAATCCATACTCGGTAAATACAAAGAAGAGATTTTGGACTATAGACAATACGGATATCAACCGAATGTTTCCCGGATACGAACTAGGAGAGACGACACAACGCATAGCTGACGGGATTTTCAGGAAAGTAAAGGATTATCGCTACGGAATACAGTTCGCCTCATTTTATATGCCCGGCAATTTTGTTCCCCAGGTCAGAATGATGAAAACAGGGGCGGAGAATATCGAGCTTGCGAAAAAGTTTGGACTCCCGTACGTCGTACTTCATAATCCGAGACCCTTTGATACGGCGACGCTTAATTTCAACTGGCAGGTATGGGAGACGGATGCTTTTTCGATCTATACAACAAGTACGAGTGGTATTGACAAGAAAAGTGCAAAGCAGGCTGTCGATGCTATACTTAACTTCCTGTCAAAGCAGGAAATCATAGAATACAAGGGATATGAAGGATATTTATCAAGGGTGGTGGAAAGTAGGAAATTTGTAGATGTCAGGGCTCAGAATGCCGGCTTTTTTGAACAATGCGCAGCAGCAGGCGAAAAGGTTGAGGAAGGTCAGGCTCTGGCAATTATAAGTGACCCTTATACAGCACGGGTTTTGCAGGAGATCAAAGCACCCGTGTCCGGAATAGTCGCATTTGCGCATAATGAGACACTGGCATATCAGAATACCGCTGTATATAAGCTAATACCGGAAGAGGATGAGTTATAAGTAGGAGGATTTTCATGAGAACTGTAATCGGACTGACCACTTTATTTGATGATGATAAAGAAAGCTACTGGATGTTGCCCGGATATATGAAAGTCGTGGAAAACTGCGGAGGGCTACCGATCATGCTCCCGTTGTCCGATGATGAGTCAGAACTGGGTGATGCATATAGTCTGTGTGACGGGATAATGTTTACTGGGGGCCATGACGTTTCACCTGAAGTATACGGCGCCGGGAGAAGCAGTTCATGTGGCGCAACATGCCATAAAAGGGATGCAATGGAGGGATATCTTTTGGACAGATGTCTTGAGGATGATAAACCGTTGTTGGGGATCTGCCGCGGGATACAGTTTATTAACGCGTACCTTGGGGGGACGTTATATCAAGATCTTCCGACTGAATACAACAGTAAAATAGAGCATCACATGATGCCGCCGTATGACAGAGCAGCACATAGCGTGATAGTGGCGGACAACACGATCCTTTCAGACATTATCGGACCGGGAATCCATGAGGTGAACAGTTATCACCATCAGGCTGTGAAGGATCTGTCTCCAAGAGTAATACAGATGGCTTCGTCATCTGACGGACTTGTTGAGGCAATTGCTGTGAGAGATCACAGATTTGCGATAGGGGTGCAGTGGCATCCCGAGTTTTCCTACCGAAATAACAGGGAAAGCATGTTACTTGTAAAGGCATTCGTAGATGAATGTCTGAAAGAAAGGAGTGAAGTATTATGAAAAAAAGAATTATGTGTGTGTTGACAGCGTGTCTGATGCTGGCAGTTACAGGATGTGGAACTGCAGCAACACAGACTCCTGCAGCGGATGCCCCTGCGTCGTCTGAAACCGGATCAGCGCCTAAGGAGGATGCATCGGGAAAAGTCTGGAAGATCGCAACTGATACTGCGTTCAAGCCGTTTGAGTACAAGGATGACAACGGGGATTTTGTCGGTATTGATATGGATATCCTTGCAGCGATAGCCGAGGATCAGGGCTTTAAGTATGAAATGCAGGTACTCGGCTGGGATGCGTCCATAGCCGCATGCCAGGCAGGCCAGGCTGACGGTATGATTGCAGGTGCTTCTATAACGGATGAGAGAAAAGAGTCCGGCTGGATATTCTCTGACGGGTACTATGATGCCAATCAGAGCATGGCCGTAGAGGCATCATCAGATATCAAAGGTTTCGAGGATCTTGAGGGCAAAGCAGTAGCGGTCAAGACCGGTACAATGAGTGCAACATATGCCGAAGGATTAAAGGATCAGTACAAGTTTGAAGTCACTTATTTTGAGGATTCACCGACAATGTATCAAGCTGTTGTAGGAGGACAGGTTGCCGCAGTATTTGATGATACGCCTATTATGGCATCGAATATTAAGGATACGGGAATAGCCATGAAGCTTGTTGACGGAACGGGCAATGAGCCTGCCGCTTACGGATTCGCTATATTTAACAGTGAAAATCAGGAACTCGTAGACAAGTTCAATGCCGGACTTGCAAATATCAAGGCAAACGGCAAATATGATGAAATAATAGCCAAGTATCTCGGTGAATAATAATATACCGGATCGGGCAGCATAATCTGTCCAATCCGGTTATTTACGGATTTGAGGAATGATCAATGATTAAAATTATCACAGTATACGGTACAATGCTGCTTGTAGCCATGGGAAGAACGCTTCTTCTGGCGCTTTTGGGGCTGTTCTTTGCCTGTATCATCGGAATGATATTTGGCATGATGGGAGTACTGAAAAACAGAGCATGCAATGTCATATCACAGGTGTTTGTTGATGTTATCCGTGGTGTTCCGATGATCGTGCTTGCGTTTTTTATCTACTTCGGCATCCCCTATTTTTTCAATACGATAATTGGAGGATTCTCGATGACGCTGACAGCACTGCAGGCAGGCACTATGTGTCTTGCGTTAAACTGCGGTGCATACATGGCTGAGATCGTACGTGCGGGGATACAGTCTGTCGATAAAGGACAGATGGAAGCTGCGCGCTCCCTAGGGCTGACATATGGTATGGCAATGAGAAAGGTTGTTCTTCCGCAGGCTATCAAAACGATGATCCCGACGTTTATCAATCAGTTCATCATTACGCTCAAGGATACCTCGATACTTTCCGTTATCGGATTTCCTGAGCTTGTTAATACGGCAAAGAATGTCCAGGCCAATACATTCATGTCTTTCCAGACATGGGCGATCGTTGGCGTGATGTATCTTATTGTCATAACTATCCTTTCAAGGAGTGCAAAGGTGGTTGAAAGGAGGCTTAACGTTGGCAGATAAAGGTATTGTTAAGGTCAAAGTTGATAATCTGAAAAAGAGTTTTGGAGACCTTGAGGTCCTTAAGGATATATCCGTGGAAGTATATAAGGGAGAAGTGGTATGTGTGATCGGCCCGTCAGGTTCGGGTAAATCCACATTTCTTCGCTGCCTGAACAGACTGGAAAAGGCCACGGAAGGTAAGATAGTGATTGACGATACGGATATCACTTCAAAGGAGACCAATATAAACAAGGTCAGGGAAAACATCGGAATGGTATTTCAGCACTTTAATCTTTTTTATAACCTGAACATACTTGATAACCTGACCCTGGCTCCTGTCCAGCTAAAAAAATGCTCAAAAGAAGAGGCGGTCAGACGTGCCAGACAGATGCTGGAAAAGGTGGGCCTTGCCGAAAAGGAGGAAAGCTATCCCAGCCAGCTTTCCGGAGGTCAGAAGCAGAGGGTTGCCATTGCAAGGGCTCTATGTATGCGACCGGATATAATGTTGTTTGATGAGCCGACATCTGCTCTTGATCCCGAGATGGTAGGAGAGGTTCTCCAGGTCATGAAGGATCTTGCTGCAGAGGGTATGACAATGGTGATCGTTACACACGAAATGGGATTTGCAAGGGAAGTTTGTGACAGAGTTATTTTTATGGATGGCGGATATATTGTTGAGGAGGGTTCGCCTCAGGAAGTACTGCTTAATCCCAGGGAAGAGAGAACCATTGATTTTTTGAATAAGGTCTTATAGTGGAGGCAATATATGAAAAGCATTATCACCATCAGCAGACAATTTGGAGCGGGAGGAAGTACTATCGGCCGGGCTGTGGCGGAAAAACTGGGATACTATTATTGTGATAAGGACATGATACTGCGGGCAGCACTGGAAAGCGGCAGTCTTACTCCGCAGGAGATAAGCAAATATGATGAGAAGGTTCCGACAGAATTCGGATTCGGTCAGAGTCTGTTTGATTTCTACAACAAACCTCTCGATGAAAGGCTGTTTAATGCACAGAGGGAAGCGGTACGCAGAGTCGCCGAAAAAGGCAAATGCGTTATAGTTGGCCGAAATGCGAACATTATACTAAAGGAGTTCGACAGGACACTTCATGTATTTGTTGCAGCTTCCGTACGCTTCCGTATCCGTATACTACAGGAAAGAATGCCCGGGATTTCCGAGGATAAGATACTTGAAGACATTCATACCGTGGACAGAGCCAGAAAGAAGTATTGCAAACACTATACGAATACGGAGTTCGGGAATGTTGATTATTATGATCTTTGCGTAAAAAGTTCGGCTCTCGGAATTGACAAATGCATTGACATTATAAGTGATGCGGCGAATTCGTAGAGGCGGAGAGAATCTGTATGAAGGGAAAAAGGACAGGTCTTCCGCAATTGGGCCTCCGTATTATAAAATCCGCAGTCGGAGTGCTTTTTTGCTTTGTGATCTATATACTTCGCGGCAGACATGGAGCACCGTTTTACTCTGCATTGGCAGTGCTGTGGTGTATTCAGCCATATCCAAAGGATTCTTTAAGAAACGCATATCAACGCACATTCGGAACACTTATGGGTGCGGTTTTCGGCCTTATTCTGCTTCTTGTCGAGATATATGTTACGGATTTTGGGAAAGGACTGCTACATTATCTGGTGCTGTCAGCTCTGATCGTTCCGATCCTCTATATAACTAGCGCACTTAACAAAAGGAATGCTGCATATTTCTCGTGTGTGGTTTATCTGAGCATCGTAGTAAATCATCTTGGGGATGAGAATCCGTTTCTCTTTGTTCTTAACAGGAGCCTGGATACGTTGATCGGTATTTTCATTGCCCTTATCATCAATAATATCCATATACACGGGAAACTCCAAAAAGATGTATTGTTTGTGGCTGATATAGATAATGCGCTGAAAGATACAGGAGAAAAGCTTACCCCATACAGCAGGTTCTATCTGAGGACC
>JBGUNV010000025.1:0-10526 GCA_045117595.1 Lachnospiraceae bacterium
CGCTTGAGAGCGGGTATTTCATTTCGGATATGCCGATCTGACATTGCCCGAAGGGGGGATGGGATGCCGAAGGGATCCAATCAGAAACTTAAACTTTACTATCTGGCACGTATCATGACGGAAAAGACCGATGATGATCATATGCTTACCATGCCCCAGATAAGGACGGCACTTGAGGCATACGGGATCACGGCCGACAGAAAGAGCCTGTATGACGATCTTGAGGCCTTAAGGGTGCTCGGGATAGACATAATAGGAGAGAAGATCGGGCGCAAATACTGCTACCATGTGGGCGGAAAGTTTTTTGAGATAGCCGAGCTCAAACTTCTTGTCGATGCCATACAGTCCTCTAAGTTCATATCTGAGAGAAAATCAAATGAACTGATCCGGAAACTTACGGATATGGCAAGCGAATATGAAGCTTCACAGCTGAAGCGCCAGGTGATCGTCAAGGGCCGGGTAAAGACGATGAACGAGAGTATCTATTACTTTGTGGATGATGTTCATCGCGCTATCAGCGAAAACCGGAAGATCAGCTTTGAATATATGCAGTGGAACACCGAAAAGGAAATGGTGCCGCGAAGAGAAAAGCCGTATGTGGTCAGTCCCTGGGCACTCACATGGGATGATGAGAATTATTATCTGATAGCATATGACGAAGAGGATGAATGTATCAAACATTTCCGCGTTGATAAGGTAAAGAGCATCCGAATACTTGATGAAATGCGGACCGGCCGGGAGCAGTTTGACAGATTTGATCTTGCTGATTACACGAGGATGAGTTTCGGCATGTTCGGAGGCGAGAAGACAAAGGTCAGACTGGCATTTCATAATGATCTTGCGGGGGTGTTCATTGACCGTTTCGGGACAGGGATCACCATCCTGCCGTCTGATGAGGCGGACTGGTCTGAAATAAGCGTGGATGTTGCCCTGAGCTCTCCGTTCTTCGGATGGATATTTGCACTGGGTCCGCATGTTCGGATAATCAGCCCGCAAAATGCTGTAAAGCAGTTTGCAAATGAGCTTGATGTTTTGTCAGAAATGTATCGTAAATGAGGTAGAAGATGAACAGTACGATAATGAAAAGGCTTAAGGAAGGAAGATTTGTCCTGATAGCCGAGATCGGTGTGAATTATTATGATATTGCAACAAAACTCGGTATCACCGATATCGAAGCGGCCAGGCTCATGATCGATGAAGCGGCAGCTGCCGGGATCCATGCGGTCAAATTTCAGACATACAAAGCTGGGACACTTGCTGCCAAGGACAGTCCTTATTACTGGGATATAAACGAGGAACCAACAAGGTCACAGTATGAACTGTTCAGGAAATTCGACAGTTTCGGATATCAAGAGTACAGGGAACTGAAGGAACATTCCGACAGGAAAGGTATAGAATTCCTTTCCACGGCGTTTGATATAGAATCTGCGGATTATCTTGATGAACTGATGAATGTATACAAGATATCATCATCGGATCTGTCGAATATTCCGTTTATCGAATACCAGGCAAAAAAAGGGAAACCGGTACTGCTGTCGGTTGGCGCATCAAATGAGGATGAGATAGACCGTGCCGTTGACGCGATAAGGAAAAACACGGATGCACCGATAGTCCTGCTTCACTGCGTGCTGGAATATCCGACACCGCTTGAGGATGCAAATCTTCTCAAGATAGCATCCCTTAAGGCCAGGTATCCGGATCTTTTCATAGGGTATTCGGATCATACGAAGCCTACAGCCGACTGTGATGTTATCAAGACGGCGTATAATCTCGGTGCGCAGCTTGTTGAAAAACACTTCACGCTTGATAAGACTCTGACCGGCAATGACCATTATCATGCCATGGATCCGGATGATGCGAAAAACATACTCGCTTCCGTTGAAAGAATGGATATGTTAAGAGGGAGCGGGGCTCTCAGGAGTCTTGAGACCGAAAGTGCTGCCAGAAAGAATGCCAGACGGTCGCTGGTATCAAACGGATTCATAAAAAAGGGAAGTACCGTTACCGCTGATATGCTGACGTTCAAACGACCGGGGACGGGTATATCCCCCGATAATATCGACAGGATAATCGGAATGACTGCCGCCTGCGATATAGAAGATGATACTATCCTGCAGGAGAATATGTTCATAAATGGCAGATGATGGTAATAACGGCAACAAGGTCATAAAGTCCGGAGTATGGTATACGGTTGCGAACGTTTCCATAAGAGCGGTCGCGATCATTACGACCCCCATATATACCGGGATGCTTACGACCGCAGACTATGGAAAGGCCAACACGTATAATTCCTGGATCGATGTATTTAACGTGTTTGCCTGTCTTTGTGTTGTATACTCCATCGGAAGGGCCAAACTGGACTTTAAGGATAAGTTTGACGAATATATGTCGGCGCTTCAGGGGCTGTCGAGCTCTTTCGGTTTTCTGCTCCTTGCAGCAGCTTTTCTGTTCCGGGAACAGCTGTCCGAATGGATACATTATGAAGTCCCGCTTGCAGTGGGTCTTTTTGCATATCTGTGTGTTTCCCCCTCGGTTGAGTACATGATGCAGAAATGCAGGTATGAGTACAGATATAAGGAAAACATACTCATATCCGTTATCACCTGTGTCGGTCAGGTCGCCCTTTCGATCACCCTGATGCTGTTGTTTAACGACAGCAGATATATAGGCAAGATCCTCGGTGTTATGATCCCGACGGCAGCAATGGGTATCGTGTTCTATATAAGGTTCATTGTAAAAGGAAAAGTTTTCTATAACAGACAGTACTGGACATACGCACTTAAGATCGGCCTTCCGATGATCCCTCATGCTCTGGCCCTGATACTGCTCGGACAGATGGACAGGATAATGATCAAGGATATCTGCGGCGATTCCGATGCGGGTCTGTATACGTTCGGATATTCCTTCGCGACACTCCTGATGATATTTACAAACGCGATCGGACAGGCGTGGCTGCCCTGGTTTAATGAAACATTATATGCCGGTGAAAGGGAGCGGATAAGGAACATACAGAGAAAACTTGTGATGCTCGGATGCTTTCTGTCATTTGCCTTTATAGTCGCCGCCCCCGAGGCACTTGCACTGTTGTCGATATCAAACGATTCATATTGGATCGCAAAATATGTTGTGCCCCCCATAGTCCTCGGGACACTGGCGCAGTATTTTTATACCAACTATGTCAATGTTGAGATATTTTGCAAGAGGACACCGATCATAGCGATAGGTTCATGTACCGCAGCGCTTTTAAACTATGTATTAAATGCGGCTTTCATACCGAAATTCGGATATATTGCGGGTGCGTACACCACACTGGTCAGTTACGCCGCGCTTATGATAATGCACTATGTCATGGTCAGATTCGTGATAAAAGAAAATGTCTATGACAATGTGATCATGTTTGTATCGATGATCGTTATGGTATTTACGGGACTGGTATTTTTGAATCTGTACGGACCGGGAGTAAGGATGACGATCCTCAGATACGGCCTTGCGATCGCCGTAGTTGCTGTTTTTGCAATTATAAACAGACGTGATATAATTACGCTAGCCAATTATGTGAAAAAACGGTTTTTGGGAAAAATATCATGAAAACACTGATAGTTATCCCCGCCAGGGGCGGGTCAAAAAGAATACCCAGGAAAAATGTCAGGATCATGTGCGGAAAGCCGCTGATCGCCTATTCGATAGAAAATGCGAAAGCTCTGCGGGAACAACTCCATCTTGATGTCGATGTTGCGGTATCAACGGATGATGAAGAACTCGGAGGGATCGTTAAAAAGCGCGGAGTGGAAGTGATCCCGCGTCCGGCCTCGCTTGCCACCGATTCTGTTACGCTCGATCCGGTCATATTTCATGCCGTAAACTTCATGGAAGAAGAAAAAGGCGTCAGGTATGACATCGTTATCACGATGCAGGCAACGAGCCCTACACTTAAGCTTGATACCGTCAAAAATGCGCTTGAGTATTTTGAACAACATGATTATGACACGGTACTGTCCGCCACGAACAAGCCCCATCTGTCGTGGGGAGTGAACGAGGCCGGCGAATACGTCAAGAACTATGAAAAACGTCTCAATTCCCAGGAGCTTCCGCCCAACTATCTTGAAACAGGCGGATTTTTGATAACAAGGAGAGAGTGTGTTACCGAAAGCGGACGGATAGGCGACAGGGTCAGTATATTTGAGATCCCTGAGGATGAGGCCGTTGATATCGATACGTATTCAGACTGGGTACTGTGTGAGAATATCCTGAAGCGCAAGAAGATAATGTTCAGAACGGTTGGTAAGAGATCCGTCGGAATGGGGCATGTATACAGATGCCTGACTCTCGCATACAAACTGACCGGACATGATGTTATCTTTGCCGCGTCCGAAGATTCCGATATCGGGATAGAAAAGATCAGGGAATCCAATTTTAACGTGATCAGGATTAAAGATGACGCGGATTTTGAGAGTGTACTTGACAGGGAAAGGCCTGACATCCTGATAAATGACATACTTGATACAACAAGCGAGTACATGCGTATGGTTAATAAATACGCGAAGCGTGTCATCAATTTCGAGGATGTGGGACCTGGAGCAAAGTACGCCGATGCAGTTATAAATGCGTTGTATGAGAAGGGTGAAAAGCTTCATAACGAGTATTACGGAAGTAAATATTTCTGCATAAGGGATGAGTTTCTCGAAGAACAGCCCAAGAAGTTTTCTCAGAAGGCCGAGAACGTACTCGTGATATTCGGCGGCGCGGATCCGTCTGATCTTACGGGCAGACTGTATTCGATCTGCAGGAAGCTTCATGCCGGTCATCCGGATGTGAAGTTCCATTTCCTTCTGGGTTTTGCGTATCCTTATTCCGACAGGATAGTGACCTGTGAGGAAGATAATGTTTATGTATACAAGGACGTAAAGAGAGTCAGCTCATATATGAGCAGGATGGACCTTGCCGTGACCAGTCAGGGACGTACGGTATATGAACTGGCCAGCATGGGTGTTCCGGCGATAGTCCTCGCCCAGAACGATCGCGAGGCAAAGCATGTGTTTGCCGGGATACAGAACGGATTTATCAATCTCGGTATCGGTGACGAGACGGATGATGAGACCGTTGTATCGACGATAGGATGGCTGCTTGATACTCCGAATGTCCGTAAGGAGATGAGAAGACTTCAGCTTCAGAAGGATTTTTCAAAAGGACATGAGAGAGTCATACGTATCATCCTGGATGATAATGATGAAAATGCGGATAACTGATATATGAAGAAAAGACAGATAACGGATCCTCTTGCACAGGCAAGACGTCTTGAGGAGGAGAAGGCGGAGCGCGAGCGTCAGAAAAAGATCATGGCTCAGAACGATATCTCCGTCGTTTCGCTTGATAATAATATAGAGAATTCGTTCATCGGACAGGGTACGGACCGCGAAATGAGCCGTCCGCTGTATACGAAGGAGACCAAAAAAGTAGTACGCAGCCTGAATCATCTCGAAACGCGAAGGGTTATGCTCGTTAACACGGTTGTGGGTACAGGTTCCGTAGGAAGACTGGTACAGGGACTGTACGAAGCGCTTATGGCAAACGGCTACGAGTGTATGGTCGCATACGGAAGGGATACACACCCTGAGGGAATGAACGCATACAGGATAGGTCAGGATATCGATGTATATATCCACGGGGCGCTGTCAAGACTTACCGACAGGCACGGATTCTATTCGAAACGGGCGACGGTCGAGTTCATAAAGGTCATTGAAGATTTTGCGCCCGATATAATCCACCTTCATAATATCCACGGTTATTATCTGAATATCCGTGTTCTCTTTGAATATCTGAAAACGACAGATATAAGGATCATATGGACGCTTCATGACTGCTGGACATTCACGGGTCATTGCTCCCACTTTGAGTATATCGGATGTATGAAGTGGACCAGCGGATGTTATGCATGTGAGCAGCTTGGCGAATATCCCAGATCAGTCGGCAGGGATAATTCACCGCGTAATTATGAAGACAAGAAGCGGCTGTTTACGGGATTTGAAAACATGACTCTGGTAACTCCTTCCGCATGGCTTGCGACAAGGGTTGAGCAGTCATTCATGGGAGAGTATCATACCGTGGTCGTACCGACGGGAATAGATACATCCGTATTCCATCCCGTTGCGGAAATGCGAAGTGATGACAATCTGGTCTTCAGGCTCCGCAACAGCCTGAACCTGCGCAACAAGAATGTTCTGCTGGGAGTTGCCAATCCCTGGCGTGAGCGAAAGGGACTGATGCAGTTTGTAAACCTTTCCAAGCTCATAAATGAGAGATGTGTTATTGTTCTGGTCGGACTTGACGATGATCAGCTTTCAGCTCTTCCGGAATCCATAATCGGCATCGGACATACCGACAGCACACAGGAGCTGGCGGCACTTTATTCCATGGCGGATATCTATATCAATCTGACACTTGAAGATACTTTTCCGACGACCAACATCGAGGCACTTTCGTGCGGAACTCCGGTCATAACATACAGATCCGGCGGAAGCGCGGAATCGATCGATGAAACATGCGGGATCGCAGTTGAGAGAAACAGCGTGCAGGGTGTAGTCGCTGCCATAGAGACTATCCTCTCTCAGAAGGGGATCGCCTATACGGCAGATGACTGTGTAAGACACGCCAGGCAGTATGACAGGGAAGTCCGGTTTGAGGAGTATATCCGAGAGGTATATGAGGGGATGTAGATGAGATTGCGTGATTTTTGTACCAAATTCCAGCATTCCATAGTCTTCATGTTCGGATCGCTGTTGTATGTCATCATCATAGCGACCTTCTTTTTGCTGTTTGCGATCGATAATCCCGAGATAATCAATCTGTCCAGGACTGCGGCGGTAACGCTTTCGACATTTGTGATCCTGTTCTTTCTGCTGACATTCATGTACGGACGGTATGATGCCGGAAGGCGCAGATGGGGTCAGGTCGCGCTGTCCGTGGCGATCACCTCGGTAATGACCGATCTGATCACATATCTTGAACTGTCCATAATGAAAACCAACGAAGCAAACAATACCACTTTCAGACTTGAGAATATCGGTATACTGTTTCTGGTCATGCTGATACAGACTTTATTTGCCGTCATTTTTTCTATGATCGGAGAGAAGTTCTATTTCTGGATCAATCCGAAGGAAAAGTGCCTTATCATAACATCGGACAGAGAGAATGCCGGAAGGGTTGCGGCTGCTTTTGCATCTTTTGAGAAGAAATATGAAGTCTCGGAGATAGTCTCATATGATGATCCTTCCCTGGAGGAAAAAATGGTCGCAAATGATTCGGTTGTGCTGTATGAACTTCCGCCAAATGAGCGTGCGGCCATCATAGATTTCGGATACCAGAATCTGAAGAACATATATTTTAATCCGCATATATCAGACATACTCGAGCAGAATTCGCATCAGGTCATAATGGATGATATCTCACTTTTCTCTACCAGATATCATATGATCACGTTTGAGGAAAGACTCGTAAAGAGATCCATGGATACCCTTATCTCATTGCTGGCACTTGTGATCACCAGTCCCCTGCTTCTGATATTTGCCATTGCGATCAAAAGAGAAGACGGGGGAAAGGTCTTTTTCAGACAGAAGAGGGCTACAGTCCACGGCAGGGTATTTGAGATAATCAAGTTTCGTACCATGCATGAAAATGTAGAGAATTTTTCATCTACCCGGGGAGATGAGCGTATAACAAAAGTCGGCAGGATAATGCGCAAATACAGGATAGATGAGATACCGCAGTTCGTAAATATTCTGAAGGGCGATATGAGCCTGGTCGGACCCCGACCGGAGATGCTTGAAAATGTAGCCGATTACGAAAAGGAACTTCCCGAGTTCCGCTTCAGGCTCAGGATGAAAGCGGGACTTACGGGTCTGGCACAGATATACGGCAAATACAATACTTCATCCCGTGACAAGCTGATGCTGGATCTGATGTATATTGAAAACTACAGCCTGGTAAGGGACATCCAGCTTCTGTTTCAGACGGTGTTCGTTCTGTTTAAGGCTGAGGACAGCACTGAGGCATTCGAGACCCGGAAGGAAAAGGAACACTGAACCATGGAAAAACCTGCAGTTAAGATATCGATAGTGACTGTGACATTCAATTCCGCAGCGACCGTTTCCGATACAATACGGTCGGTCCTCGGGCAGACTTATGCGGCATACGAATATGTGATAGTTGACGGCCTTTCGACTGACGAAACAGTAAACATTGCGAGAAGTTTTACTCCGGAGTTTGAAGAAAAAGGTATCAGGTATACCGTTGTATCGGAAGCGGACAATGGCATGTATGATGCCATGAACAAAGGTATCGCACTTAGTTCGGGAGATGTGATCGGGATCATAAACAGTGATGACTGGTATGAACCGGATGCACTTATGACTGTGGCCGATGCATACAAATCCGAGCCTTTTGACCTGTTCTATGCGGATCTTCGCCTGGTAAGACCGGACGGTAGAAGTTTTGTCAAGCACGCGCGGAACAGAAGATATTCAACCAGCAGGGACTGGAACCATCCGACCACGTTTATAGCAAAGAGTATCTACGATGAAAACCCGTACAGAACGGACAGCATCCATGACGATTATGACCTTATACTGCGTCTTCGAAAAAAAGGCATCAGGATAAAAGTTGTAAATAAGATACTGGCCGATTTCAGGATGGACGGGGTCAGCCACAGCAGAAATATCCGGGTGCACATTGCCAGTATAAAGGATAAATACAGGATCTACAGGCAGAACGGATACAGCCGGATATATATCATCGAACCGCTCATTGAAGAGATCGGAAAACTGATCATAGGATGAACACTCTCACATTTTATTCCAATTATTATAATCATCATCAGAAAGCCCTCTGCGACGCATTTTATGATATTCTCGGAGACGGCTTTACCTTTGTGGAAACGATGCCCATGGAAGAGTTCCGCTCGGGAATGGGATGGGGCGAAGAAAGTCCTTCCTATGTACTCAGGACTTATGAAAGCGAAGAGAACGAGCAGCGGGCCAGAGCCCTGGGACTGTCGTCAGATCTCGTGATAATGGGTACTGCGCCCGAGTATTATATTGAACCGCGGATAGCAAATGACAGGATTGTGTTCAGGTATTCGGAGAGACCGCTTAAGGAGGGCTTTATCAAGTTCTTCATACCGCGACTTACCAGGAAATACATTCACCTTCATGTCAGGAACAGGAAGCGCAGAGTATATATACTGGCAGCCAGTGCCTATACATCATCGGATTTTGCAAAGATGTTCGGCAGTTATCCTGATAAATGCTACAAGTTTGCATATTTCCCCAAACATATCGAGTATGATCAGACAGAGCTGTATGACAGAAAATGTACTGTGGAACGATCAGCCGGAGCTGTCACGATACTGTGGACGGGACGGATGATCAGACTCAAGAGAGCAGACCTTTTGATCAGGGCGGCTGCGGACCTTGTGTCAAAAGGGTATGATATGAGGATCCGTTTTGTGGGGGACGGTGATCAGAAGGAAAAACTGGTCGCCCTTTCGGCCAAACTCGGCCTTTCGGATATCGTCACATTCGAGGGTTTCCTGTCTCCTGATGAGGCAAGGGAGAGAATGGCGGATGCGAAGATATATGTCTGTACGAGCAATTTCCTTGAAGGATGGGGATCGGTAGTGTATGAAGCGCTGAATGCGGGATGTGCCGTAGTGGCGAGTCATGCCTGCGGATCGACTCCCTGGCTGGTAAAGCACGGACTGACGGGACTTGTGTTCAGATCGGGAAGTGTTGCAAGCCTTTCGGATAAACTGGAACGGCTGATAAAAGATGAAGATCTGTGCCGTACGCTTGGACAGAATGCATACCGGCAGATGGCCGATCTGTGGAATCCGCAGATCGCGGCACAGCGTGTCGTGGGATTATATGAAGCAATAGAAGGCGGGGGAGATACGGTGTATGATGAAGGACCGTGTTCAAAGGCTCCGCATTTAAGGAACGGATGGTTTAAGGATAAGGATCATGAGTGACAACAGGAAGACAATATTGTTTCTGATGGAATATCCGATAGATCTGCCGGGCGGCGGACAGGAGTCTACCAAGACACTTTGTGCGGGCCTTGCTTCGGATGGCTCTTTTGAACCTGTTGTAGCATGTCCGCATCTCCTGTCGACATCACAGTCCGATTATCCGTTCAGGATAGTAACGTATCATTCCGATGAAAACAGGGAGCTTTCAAAAGTACGCAGAGTTACTAATTTCCTTGCAAGGATACGGCATTTTGCGAAGATAATCCGTGAGGTTTCGCCGGACCTTATACATGTATCGATGTCAGAGTCCATGGTCACTTATTCGTTCCTGAGGGTACCGGGCTTGTTTGCTTCGATACCTTTTGTATATACTGACAGAGGTCTTTGCTTCGGATACAGGAAACATTCCATGACGGTGATAAGTGCCGGTCTTAAAAGGGCTGCCCGCCTTATCACCACAACACATTACAACGCCGGGCTCTGGCGCAGTAAGACAGAAACACCC
>JBGUNV010000026.1:0-2223 GCA_045117595.1 Lachnospiraceae bacterium
TCTGCTTGCCGACACTAATATGGGTTCGGCATCTTCCGTCCCGTTCTTTGCGTTAATTACCGTTGTACCGGCAATATGATAAATCCCTGCTTGTATATCCTCCCAACGTCTTGTCTTTCGTCTGTCCTCACGCTGCTGTGCCCTGCGCCGTGCCACCTGCTTGTTGTAGTTGGCATCCCTGCCTTCGGCTTTGCGGATCATATACTGCTGATGGCGCTTGTCCTTCAAGGCTTCTTTCCTCGCAAGTTCAGCCTTTTCTTCCTCGGTAAGCTCCGGCTCCTTCATGGTGGACGGTTTGTATTCACCGATAAAGTTAAAATAGATTTCAAGCTTCTGTGTGGTCTGTATGCTATTCTTCCGATCACGCTCATGAACGATCACTTTATCCACGAATTCATTGATTATTATCGGGGTAAGTACCGTGAAGTCTGCGTATCTGTCTACAAGCTTGATGAATTTACTTGCTGATCGGACTTCTTTCTTTTCATCTGCGATAGTTACCCTTAATTCTCTGACTCTCTGTTTAAGTGCGTTCTGCTCTTCTTGATACTTGTTATACAGTGCTGTGTACCGCTGTGCATTCAGTTTACCAAGCGCCTGATCCTCATAGATCTTCATGATCAGCGTTTCAAGTTCATCAATGCGCTTCTCTGCAGTTTCAATCTCCAACATTGCCCCGCTATGGTCTGCCTCTTTCTGCTCCCCGACAACAGACTCGATCTCCGCAACAAATGCCTCTCTGTCAAAGTTCGCATAGTCAATGATTCCTTTAATGGTCTTTGAAAGTATCTGCATCACATCATCAGCCTTTATCCTATGCGGGGAAAGACATCTGTCTGTATCTTTCGCTTTGTTATATCTGCCACAAGTGAAATACGCTTCTCTTTTACCGTTATTTACCCTGTGAACATAAAGCGTATGACCGCAATCGGCACAATACAATATGCCTGTCAGCGGATGCGCCTCTCCCCATCCGTCAGGATATCTCTTAACCCTGCTCCTTATCCTCTGGACGTTATCAAAGGTCTCTTGATCAACGATAGGCTCCTGCGTATTCTTGAAAATCTGCCACTCGGATTTATCAACATAATGGCTCTTTTTATCCTTAAAGTGCTTTCTTGTCTTGAAGTTTACAGTGTGACCAAGGTACTCCGGCTTTGCAAGTATGCCCGCTATGGTTGAGCTTGTCCATCTGTACGGATCCTTGATTTCTCTGTTCTGCCACAAACCAAGTCCCTGCTTTTTCTGATGAACCGCAGGAATCTCTATCTTCTCGCTTTCAAATATCTTGCATATCTGATACGGTCCCTTGCCTTCAAGTGTCAGACGGAACATCCGTCTTACTATCTCGGCAGCCTCTTCATCCACGATCCAATGGTTCTTATCATTCGGATCCTTGATATATCCGTAAGGTGGTGAGCTTGCAACGTGCTTACCGGAATCACCCTTGGACTTGAAGGTTGATCTTATCTTCTTGCTAATATCCTTTGCGTAGTATTCATTGATAACATCTCGGAAGGGAAGGAAGTCATCTTCCATGCCGGATCCGGTGTCGGTTCCTTCGTTCACGGCAATAAGTCTGACATTGTTCTGTCTCAGTAACTCTCTAAAATTTCCGGTCAGAATGTAGTTTCTGCCGATTCGGCTGTTGTCCTTTACAATGACGGTCCCGATGTTGCCCTGCTTGATTTCTGTAATGAGTGCTTGAAGCCCAGGGCGATCAAAGGTGGTGCCGGATATACCATCGTCCGTAAAGTGCCGGATCCCCGTAAAGCCGTTCTTTTCAGCAAACGTTTCAAGAAGCGCTTTCTGATTTGAGATACTGTTGGACTCACCCTGCAATTCATCATCGTGGCTCAGCCTTTCATAAAGAGCTGTTATTTTTTGTGAAGCTTTCTGTTTCATGTACAATCCCTCCTTTCCCTCGTTTTATGCAGCCATCGGCTGTCGTTCATAAGATTGTATAAGAAACCTCTTATAATTTATAACTCCAGCTGCTAATTTGTACTTCTTATACTGGCGGACTGCAAAGTGCTTCGGATTCTTTTTCTCCAAATCGTTAAACATCATATCTACTGGATTCTCATAGTCCTCATCATCCTCACGAACCTCAGATGCATTCAAGAACTCCAGCAAAGTATTGAAGTTCTGTTCTTCCTCCGGGGCTTCATAATGGATATATCCAATTAGAGCGCAATATAAAAGAGTTTCAGCCTTCTGCCA
>JBGUNV010000027.1:0-3175 GCA_045117595.1 Lachnospiraceae bacterium
CGGGAGTTATACTGATAGTTGTTAATATTGTTCTTGCTATGCAAAACGGCTGTGCGGACCTTAGAAACATACTCCTCAACAATGTCATGATATACTATCTTGCCGCATTTACGGGGTGTTTCGGGATAATACAGATATTAAAAGCAGTTCCGCCAACAGGACTTGTTACGTATTTCGGCCGCAATTCGCTCATTGTCATGGCATGTCACATAAATTATTATATTTTATATGCGGGGATAAAACTTGCATGGCTGGTTGATTCGTATAACAAACATGCAAAGCATTATGTGTTCGTTGCAGTCACGATGATCACGGTTTTTGCTCTTTCCGCCGTTGTAATAGAGGTTATCAACAGATTTTTCCCGTTTGTTCTGGGAAGAAAATATGAGAAAATAACCGGGAGTAAAGATGTCAAACAGTAAGGAAAGACTCGACTATCTTGATATGGCCAAGGGTCTTGGCATGATACTGGTGCTGATAGGGCATCTGCAGGGAGATTCCATATTTACTTTTTCTCCCTATATACACCCGTTATGTGTATATATTTTCTCTTTTCATATGCCGATGTTCTTCATAATATCGGGGATACTGGCATCTGCCAACCATTATGAGAAAAGGCCGGTAAAAGATTTTGCGGTCTCAAGATTCCGTGGGATCATGATACCGTATTACTGGTTTTCATTTTTTTATCTGATATTTGTTGTGGCTGCTGTTGTAAAAGGAGAAATATATTCGCGGGGGCTGTATCTTAATATATGGTATGTTCTCAGCGGTTACGGCATGAATGTATTATGGTTTCTGCCGGCGCTGTATCTGGGAGAGATCCTGTTTGTATTTGTAAAAGGAAAGAATCCAAAAGATCTGCCGTTCGTCGTGAAAGTAGCAGTTTCAAATGCTGTGGTTTATCTGTTGTCATATTATATAGGAACAGTAAAGTATGAAACTCCGTTTGAACAGAGGCTGCATGAATTTATCATAGTTATCCTGCGACCGGTTCTGGTCTGCGGGTTTATCACGATAGGTTACTATCTGCATAAGATCCTGGAGAGAGAAACAAAGGTCGGAGATTTCTTCAATCATCCGAAGTTGAATGACAAAGGAAAGATCTGTCTGAAATACCGGCTTGCTTATTTTGCCCTGAGTATTATCATGTTCGGTATATGTTTTGCGCTTTTTGGGATCAATGACGGGATTGATTTCCGGACATTGGCATTTCGAAATGTATTCTTTTTCTTTGTATGTGCTCTGTCCGGAAGTTTTGGAATGCTGCTGCTGTGCAGAGGTCTTCCTCGGATAGGGCTGTTTTGCTTCTGGGGAACCGGGTCTTTGATCTTCATGGCAACACATAATTCTCAGACAGTACTTACACTTGCACTCAAGGCGGCTATGTATGTCAACCAGTATCTGACAAGGGCCAGGGGATATATTTGTTATGCGATTGTTGTTATTATAATAACAGCATATTCTACCTTTATGATCTGGCTGATAAGGAAATATTTTCCTTTTATCATCGGACGGAAGAGAAAGACTTTGGGCAAGGCGGACTGATCATATAACGGTTGAGAAAGGAGTATATTTTTATGGGTAAATTCATTACACAAAATGATCTTATATTTCTAACCAGGATAGTCCTCGCGATACTTGCAGGTGCGGTGATCGGATATGAAAGGGAATACCATGACAAGGTAGCCGGCCTGAGAACACATATTCTTATCGCCATGGCATCGGCTATCATGATGATCGTATCCAAATACGCCTTTTTTGATGTATTGGCTGAGTATAATACACCGGAACTTCGAGTGGACATTTCACGTGTGGCTGCCGGGATAATAGCCGGAATGGGAATCTTTTCCGGTGGAATTGTATTCATCGGCAAGCGGGGAAATGTTTCGGGAGTTACAACCGCAGCGGGTATCTGGGCCACCATAGGAATAGGTATGGTGATCGGTGCCGGAATGTATGTTGTCGGGATCGGCGGTGTAATACTTGTTGAGCTCATACAGCTTCTGTTACGTCACGATCTGCCGGTATACAGAAGATCGATAGTTGCGACAGCAACATTTGAATTGCAGAATTCCGACAAAGATTACAGTGAATTGGTAAGGAAACTGGACGGATACGGTGCAGAACTGGCATTTCAAAAATGGGAGAAGAAAAAAAGCGGCGGTTCGTCTCTAAAGAGCCAGGTTGTCTTTGATGCTAAATACGAAAGAGATGAGATAGTTGATATATTGAACAGTTTTGATGAAGTGGCAGCATTTGAACTGCCTTAGGTTGACGGAAAATTGATATTTGTTTATAATCACTAAGGCGCAGTGAGGAGCATTGGCAAAATAGTTCTTCCTGCCGAAATTAAGCAGACGTATCGAAGTGGTCATAACGGGGCGCACTCGAAATGCGTTTGCCCTCCGGGGCACGAGGGTTCGAATCCCTCCGTCTGCGCTATTCCCAAGTGGCGGGAAGTCCGATATTTACGGACTTCCGCCATTTTTTATGGTCTGATTTAGTTGGTCCAGAACTGGTCCAAAATTGGTCCAGAGAATTAAACAAAAAATTTTCGCTTATTTAATGCGTCAAGAGCAATTTGTTTGTCGTAACCGATATAGTAATTATTTTTTGCGACTTTTGCACTGTTACCATAAATGAGAGAAGCAATTATCGCAGAATTTGTTTCTATCGAAGAGTTGCAAATATTGGATTTGTCGGATAACAAATATTTTGCCCCTGATAGTATATTTGATCCGGAATATGATCATGATAATACATGGATGAATGACTTTTGGAGGAGTTTTGTAAAAGAGATATCTGAGCCTGTTTCAGATATTTAGGGAAATAAATCATTCTATTCCAACCCCCAAAAACTTATAACTGATAAAGGAGCTTTGTGAAAATGTTACAGAGTTTCGGAAACGTTTCTTGTCAATAATTACCTGAAAAAAGTGCTTGCATTGGAAACGTTTCCGTGATATTCTTTCTGCATCGGAAACGTTTCCGATATTTTCATGAAATCAAATGATTAAGGAGGAAGATCATGAAAAAGAAGTTACTTAGTATATTTTTATGTGCGGCAATGACAATGACATTAATCGCAGGCTGCGGCGGTAGCGGTAGCGCAGCTACAGGCACCGATGCAGGAAGCACTGACGCATCAGGTGATGCAGAGGCTGTTACAGAG
>JBGUNV010000028.1:0-3629 GCA_045117595.1 Lachnospiraceae bacterium
CTTTACATCATGATCTTCCCTGCGAAGCTCCTTGAGTATTTCTATCCCGTCAACCCCCGGAAGCATTATATCAAGTATTATCAGGTCATAAATACCTGACAGGGCATTATATAAGCCTTCTTCGCCGTCGTTTGAGACATCAACCGTATACCGTTCCTTCCTGAGCCTGTCGCCAATAAGCGAAGCAAGAGACTGTTCATCTTCAACTATGAGTATTCTCATATTTCCTCCCTGCAGCGATGTTTTCCGAATCATATCGTCGTCAAAAGCCCTGTCTCTTCATCGGTAAGTTCACGATACATTCCCTCCTTAAGCTTCGGATCGAGCATCAGAGTTCCGACAGAAAGGCGTTTCAGATATCTGACTTTGTTCCGGCGGCTTTCCACCATACGCTTTATCTGATGAAACTTTCCTTCGCTTATCGTAACCACAGCCCTTGACGGGTCGTCTTCGGATATGTCAAGCCCTGCGCTTCTGAAACGTGTACCGTCGGAAAGAACGATTCCTTCCGCAAATGCCCGTACATCATCTTCTGTCAGAGGATCATCCGTGCAGATAAGATATCTCTTATCAACATGATGTTTCGGAGACGTCAGTCTGTGAGCAAGTTCGCCGTCATCGGTTAAAAGAAGCAGGCCCACACTGTCCTTGTCAAGGCGTCCTACCGGGAACAGCCCTTTTCGAATCTTTTCGGGAAACAGATCAAGTACTGTCTTCTCCCTTTCATCCTCAGTTGCACTCACATATCCGGCCGGTTTGTTGAGCATATAATATACGTGCTTAGTGTACCTGATATTCTGACCGTTTAAGCATACCTCATCTTCAGGCTTCACATGGAACGAGCAGTCTTTACATACTTTACCGTTCACATACACAAGTCCTTTTCTGATAAGCTCCTTAACTTCGCTCCGGCTACCCACCCGTGAAGCAGCCAGATATTTGTCAATCCTCATATTTATTTAAACTTCCGTATAAATTCCACTTATGAACCTGTTTATCTCATAACATTATCATAAAAATAAGATACTTTTGCAAGATGATGAAAACAGGCTTTTTCGTTTATTCAACTTATTGTAAAAAAAAAAATTAATACAACTTCGGAAGCATCGAAAGACAAACGGGCAGATATTCATGAAGGAAAGGATCATCGTATGAGCAAGAGATTTCTGAGTGTTATTCTTATTACATGTATGGTTTAGAAAAAATGATGCATTTAAATAGAATCATTAAATATACCCTCAGTCAACTGGTCAACTGCATCATTTTTTGAAATATGATGCAGTTGACCAGTTGATGATGTTATTGAAACATATTCATATAGAATACTCTTAATTAATACAATTTCGTAAAGCGCTCTGTTACTGCACCGCTTCGCAAGCGTACCGGCAATAAATAATGTGCCTCCCTGCAAGCAAGCTTGCGGAGGCACCTCATTATTGCCTGTCGCCTTACGGCGACTGCTGATCATCTTTTTATGCTTTGGCTCGTTACTCGAGCTCTATCGTTCCCGGCGGCTTGCTGGTCAGATCGAACATCACGCGGTTGACGCCTTTGACTTCATTGATTATGCGACGCATACACGTCTGCTGTACCTCAAACGGGATCTCGCAGCATTCCGCTGTCATGAAATCTGTCGTATTGACGGCGCGAAGCACGACTGCATAATCATATGTCCTGAAATCTCCCATGACGCCGACAGAACGCATGTTAGACAGTGCCGCAAAATACTGACCGGGACGTCTACTCAGTTCTGCCTTATCAATTTCCTCTCGGAAGATCGCATCTGCTTCCTGGACGATCCTCACTTTTTCCGCCGTTACCTCTCCTACTATACGGACTCCGAGTCCGGGCCCGGGGAATGGCTGTCTGCCGACAAGGCTGTCCGGCAGTCCGAGCTGTTTTCCGGCACGCCTTACCTCATCCTTGAACAGCATTCTGAGAGGTTCGATGATCTCCTTAAAATCAACATAGTCCGGCAGCCCGCCGACATTATGATGGGATTTGATCACAGCGGATTTTCCCAGCCCCGATTCTATTACATCCGGATAAATCGTCCCCTGCACAAGGAAGTCCACTGCTCCGATTTTCCGTGACTGTTCCTCGAACACGCGGATAAATTCCTCACCTATGATCTTACGTTTATCTTCTGGTTCTGTTACACCGGCAAGTTTTGAATAGAACCTGTCAGCGGCATTTACCCTGATAAAGTTCAGATCATAATTACCGGACGGTCCGAATATCGCTTCTACCTGATCTCCCTCATCCTTACGAAGAAGACCGTGATCTACAAACACACACGTAAGGTTTTTTCCGATGGCTTTACTCATAAGTACAGCCGCCACCGACGAATCAACTCCTCCCGAAAGAGCACACAGGGCCCGTCCGTCTCCGACCTTTTCCCTTATCTGCTCTACCTGTCTGTCCACGAAGGAATCAATCTTCCAGTCTCCTGCACAGTTACAGATCGTATATACAAAATTCGAAATGATCTTGCGTCCCTCACGGGTATGGGTAACTTCGGGATGAAACTGCGTGGCATACAACCGCCTTTTCGGATCTTCCATGGCGGCAACCGGACAAACCTTTGAATGAGCGGTTATAACAAATCCGTCAGGTACTTTTTCAATATAATCCGTATGGCTCATCCACACATCGGTAACACTTTCTATTCCGTGAAGGAGTCTGCTCGATGTATCTGCCAGAATCCCGGTTCTACCGTATTCACTGACAGGAGCCGTTGTAACCCTGCCGCCTAGCATATACGCCATAAGCTGTGAACCGTAGCATATTCCGAGAACGGGGATTCCGAGTTCGAGTACAGCCTTATCGTAATGAGGCGAACTTTCTTCATAAACGCTGTTAGGTCCACCCGTAAATATGATCCCCTTCGGATTCAATGCTCTGATCTCATCGAGTGTCATCGTGTAAGGATGTACCTCCGCATAAACATTACATTCCCTGACACATCTTGCAATAAGCTGGTTATACTGTCCTCCAAAATCAAGGACAAGGATCATTTCATTTTTCATCTTTTCACCTAAAATGCGGAGCCGTATTTCAGGCCCCGCAATATTTCAGTCTGTTTTCACATCCGCTCAGGAAAACTCCCCGTTACGGCATCAGCCATCAGATATCAAACGATACCCTGCGCCTTCATGGCATCGGCAACTTTAAGGAATCCGGCTATATTCGCACCGGCAACATAGTCCCCTTCCATGCCGTACTTTTTGGAAGCATCATCAAGATTATGGAAGATATTTACCATGATATCCTTAAGTTTGGAATCAACTTCCTCAAATGTCCATGAAAGTCTCTCCGAATTCTGGCTCATCTCAAGAGCTGATGTTGCAACACCACCTGCGTTTGCAGCCTTACCGGGAACAAAGTATACCTTGTTCTGCTGCAGATACTGTGTGGCCTCAAGCGTTGTAGGCATGTTTGCTCCTTCACATACGGCGATACATCCGTTTGCAACAAGCTTCTTGGCATCATCGAGATTAAGTTCATTCTGGGTTGCACACGGAAGTGCGATATCAACCTTAACTTCCCACTGGTTATTACCCTCTTTTGCCTTGTCATGATACTGGGCTGACGGACGCTTTGCAGCGTATTCCGTAAGTCTTGCACGG
>JBGUNV010000029.1:0-17465 GCA_045117595.1 Lachnospiraceae bacterium
CGCATAAAAAAACGGATCCCCTGAAGAATCCGTTCAAAGTATTATGCCGCTCCATGCTGTCATCTATATTCAATCCGCATTTGCGGAAATGTCACGCATCGTCGATGCGCTCAATCTGTATATCGGCATTTGCCGGAAGAAATTTAACAGGTATCAGTCTTCGTTAAGGACAGAAAATTCAAGATAGTCAAAAGTGATTTCCTCGATGAAACTGTCCTTGTAGAATCTGACCTTGGAATATCTTTTAAAGTCTGAGATATTTGAGTCGAGCCATATGGGTCTTGAGATATCAAAGTCGTAACTTATCTTTTCGACAGCGGCAAAGACCTTGTGCGTGCGTGTGTCATCGCCGCCGATATCGACTACGGTATCTCTTATCATACGATTGTCCCTGAATATTCTTGCCCAAAATCTCATGCACCGATTATATTATAATCCGACAGGTTTGTTAAGAACTCTGATTGCGTATTCTTTCGGAAACTATTATAATCATATTTGGGGGTGAACCTTTTGGAGTTTGATTTTAACGGAAAAGAGCAGGATGTGACATGGGAGGAACTTATCCTCCTTCATAATTCCGCGCTCAAGGAGATAGGAACGAAGCTGGAAATCCTGAATGATGAGTTCCAGCATATCCATCAATACAATCCCATAGAGCATATCAAATCCCGCATCAAGTCTCCTGAATCCATAGTCAGGAAACTGAAGAGAAAGGGATATGAAGCCACGCTTGAAAACATGGCCAAATATGTGAACGATATAGCCGGGATACGGATCATATGTTCATTTACTTCTGATATATATCAGATCGCAAATATGCTGCGTAATCAGAATGATATTAAGATCCTGTCGGTCAAGGATTATATAGAGAGCCCGAAACCGAGCGGATACAAGAGCTATCATATGCTTGTCAGCATTCCGATATATCTGTCCGATTCTGTAGTGGATACCAAGGTTGAGATACAGATAAGGACGATCGCGATGGACTTTTGGGCCAGCCTGGAGCACAAGATGAACTACAAGTTTGAAAGCGATGCTCCGGAGCAGATCAGGAAGGAACTGTTTGAGTGTGCGATGATGGTTGAGCAGCTTGATGACAGGATGCTGATCATAACCGACAAGATACAAAGAGCCAAGAAGGAAGAGGCGATCTGGAAGATAGATTAGCAAAACATACCATATAAATGAGGAGTGGCCAGGTGGATGAGAGTCACCTGGCCAATATTATGAAAAAATATATCTGGTTGTCTGGAGAATCCTCTCCATTGGAGATGATAAAAATTTACCATAAACATATGAATAATTTATGAACAAACCATGAATATATAGTAAATGTTTCCAAAGGAGCTATAAAAATCCACATTCTTATTGGTGATTGTGCACAATGGGCATGAAATATGCGTATATTGTGTTTTTGAAGGAAAAATGATAAAATAATGCCGATATTTTGGCACGGTTTCTATACCGGGGAGGTAACAATGGACGGATTCAGAGACAGATTAGGCGGAAGGTATGATCGTTCGGGCACAAGAGGCGGATATGAACGGATGCCCTCCGATGACCGTTATGAAAGTGACAGATATGAAAGATCTCCGAGAAGAGGTGCCGGTGAAGGCCTTTCTCAGGAAGCAGTAAGTGAAGCTGTAAGCGAAGCGATCAACAAAGCGAACCGGGAACAGCTTGACGTTATTGCGGATTTTTTTGATGAGGCAAAGGCGGACAGAATGGAATCCGAGAGAGCTATAATAGATGCCCTTTCACACAGTATGAGTGAGGCGGGTCCGGGTCCCTTAAGGAGGGCGGACAGCATGGAAAGTTCACAGCCGGCAGAAAAGATCACCGTGGTAGATGAACAAAATGCCGAGACCCTGTCAAGGATCGAGCGTATTGCAGGACAGAATGCAGAGGCTCTTAACGAAAGCGGAGAGATGCTGGAGAGAAATGTCGATGCATTAAGATCCAACGCTGAGATCCTCGGTGAGATCAGAAATAACGTAGGTCTTCTCATGTCAACGACAGAGGAGAGTTCATCCCGTGTTCAGGAAAGCATCAGACAGAGCCTCGGAGAGTTATCGTCAAGGATGGCTGCTCCGGCACAGGATCTTACGGTTGATTTTTCTGAAGAAAAGAATGAGATAATCGGCGCGATCGGTGATAACAGAGCCATTCTTAATATGATCCGTCAGGATGTTCTGAACGGTTTTTCGAGAAACAATGAGGAAGAAGAAGAGGAGGAAGAGAAGGTCATTCCTCTTTCTGCCGAGGATGCATCAAATTACTACAAGGAGCTTGAAGACCACATCCATAAGGAATGTGTCAAATGCTACAGGAATGTGCAGCAGGCGCTGACAGACCAGAATGCGGAAGCTAATGCCGGAGTAGAGAAGTCTGTTTCGGGAATGAGGATCATGGTTCTTGTTTCGCTGCTTCTGAATGTAGCTCTTCTTGCGCTCACTGTATGTAATATACTTGGCATTTTCTCGTTCTGATTTATATAATGAGTCACTTTACCAAATACGTTAATTTTATTAAATACTCACATTATTTAGCAATGCTGGTTACAGCATTGCTAATTTTTGTGTGCGCTCCCGGTCTTAAAAAACTCGAAGACAAGAGCAGCAATAAAGTAAGCGTGTTCATTAACGGGACCTCGGTCGGAACGGTAAAGGATGCATCGGAAGTTTCGTCGATGATCATAGAGGCCAGGCGCAGGATCGCGGCCGAGAATGAAAATCTGGTACTTGTTGATTCGGAAGTAGTCCTTTCGGGATCAACGGATGTTGTCGGACAGGTTGATGACAGACAGACGATTGTAGACAATATTTACAATCTGTTCAAAGAGAGTGTAATGAAGACCAAGCAGCCTGCATTTGAGGTCAAGATAAATGATTTTACCGTTAATCTGAAGAGTATTGATGATGTTATAGCGCTGTTGAACGCATCCAAGGCCGAATATGATCCGGATTCCGAATGGAAGGTCTGGCTTGTCACGGATAACACCAGGGAACTTGATGTTATGACGACAAGGATAGAGAAGGCTTCGGATCAGAAACAGCCGACGGTGGATAAGCCGGTTATATTCCCGAAGGGCGGAGCGCTCCTGAAAATGGAGGAAATATACGATTCGGCATTTGCGCCCATAGAGGATAATGCTTATGAATTCGGTGTAAAGAGCATAGATTTTGATGAAAACGTCGAAGTTGTACAGGCCTATGTAGATGGCGATAAGATCAGCACACTTGAGGATGCGATAGAAGCCGTCACGAAAACAAGCGAAAAAAGCAAGAAATACGAGGTTGTTGCAGGGGATACGCTCGGGGGCATCGCGCAAAAGAACGACATGACTATAGAGGATATCATCAAGATGAATCCCGTGAGCATACCTGATGAAGGAGCTACTATCCGTGTGGGTGATGAGATTACAATATCTTCACCCGAACCGGAGCTTTCCGTCGTAAGATGTGAGAGAAGATATTATGAGGAAAATTACGATGAGGAAGTCCAGTACGTGGATAATGATGATTGGTATACGAATGAGTCTGTGGTACTTCAACAGCCGGTGACGGGCTATCGAAAGGTTGTTGCCGATGTCACCTACAGAAATGCCGAACTGTTAAGTACTGATATATTATATGAAAATGTTACCGTGAAGGCGGTTGCCAAGATAGTCGAACGCGGTACCAAGACCCCTCCGACATATGTATATCCGCTCTGGGGAAGACTGTCATCGGGATTCGGAAGGCGTAAGGCTCCGAAGAGGGGAGCCAGCACATTCCACAAGGGTATCGATATTGCCGTGCCTATCGGAACGGCCGTCATGGCATCGTGCGGCGGTACGGTTTCAAGAGCAGGATGGGGAAGCGGATACGGATACTGTGTTTATATAGACCATCCGGACGGCAAGAGTACCAGATACGGTCACTTGAGCAAAGTGCTGGTTAAGGCCGGGCAAAAGGTTTCGCAGGGGCAGAAGATCGCATTGTCCGGAAATACCGGTGTTTCCACCGGCCCGCATCTGCATTTTGAGATCCTTGTGGGCGGATCACAAGTAAATCCGCTCAAATATCTCCAGTGATTTTTGTGTATTTTGTTACATTCTCCAAAAAAATGCTTTTGTATTGAAAGGTCAAAATGTGGGGTTTATAATACACCCGAGGTGTGAAAATTGGAGCAGTACATTATAAAGGGTGGAAATCCTTTGGTCGGTGAAGTCGAGATAGGAGGCGCCAAAAATGCGGCTCTCGGTATTCTTGCGGCATCAGTTATGACCAGGGAACCCGTAATAATTGAAAATCTTCCGGACGTAAGAGATACGGCTGTTTTGATACAGGCAATGGAGAGCATAGGCACTGTTGTTGAGAGAATAGACAGACATACAGTCAGGGTCAATGCGGCAGTAGTTAATAAACTTACGATAGATGACGGATTTATAAAGAAGATAAGAGCTTCATATTATATGCTCGGTGCCCTTCTTGGCCGGTTCAATGAAGCTGAAGTTGCTCTTCCGGGCGGATGTAACATCGGAAGCCGTCCGATAGACCAGCATCTGAAAGGTTTCAGGGCACTTGGTGCAAAAGTTGAAGTATCGAGAGGTATGATATCCGCAAAGGCAGAGAACCTGGTCGGTAACCATATCTATATGGATGTTGTCACAGTCGGCGCGACGATCAACGTTATGCTCGCGGCAACACTTGCTTCCGGCAAGACCATAATAGAAAACGCTGCCAAGGAGCCGCATGTTGTTGATGTTGCGAACTTTCTTAACAGCATGGGCGCGAATATAAAGGGAGCAGGTACCGATGTCATAAGGATTAAGGGAGTAGAGAGTCTGCACGGAACCACGTATTCGATCATACCGGATCAGATCGAGGCCGGAACGTTTATGTTTGCTGCGGCTATAACAAAGGGGGATATAGCTATAAAAAATGTGATCCCCAAGCATTTGGAATCCATAAGTGCGAAGCTTATCGAGATCGGATGCGAAATAGAAGAATTTGACGATTGTCTGAGAGTCGTTGCTGCCAGAAAGCTTTCCAATACACAGGTAAAAACATTACCCTATCCCGGATTTCCCACGGATATGCAGCCTCAGATCACGACAACCCTGGCGCTTTGCGAAGGGACAAGTATCGTAACGGAGAGCATATTTGAGAACAGGTTCAAATACGTCGGGGAACTTCAGAGAATGGGAGCCAATATAAAGGTTGAGGGTAATACGGCGATCATAGAAGGTGTGGAAAACTTCACCGGAGCCGGGATATCCGCCCCGGACCTGCGGGCAGGAGCCGCGCTGGTTCTTGCGGCGCTTGTTGCCGACGGTATAACACTGATAGACGATATTAAGTATATCGAAAGAGGCTATGAGGATTTTCCGGAAAAACTGAGGGCGCTGGGAGCCTGTATGGAAAAAGTTGAAACTGACAGGGAGATACAGAAGTTCAAATTAAAGGTCGGCTGAGCCGGCCTTTTCTTATTTGACAATACTCGTTGCCAAACTTTATAATCATTATGGATTATAATGTCGATCAAGGAGACTTGCGTTGAAAAGAGTACGTATATCAGACCTCCGTCCGGGAATGAAAACGGCAGAGGATGTTTTTTCATATAACAATCAGATGATTGTGCCCAAGGGATCAACCCTTGATGATAAGATGATAACCCGCCTTGAGTTTTATTCTGTACTGGCCGTCAGGATCATGGACGAGGATGAGACTGAGACTGAATCTGAGGCGGTTACTGATACACCGGTAACAACAGACGGTGCTTTGGGCGACAATCCTCCATATTCCCAGAGAGTCAAAAACAGCAAACAGTTCAAGACGTTTGAGAAGAATTTTCTTGAGACCGCGGAGGTATTCAAGGAGAACCTGAAAAACATAGCGGAATCAGGTGCGGAAATTGACAGCCGTGCGATGATAGACAGCATCAGGGGACTTATTCCCGATGACATGACGGGCGGCAGTGTTTTTGACATGCTTCATAACATGCGCCAGTATGACGATTTTACCTATATGCATTCCATGAATGTTGCGCTTATATGTAATGTTTTTGCCAAGTGGCTCAAGATGTCGCAAAAGGATATCGAGATACTTACTCTTGGGGGACTTCTTCATGATATAGGAAAGCTTAAGATTCCGGATAATATAATCAGAAAACCTGATAAGCTGTCTCCTGCCGAATACAATATCATCAAGACACATTCCCTTCAGGGATACAATATTCTGAAGGACAAGAATATAGATGACAATGTCAAGCAATGTGCTCTTATGCATCATGAGCGATGTGACGGATCCGGATATCCGCTCGGACTTACGGATGATAAGATCAATCCGTATGCCAAGATCATAGCGATAGCAGATGTATATGATGCAATGACGGCAGCCAGAGTGTACAGGGGTCCCTTATGTCCTTTCAAGGTCATCAGCATTTTTGAATCCGAGGGACTTATGAAATATGACGGTCATTATATCCTGACTTTTTTGGAGCATGTTACAACGACGTATATGAACAATCGTGTCAGACTCAATAACGGCATGGAAGGCGATGTTATCTTCATGAACAGAAATCAGTATTCGAGACCGATGCTGCAGTGCGGAGACAAATTCATCGACCTGTCCAGGGAGCCTGATCTGTATATAGAGACTTTTGTTTGATGAATCCGGAATTTTATGAAGATGAAGTTATAGAGGGATTTTATGTTCCTTCCATGCTGAAGAAAGCATGGGGTGTGCAGATGGACGTTCTGAATGAGACCGATCGGATCTGCCGGAAGCATGATATCCCTTATTTTGCGGATTGGGGCACGCTTCTTGCCGCGATCCGACACGGCGGTTACATCCCGTGGGATGATGACCTTGATATATCCATGCGACGAAAGGATTACGAAAGATTCCTGAAGATCGCCGAAAAGGAACTGCCCGAAGGATTTAAAGTGATGCACTTTAAGAACCATCCGGGCCATCATTTCTTTGTTGCCAGGATAGTCGGCAAACCCAGGATCTGCTTTGAAGAAGATCATCTGAAACGCTTTCACGGATTTCCCTATATCGCAGGTATAGACCTGTTCGTTCTCGATAATGTATGTCGTGACAGGCAAAAGGAACAGCTCAGATCCAAAAAAGCAGAGTATGTTCTTACCGTTGCGGATAATATCGCAGATGGGGTAACGAAAGGCCGGGAAAAAGAAGACCTCCTCAGACAGTGCGAGAAATACACGGGAAAACGGATAGACCGGAGACTGACCGGAGAAGCTCTGCGAGTAGAGATGTATGGAATCGTCGAGTCCCTTTTTGCATCGGTAAGCGATGATGAATCTGATGAACTTGTTCAGATGATGCCATACGGACTGTATGGTAAAAGCTTATATATTCCGAAAAAATTCTATGAAAAGACCGTGCGGATCCCCTATATGTCAGGCACCATACAGGTTCCGCTGTGCTATGATGCGGTGATGCGAAGGAAATTCGGTAATTACATGCAGATAAGAAGAGCTGTTGCCGGACATGATTATCCTTTCTTTGCCGGTCAGCATAAACAGCTTCTTGAAACGCTTGACTTTGAATATCCCGCATACCATATCACAGAGGACGATATTACTTCGGAGTGTGTAAGGAGCGAGGGGATAAAGGAAATATCAGTAAGGTTTCTTGCGGATCTGAAAGAGACGGTCGCTTCGGTCATATCAGGGGATATTTCAAAAACATATGACCTTCATCAGATGTGTGTTGATCTCGGAACATATATCGAATCCGTTTACGGTGAGGGATATGCTCCGGTCAGGGTACTCGAGGAGATGTGCGAACTCGCATACCGTGCAAGCATAAACGAAGATGTCGCGGCTGATCTTGACATATGTGTCGAAAGGCTTGAAAAGAGCATAGAAGGCGATATCGTTGGCAGGAGGGATATTGTTTTTATGCCTTTTGCCCCCAAACATTGGAAATATATGGAAAAACTGTACAGGCATTATGCGAATGACAGTTCCTGCCATGTACATGTGGTACCGATCCCGTATTATTACAGGGGCTGGGACGGTGAATTTTCGGAGGAGGTATTTGATCCTGCCGGATACCCGCCGGATGTGGTCATCAGCGATCATACAAAGGTGGACCTCGAAGGGATACATCCGGAAAAGATTGTGATCCAGAATCCTTTTGATGAGTGGAATACGGTAATGTCGGTTGCAAAGAACATGTACTCCTCCGTTATAAGGAAATATACGGATGAACTCATATATATTCCTTTCTTTGTTACGTCGGAATTTACGAAGGAATATTCAAGCGAGTATTCAAACATGGATTATTATGTGTGTGTTCCGGGCGTTGTCAATGCGGACAGGATTATACTGCCTTACTGCAGTCTGAAGGAAACCTATATCGAAAAGCTCATGGAGTTTGCCGCCTGCAGCAGTGACAGGGTACGTAAGGTGCTGGACGACAGAATATCGGTAAACCCGGAGTATGTCCGGTTTGACTCTGATGACAGTGAGTATGAAGCAGACGAAGGCAGGAACGATGGGAAAAAGACTATAGTCTATTTCACGACCATAAGCTTTCTGGCGGAGCATTCAACCGGAGCGATAGAGAAGATAAAAAGGACTCTGGAACTGTTTGGGAATGAATCGGACAGGATCAGGGTCATATGGATCAGCCAATGCTGTCGGGATCATCTGGATCTGATCGACAGAGAAGTAGCTGAAGGCTTCCGGGAGGCTGTAAGAACATTTGAAAACATGCATATAGGCGAGTATCTGGAGGATCTTCCGGTTAATGAGAATAAGCGTTATGCCGTATGCGCCGATGCTTATTACGGGGATCCGTCATCGCTTGCCCTGGCTTTTTATTATGAACACAAACCGGTAATGATCGCGGGCGCTGACGTCTGACCGGCATGGAAAATGGTAATGTATTATGATAAAATGTTATAGACAAAGGAGATGGTATTTGTATGGATCAGAAGATTAGATCACTTATAAAAAAACTGACATTGGAAGAGAAGGTAAGCCTGTGTTCGGGATCCGATTTCTGGCATACGAAGGAGATTGAAAGACTCGGGATCCCATCCGTTATGGTATGTGACGGACCTGCGGGTCTTAGGAAGCAGGATTATGAAGCAGGCCAGAACAGTGTAAATACAAGCATCAAAGCCGTGTGTTTTCCTGCGGGAGTCAATCTTGCGGCTACTTTTGACGAGGAGGCGGTCAGAGCCGTTGGAGAGGCCATTGGCGATCAGTGCAGGGCTTCGTCGATAGCAACCATTTTAGGACCCGGTAACAATATCAAGCGATCCCCTCTCTGCGGCAGGAATTTTGAGTATTATTCCGAGGATCCGTATCTGTCGGGTAAGACCGCAGCAGCATACATCAACGGTGTACAGTCCAGGGGCGTGGGGACTTCACTCAAGCATTTTTGCGCAAATAATCAGGAATTCAGGCGTAACAGTTACGATTCCAGGATAGATGAGAGAACGCTCAGGGAGATATACCTTAAGTCTTTTGAGATAGCGGTAAAGGAATCACAGCCGTGGACGGTAATGTGTGCCTATAACCTTGTGAACGGAGTGCAGATGTCCGAAAACAAACGGATCCTTACGGATATTCTGAGAAATGAATGGGGATTCGAAGGACTTGTGATGAGTGACTGGGGAGCCGTAAGAAACAGGGTTGCCGGTATAGCGGCGGGACTTGACCTTGAAATGCCGTATTCATTTGGCGCGTATGACGAACTGGTGATAAATGCGGTTCAAAGCGGCGAACTCGACGAGAAGGATCTGGATGCCTGCGTTGAAAGAGTGTTGAATTTCGTGTTCAGAGCAGTCGGGAACACGGATGACATACCGGAGTGGGACAAGGAAAAGGATCATCTGCTTGCAAGAGATCTTGCAGGTGAGAGTATCGTTCTGCTCAAGAACGAGGAAAACGTGCTTCCGCTTAAGAACGATGAATATGTTCTGTTCATCGGCGGTTTTGTCAATTCTCCCAGATTCCAGGGCGGCGGCAGTTCACATGTCAACTGTGAAAGAGTTGATTCTGTTTTGTATGCGATGCAGTGGAATTCCAGATTCGCATATGAGGAAGGGTTTTCCGCAAAGAATGACTCATATGACGAGGTGAAATATAACCGTGCGGTTGATGCGGCAAAGAAGGTCGACAAAGTGGTAGTAATGGCCGGGCTTCCGGATATGTATGAATGCGAAGGATATGACAGGAAACATCTGGATCTTCCGAAGGTACAGAATGACCTGATCGAGGCCTTATGTGAGGTCAATTCGCATGTGATAGTTGTCCTTGAGAACGGGGCTCCGGTCACGATGCCATGGATAGACCGGGTTGAGGCGGTAATGGAGACTTATCTGTGCGGTGAGGGTGTCGGTGTTGCAACTGCCAGAGCGCTTTACGGCAAGACCAATCCATCCGGAAGGCTTCCCGAGACATTCCCGCTTCGCCTTGAAGACAATCCGTCATTCCTGAATTTTTCAACGGACTGCTCAACCATAGATTACTGTGAAGGGATTTTTACTGGATACCGTTATTATACCAAAAAGAAGATACCTGTACTGTTCCCGTTCGGATACGGGCTGTCCTACAGCACGTTCTCATACGGCAAGATGACGATCGATACCGAGATGATGAAAGATGATGAGACGGTAGAGGTAACTGTTGATGTTATAAATGAAAGTTCCGTTCCCGGTAAGGAGGTTGTACAGCTTTATGTGGAGGCTGATATACCGAATACAAAAGTAAGGCGGGTTGTGAGGGAACTCAAGGGCTTTACCAAGGTTTATCTGGAACCTCGTGAGCGCAAGACAGTCAGCTTTATACTTGATAAGAGTGCTTTTGCCTACTACGATACGCAGATATCCGACTGGTATGTCGAGCCCGGTGATTACAGGATCGAGATATGTTCTGATGCAGAGCACGTCATATCATATAAGACCGTAAGAGTTGTACCGAAGAAACCCAAAAAAGTTGTCTATAATGAGAATTCCATCTATAAGGATATAATGGAAGATCCTGCGGCACGCAAAGCAGCTGAATCATACTTTAATGTTTACACGGAGTCATTTTCGGTAACGGACGATCAGGAAGGTGCTGCTGCTGAGGCTTTCGGAACTGATAATGAAGTATTTCTGATGGATACGACGCTCAGAAACGTAGTAAACATGAGTTTTGGAAGGGTAACTTATCAGGATATGAAGGAACTCATAGATAAACTAAACAAATGATTTTGAGATGACTGACAGGAGGGAGATCATATGCCGGCCGGAAAAGATAACAGAAAACATAAGTCCTTTGCTCTGTGTGTGCTTGCTATCCTGCTTGCTCTTGGGATGACAGGTTGTGCACTTGCATATAATAATGAAAAAAAGGTCACACAAAAACCTGATAAAAAGGCCGCGTCTGAAACGGAGACGGTTGTTGAAGAGGAAGATGCGGAAGAATATGAAGAGGAAGGCGATGACGCATTTGAGGGTGAGATCAAAACAATGGAACGTAGCAGTCTCCTTCCTTCTGCCTCAGATGAGAGCGGGATACTGAACATCAAACCGGCTGTACCCGAGATCAGGATAGATGATGACCTGGGCAATGTTATAAACGGAGATGAATATTCGGGTTATAACAGGGATTTTCTTGATAAACTCAAAAAGAACGGGTTTGTTGTGTCCGACGGAGCCGGTCGTGAGTTTTTTGAGATATATGAAAATAATCGCTATTTCCAGACGCCGAATTTTGTCACGGTTGATTCGCTGATGCATACGTATCATGTTTATTTTGCATATCTGTTAAAGGATATAGAGAAAAATCATCTGGTTGAAGATCTGCAGCGCCTGACGGAAGATATGCTCGATGAAAGCTGTGAACAGTACGAGGATCTTGCCGGAAGCGAATGGGAGGAAGCGGCCAGAAGGAATGTTGCATTCTTTTCCGTTGCAGCTGTCCTTCTTGATGATTCATCAATGTTCCCCGAGGAAGTTGCCGATATAGTAGAGACCGAGTATGACCGGGTTATGGCAGCAGAAGGTATCGAGGATTCGTTCCTTACGGGTGAGCCTGAGGATTATTCGCAGTATAAACCGCGCGGGTACTATGAGGGTGATGAAGAACTGGAAAAGTATTTCAGAACGATGATGTGGTACGGACGCAGACAGTTCACACAGGACAAGGAAGATATGGACAGATCAGCGGTCCTTATCACGCTGGCGCTTGATAACGGTAATTTTGACCGGTGGGATTCAATATATACCGTAACGTCCTTCTTTGCCGGAGCAAGTGATGATCTCGGCTACTGTGAATATATGCCGGTAATAGAGGAAGTATATGGTAAAAAGGTTAAACCGGCCGATCTTGTGGGCGACGGGGATAAATGGAAACTGTGCCATAAGCTTACCGGGACTCTCCGGGCTCCCAGGATCAATTCTATCCCGATCGAGGATACCGAGGAGAACAAGGATGAGGATAATGTTATAGTCGGATACAGGTTCATGGGACAGAGATTCTCGATAGATGCAACTATCATGCAGGAGCTTGTCTACAGAAGGGTAGGTGAGTTTGAGGATGAAAAAAAGAGAATGCTTCCGGATTTCCTCGATGTTCCGGCTGCCCTCGGTTCCGAAATGGCATATTCGATCCTGAAGGAACAGGGTGAGACCGATTATAAGAATTATGACAGAAACCTTAATAATATGAGGAAGGAGTTTAACAACGAAGATGGCACGATCTGGAATGCAAGTCTGTATGCGGGCTGGCTCAATACCCTGAGGCCTCTTCTTGTTGAGAAGGGAAAGGGATATCCGACATTCATGCAAAATGACGAGTGGACCAAAAAGAATCTCGAAACATTTGCAGGAAGTTATACGGAACTCAAACATGATACCGTTCTGTATTCCAAGCAGATGATGGCCGAAATGGGAGGCCCCTGGGAGGAGGACAAGGACTACAGAGGATATGTTGAACCCGAACCGCTTGTTTTTGCAAGATTTGAGGAGCTTGCCGGAAATACGGCAGAAGGTCTTGAAGAACTTGGATATCTGTCAGGAGCGGATGCCGGTAATCTTGAAAAACTGGAGGAACTTGCCGGCGATCTTAAGGAAATATCGATCAAGGAACTTAATAATGAGAAGCTTACCGACAAGGAATATGAGCTCATAGAGATATACGGCGGAGAGATAGAACACTTCTGGATCGATGCGATGAAGGGGCAGACTGACAGCGAATATCCCAATTCGGATGATTATCCTGCCGCGCTGGTAGTTGATGTTGCGACGGATCCGAACGGAGAAGTACTTGAAATGGCAACCGGAGATCCTGCTGTCATATACGTGGTCGTTCCCGTCGACGGTACGCTCAGAGTAGCGGAGGGAAGCGTTTACAGCTTTTATCAGTTCAGGAACCCGATCTCCGACAGGATGACTGATTCCGAGTGGAGGCGTATGATGGGCATTGAGCTGAATGATGACGGCAGTTATACAGATATAAGCGACAGACCGGATCATCCCGAATGGGCAAACAGTTACAGATATATCTGGCATTATGATGAGGACTATGAGGATTAAAGGCCGAAAAAAAAGGATCATTGTTCTAATATCAGTCACAGCAGCATTACTTGCTGCTGTGATTTTTGCCTTTGCCGTAAACACCGTGTATCCTGTCATCCGGCCTCCTTCATACTCCCGGGGAGTCGACAGGACGGTGTCAGCTGATGACGGACTGAAGATAGTTCAAACCGGGAGCATTGTTACCGTATGGCATGACAAAAAAGAGATATGGGCCCTGCCCGGCAATGTACGTTCCCAGGATTTTTTTTATGAGGATGTGGACCATGATGGAGAGAATGAGTTGCTGATACTCTGTTGGAAAAGGGGACGGTACGGAAAGCACAGACCGACATGGGTCAGGAGGGATGAGATAAAATGGTCCCAGCATATATATATCTATGAGATAGCAGATAATCAGGTCAGACCCAAATGGATGGCCTCGGATATCGGCATGAATGCACTGTCTATTGAGTTTGCTGACGGGATGACAGTTATAACCGATACAGAAGGAACCGTCACAAAATGGAAATGGATATCATGGGGACTTGAGAAAATGTAGCATAATGAATAATAATGTGATATAATAAACCCTGTATATAAAGCAAACATGGATGTTTGCCGATATAGTAACTGATTATCGCAGCGCAAGGAAGCATGGGGGTACAGAATGGATAATATCAAAGAGCAGCAGTTAGAGGCACTTAAGACGGCCGGGGAATATCTTGAGAAGCTCATACCGGCGATGGAGCAGGTGATCTCGGAGATCAAGACGCAGATGCAGGAGGATACAGTAGATTTTCTTCTTCAGATCATAGACGGGTTCAATTTTATGATCGAGACATATAATGTTACCAAGGAACTGATCAATGATCCCGAACCGCTCATAATCGATGAAGAACTTGAAGCATCTGTGGGACGCCTGAGTGAGGGATTTTCCAGGAAGGATTACAGATCGATCGCCGAAGAACTTGAGAACAGCATAGTTCCCTTCCTGAAGGTGTTCAGGGAAGCGGCATCAAAATGTGCATAGCATGATAGTTACAATAATAAAAACTCTGCAGGGAATCTGCAGAGTTTTTATTTTACCGTTTAATCGTTTTGCGTGACCGTATCAGCAGTAGCTGGAGAACATCATTCCACTGTAGTTGCTGGTAATATACGGTGTTGCATAACCGTGCCCGGGGTTCTTATATGCTACTACAGTCTTCTGTGTGTATTCCATCGGATCGAGTGCAACCTGATTGGCACGTTTTAATACATTTCCCGTAAACTTCTTGATGGCGCCAAACCGTTCCATTGCATCATCTTCGCGGGCGGTCTGCGTAAGAAGATTATTGTCGATCGATATCGTCCCGTTATCCCTGAAGGAAAGACCGATAGATTCAAGTTCCGATGAATACAGTCTCGCAACCTTGTTCATCTCATTTATCAGCTTTCTGGAGTAAGGCTGTGATTCGGAGTATGAGTTAACATTATTAATAAAGGAGTTATATCCTTCGACAAGGTTATTGATATTCTCGGTAACGGATTCCACATCTGTCTTGAGTCCGATGTTAACGGATGTGCCTTCAGGGCTCAGACCGTTAAGGTTGATATCATACATACGCTCAATGGAGAAGTGGTTGGAGAAGGTACTCCTCTGTTCCCCGTTTAATGTGAAGAGGGAATTCTGCGGATAGTCGGTAACTTCACCTATTCCGAAATACTCAACCGTTCCGGCGGTCTTGTGTGTATTATTATCGGAAATATCAAAATTGGTATTACCGCTGCCTCGAACTCCGGTCTCATCGGATCTGATCGAAAGAGCAACCCTTCCGTTCTCGTCTTCAAGGACCTCTGCGCTGACACCGATATTTGACCTGGTTATAAGTCTTGCAAGCTTCTCCTCGACCAGTTTGTTGGTGTCGTTCTCTCCTATATTAAACTGGAACTCGTAATCCATATCCCGGGAGTGGATATCAAATGAATAAGTCCCGGGCTCCAGTCCCATTTCATCAGGCTCGAGGAACTTACCTCGGTTTTCCTGTTCGGAAGCAAGCTGCTCAACCGAAATGTCAAGGCTTGGCACGGAATCGGGATCGATATCTCCGGTCCCTATAAATGAAGCTGATACAATGCTCTCGTCACTGGAAGCTACAGCTTTCTGATCGAGCATATTGTCAGAATCATCCATTGATAATGAAGAGATCACGTTCTTGAGTGAACGGGCATTCTCCTTAAGTCCTACAGCAAATTCCTGAGTTGCCGGCGAAGTGTCAAGCAGGAACAGGGGCGTATCTTTATTCATTTTAACAATGGAATTATAAAGACCACGAAGCTCGCTCTTCTTATGGGTATCATACTTGCTGTTGGTACCCTGTGGCGCGTAAGTGGTCAGGAAATGATTATAAACTGTAGAAATAGTTGTATTATCAGCCATTGTTGCCCCTCCTTTCCTCCTTGAATGGTAAAGCTTCCCCGGACTCATTTCCGGGTTCTGTTCGTAAGGAATTGAACAGACGCCTGGGCATAAAATGCTACTTTTATGTCTTTATACTACTCCGTAAGCTGCGTAATTGCAAGCATTTTTGTCAAATTTAAGGCCCTGAAAACGCATAAAAAATAACAATATTTATTTAATAAAATTGGGCAAAATCACTATGATTTCCGGAACGGATCAATATATGGTAGATGTTCATGAGCCTGTCAACATTATATGCCGGTTTGATCGTAAAGAAGAAAAAAGCAAAATCTGATTGACGCGGGATGGCTACTGTGTTATATTTATCCGGCGAGACGATCATGGGTCTTTTTTTTGTGCTGTAAATGAGACCGTGATCGATGGTCCGATAAGAGAGATATGAGGTGAAAAAATGCGTACCAGAATTACACTTGCCTGCACAGAGTGCAAGAACAGAAACTACGATACCAAGAAGGATAAGAAGACACATCCCGATCGTATGGAGACCAAGAAGTATTGCAGATTTTGCAAGAAGCATACATTACATAAGGAGACTAAGTAATGGCAGAGAAAAATAACGGCGCGGGAGATGTCGCTCAGAAGAGCAAGGGCTGGTTTAAGGGCCTTAAGGCTGAGTTCCACAAGATAAGCTGGACATCCAAAGACGATGTTACAAAGCAGACGATAGCAGTTGTTGTCGTATCTGTTATTCTGGGCATTCTGATCGCAGTTATAGATTTCCTTCTTCAGTCAGGGATCAATTTCCTGGTAAGTCTGTAAGGAGGGGCTGATATGGCAGATACGAATAACAAGGAATTGTCGGAAGAGATCGTGGAAGAGGAAAATACTTCCGGGTTCGAAGAGGACGCAGAAGAAAGCAGCGGTCCCAAGGCAAACTGGTATGTTGTACATACATATTCCGGCTATGAGAACAAGGTTAAGGCAAATATAGAAAAGACCATCGAGAACAGACATCTGGAGGATGAGATCCTCGAGGTGCGTGTGCCGATGCAGGATGTTACCGAGGTAAAGAACGGCGTACGTAAGACGAGTGCCAAGAAGATGTTCCCGGGTTATGTTCTTATAAACATGATCATGAACGATGTCACATGGTATGTTGTCAGAAATACACGCGGCGTCACGGGATTTGTCGGCCCCGGCAGCAAGCCTGTTCCGCTTTCGGATGCCGAGATGAAACCTCTGGGTATCAAGACCGAGAATGTATTCATCAATTTTACCGAAGGCGATACTGTCAATGTTATCGCAGGCGTATGGAAGGATACGGTCGGTGTTGTACAGCGTATGGATATGGGTAAGCAGACGGCAACGATCATGGTCGAACTGTTCGGAAGAGAAACGCCTGTTGAGATCAGTTTTGATGAGATAAACAAGGCGAATTATTAATGAGTTCATGGGGAAACCCTTTATATATGAACTGTGGGAGGGATTGTCCCGCCACTACCACATTTATATTTACAGGAGGCTATTATGG
>JBGUNV010000030.1:0-4062 GCA_045117595.1 Lachnospiraceae bacterium
AAAGGGAAGCAAACTTCGGGGGTAATGCATGAGAGTCATAGCCGGTAAGGCAAGAAGACTGATCCTTGCAAGTCCACGTGGAAATAATACGCGACCGACAAGTGACAAGGTAAAGGAAACTCTGTTCAATATACTTGCACCTCACCTGTATGGTGCGTCTTTTCTCGATCTGTTTGCAGGATCGGGTGGTATAGGTATTGAGGCTTTATCACGCGGAGCTTCGTCATGTACTTTTGTTGAAAAGGATAAGGCAGCGATCGCATGTATACGCAAAAATCTTGAGACTACCCGTTTTACCGAAAAAGCGTCAGTGTATCCTTTTGATGTTACCACCGGTCTTAATGATATACATCCGGGAGCGTGTTTTGATATGGTTTTCATGGATCCGCCTTATGATAAGGGTCTGGAGATGAAAACTCTTGCTATACTGGCACATTCGGATATCATTGATTATGATACCATGATAATAGTTGAATCGTCAGCCGATACAGAATTTGATCATGTGCAGGAACTGGGATTCGAGGTCATAAGAGTCAAATCATACAAGAATAATAAACATGTTTTTTTACGTCGGAAGGATGCGGCGGAAACGGAGGAGACGCATGAAAAGAGCAATCTATCCCGGGAGTTTTGATCCGGTCACTTACGGTCATATCGATATCATTGAAAGAGCATCAAAAATGTTTGATGAACTGATCGTTGCCGTTCTTTCCAACAAGGCTAAATCTCCGTTGTTTTCTGTTGATGAACGTGTTAATATATTAAATGAGGTTTTAGGTGATCTGACAAATGTCAGCGTGCTCAGTTATGGAGGCCTGCTTGTTGATTTTGCAATGGCAGTAGATGCTGGAGTGATCGTAAGGGGACTGCGGGCCGTGACTGATTTTGAGTATGAGCTTCAGCTTGCACAGACCAATAAGGTATTGAATCAGCGTGTTGACACGGTATTTCTGACTACATCGCTTGAGTATGCATATCTGTCAAGTTCAACGGTCAGAGAGGTGGCAAGTTACGGTGGTGATATTGACAAGTTCGTACCGCCTCTGGTCAGGAAGCTTACATATGAGAAGTTTGGTAAATAAAGGGGAAGCAAACAGGAGAGTGTAAATGAGCAGCAGGATTGAACAGGTTATTGACGAAATAGAACTATTTATTTCGGAATGCAAGTATCAGACTTTTTCAACGACCAACATAATAGTTGACAAGGATCGTATGGATGAGCTTCTCAGAGATCTGAGACTGCGTACTCCCGAGGAGATCAAGAAGTACCAGAAGATTATCAGCAATAAGGAACGGATACTTCAGGATGCACGGGATAAAGCTGATGCGATGCTTGGAATGGCTCAGGCCGAGACCGTGAGAATGGTCGATGAGAATGAGATAATGCAACAGGCTTATGCCCAGGCCGGTGAAGTGGTCAAGCAGGCTACGGAACAGGCACAGCAGATAGTTGATATGGCAACGGTTGAAGCTAACAATGTACGTCAGTCCGCCATGGAATACACATTCAGGCAGCTCGCCCAATTGCAGGATATAATAACTCATGCTATTGGTACGGCGGATGCCAAGTACACTGATCTGATCACGAAGTTACGGGAATGTGAAACGATCATCGCACAGGACAGATCACAGTTGTATCCGCAGGTGGAACTTGATAATGATATTGCCGCTTTGGAAGGATATCCTACCGATTCGGGCAATAAGAACGGCGGTACAGGTCAAAGAGGAGTCAATGTTATCTAGATCAGTTTGCGGAACCGCTTAAGGTTCCGCTTTTTTATTAGAAATTTAAGGAGTATCGGATGAGTGGTTTGTTAGCCGGGCTAAAGCCGGAAAGAGTATTCCATTATTTTGAAGAGATATCGCAGATACCCAGGCCTTCGGGCAGATGTGAACGTATTAGCGATTATATCTGTGAATTTGCCACAGATCATGAGCTGTGGCATGTAAAGGATGCATCAGGTAATGTGATCATCCGTAAGGAGTCGAACAGGCCGGGTGAACAGAGGTATGTGATCCTGCAGGGACATTTGGATATGGTCTGCGAAAAAAGCTATGATTATGATGCCAAGCATGACTTCACGCGCGACGGTCTCAAATTACAGATCCTTGATGATTTTATATATGCAAGGGGCACAACTCTCGGGGCAGATGACGGTATTGCCGTAGCCTACATGCTCAGCATCCTTGAGGATAACAGTCTTGATATACCGAATATAGAAGCGGTATTTACCGTTGATGAGGAAGACGGAATGAAAGGAGCTCTGTCGCTTGATACTTCTATCCTTAAAGGGCGTGATATCATAAATCTGGACCATGAGGTAGAAGGCGAACTGCTGACGTGCAGTGCAGGCGGCAGAAGAGTAAAGCTTTCCCTTAACGTTCAATATGAAAAAGTAAGCGGTATAGCTTATGATATAGTTATATGCGGGTTGTGCGGCGGACATTCCGGAATGGAGATCGATAAGGGAAGAGGTAATGCCAACCTTCTTTTGGGAAGACTCCTTCATTCCATAACCAAGAATATTCCGTATTCTCTTAAATATATTGGCGGCGGCCTTACAGATTCCGCCATTCCGCGTGAAGCAAAGGCTGAGATCATCATTGACGAAAAATACACGGATCAGCTTGAATCGATAGTTGAAAAGTATTCCCGGATAATATGTGATGAGTTCGAAGGTATTGAGGACAATATGATGATCTACGCCGAGAACAAGGGAGAAGATGCGTGTGACTGCCTGACAGTGGAATCAAAACGCATGATCGGTTTTCTCCTTAATACTGTTCCTGACGGTATAATCAAGATGAGCCGCAAGAATGAAAACCTTGTAAGGACTTCTTTAAACAGCGGTATCATGAAACTCAATGACCGTGAGTTCAATCTCATAATCAACATAAGAAGCCTTGCTGAATCTGAAAAAGAAGCGCTCAGCGACAAGCTCGCATATCTGATAGAGACTATAGGCGGAAAGTATACCGAAGAATATGATTATCCGGCGTGGGAATATGAGAAGGATTCGCCTCTTAGAGATAAGGCTTTTGACGCGTTTCAGAGAATGTTCGGCAGGAACCCGAAACTTCGTGGATTTCATTCGGGTCTTGAATGCGGCATTTTCTTTAAGAAGATCGAAGGAGCTGACATCATATCATTCGGACCGGATATCAACAACATCCATACTCCCAAGGAACGTTTGTCAATCTCAAGCAGTGAGAGGGTATATGAATACCTGATCGAGATTTTGGAAAGTCTGTGATATGAAACTTCCCGACGATTTTACGGAATCAATGAAGGCTCTTATGGGAAGGGAATATGATGATTTTATCTCTTCCTATGATCATGCCGGTGTTCATTCCTTACGTATCAATCGCTCTAAAGTTGATCCGGACCGGTTTGAGAAGATCACTCCGTTTGATATCGAAAGAATCCCTTTTGCCGATAACGGATATTATATAAATGAAAATGACGGATGGGGTATCCATCCTTATCATCATGCGGGGCTTTACTATATCCAGGAAGCATCGGCAATGCTTCCGGTAACATATCTTCCTGTCGATGACGGTGATGCTGTTCTTGATCTGTGTGCCGCGCCCGGCGGCAAATCCACTGCCTTGTCCGCAGAAAACATTAGTATCCTTGTATCGAATGATATCAGTCATTCCAGAGCGATACCGCTTGTAAAAAATCTTGATCGATTCGGACGGGGTAATTATCTGGTTACCTGCATGGAGCCTCAAGCGATGGTACCGTATTATCGCGAGAGCTTTGATAAGGTTCTGGTGGATGCACCGTGCTCGGGAGAAGGTATGTTCCGCAAAGACCCTCATCTTGTTGAGGCATACCTTAAAAAAGGTCCCGAAGGATATTGCGATGTGCAAAAACAGATACTGGAAAATGCATATGAGATGACAGCACCCGGTGGGATGATAATGTATTCAACATGCACATTTTCGGATATAGAAGATGAGCAGGTAATATTATCGATTCTAGACCGTCATACGGATCTGAAACTTATCGATACAGATAAGAAATCCGGACTTTGCGGAGTATATGAAAAATATCGG
>JBGUNV010000031.1:0-7649 GCA_045117595.1 Lachnospiraceae bacterium
TCTGGGATTTATAGTCGGATGCGCCTGCGGGATCACAATAGCAATACAAAGCATCAGCAATATCCTTATCGTATTCGGACTTCTTCCGATGACGAGTTCCGTGCTCCCTATATTTACGAGTCGCATTTCGTTTTGCATAGTAGACTACATGCTGATCGGCCTTGTCTTATCTATATACAGATATAAAGATATACGGAGGGATTGCATGGGCAATACTGTTCAAGAAGGAAACAGTGAAGAGTTGGCTATATAGAAGAACAAACAGAACAGGCAAGTACGGATAACAATTGACTATAATACTTCCAATCAATATAATGGTTTGAAAGAATGATCACAGATGTGGGAAGTATTATGTACAAGAAAAAGCTTACAATTGAAGAACAGATAGAAGATTTAAGATCAAAGAACATTAAATTTGATCTGTATAATGTTGAGGAAGCCAAAAAATTCCTACAATACAACAACTATTACTTCAAGTTAAAATCTTACGCGCAGAACTATACAAAATACAGCAAGGTTGAACTAAGCAATCGGTATATCAATCTTGACTTTGCTTATTTGGTGGAGCTTAGTACATTGGATATGCATTTGAGAAGGGTAATAGTAGGTCTTTGCCTTGATATAGAACATGTTATAAAAACAAGATTTATCAGGGATATCACAAATAATCCCGAGGAAGACGGATATAATATTGTTAATAAATATGTTGAACACGATTATTCGGTCTTAACGTCTCTGTATTCAAACAAGGACAAGTCTGCAGCGAAGGAATTAATTGATAAGATTAAGTCCAACGAGGAAGAGATTCCGGTGTGGAAGCTTGTAGAGGTTCTTCCGTTTGGCAGATTTATCGAATTATATAATCTTTACTATGGTCTCTATGGTGGTCATTCATATAGCTCATATCTTGGTAGCGTTAAGTTTTTACGAAATGCAGCAGCACACAATATTTGCCTGTTAAATTCACTTAGGAAGCCATACTCAGTGAAGATTAATAAATGTATGGACATTATGGATGCGCTTTCCAAGTCAAGGAAGTTTGAGACAAGCTATAAAAGCAAAATGGAAAACCCTGTAATACATGATTTTGTTGTAATGCTTTTTGTGTATTACGATGCTCTTAATACTGTGGGGAATCGTAGTATGCGCGATAAAGGAATGGCAGATGTCAGAAAACTGTTCTTTGATACGATGATACGTAACGATAACAAAGAGTACTTTTCCAAGAATGATGTTTTGGTTTCTGATTATAGGTACATATGCCAGGTCATTGAATATCTGGAGAATTGCAGAAACAAGCCGGTTCTGAAAAAGTAATTGACATAACTGATTTGATTCAATATAATGATTATAACGAACGAAAACCTTTGAGGTTTTCAGCGGAAGCGGTGCCTGCATCAATTCCGTACTTGAAGAAATCAGAACACTTTAGGGTGTTCTTTTTTCTTGTTCAAATCATTCCTCCTCGTCCAATTGCCGTCTCTTTTCCTGAAGCTCCTTGATCTGCTTATCTATATATGCTTTTCGCAGTTCTTTAGAACTTTTACTTGCTACGCCTTCAGGAAATGACCGTTTCCACATGCGATAATCAACTTTTAAAATATCAGCTTCAGCCTCACAGGAGGCATTTTCAATTCTTGATATAGTCGCTTTCTGCTCTTCGAGCCATATTCTAAGGTTACGATTCACCTGTCTGGACGAGCTTGTAGAGCTCCCCTCATCAAAATACAGGTATATTTGACCATCGATTTCCTTTAGTCGTAATCCATATTCTTCTTCCATTTCGAAAAATGCGTACATTAAGCCTATGTAGGTATCAATGTCCGGATCGATGAGTGCCATTGGACTTACGCCAAGTGCGCGAGCAAAACTCTTTATCAGATCATACTTGGGGGTACGAGCCCCGTTTTCGTATTGCTGTACGCGATTGGCGTTTAGTCCAACTAAATCTCCCAGCATAGCCTGTGTTATGTCCTGATAATTATCTTCTCGAATTTTCTTGATCCTTCTTCCTATACGGTCTCCCGCACTTTTAAAAGACATTTCTGCCGGATCTTCCCCAAATGGGTTGTAAGTATACATTTTCGAAACCTCCAAAGCGAATAATGCTACGGTACTTTGCCTTTCATAATTCTATCATACAGCGACATAAATGTTAAGCACAAAAACAAAATATCAAAAATAACAACAAAATAGTATTAAAAAAATAACAAAAATGTGTTGACAAGCACCAGGCGACGATATATGATATATACAACAACAAAAAAGATACTATATGTTACTAACAGTAACAAATACGAAAAAGGAGGAGAATGGATAGATGGAGACCAAGCTACTGACAGTGATGGAAGTCGCGAGTATATTGCACTGCAGTAAGAGCGGCGTATATCAGATCATCAAGAGAAGAGATATACCAAGGATAAAGATTGGCAGAAGATATCTGTTCCCTTCCGATGCGTTGGATGAATGGATCCATAACAACTGCGGATCCGGGGTTAAAACAGTAAACGAAAAGGAGAAGAGCTATGGATGAGAGAAGAGTATATTTACCAAAAGACATCTGTAAGATCATGGGAATCGGCAGGGATAAAGCATATGCCCTGTTCAAGTCGAAGGGATTTCCCTCAACAAAGATCGGAAGCATGTACTTTGTACTGCCGGAACAGTTTGAGAAATGGCTGAATGACTATGCCGGAAAGGAATACAAGTTATGACTAGGACGATGGATTCAAACCGGACTCGTAATGCCAATGGCCAGGGGTCATTCTCTAAACTGGAAGACGGAAGGATCCGGATGAGGAAGCAGCACGGATTCCTTGATAACGGTAGACCAAGGGTTTTGACTGTTACCGGAAAGACCGAATCTGAATGCATCAAGAGGATGGTCAGGAAGGTAGCGGAGTTTGAGGAAGAAAAGATAACGAGTCAGAACTTGATGAAGATGACGCTGGAAGGCATGTGTGTCAAGCATCTGGAATATGATATCGCCAACAACGCACGCCTCAAGCCAACATCGGCAGATCGGAGAGAGGTTACGATCAGGAATCAGATAAGTACAAGCCGGATCGGGCAGAGGCAAGTTGGCTCCTTAACCGAGATTGATATAAACGACTATATCAACTCTCTGTTGTTTGCCAAGGAATTATCTGTTTCTTCTATTAAGAAAGTGTTCTATGTGATCAGCGGTGCATATAAATGGGCAGTAAGGCGCAGATATATTAGCGAAAATCCTTGCGACATTATCAAGGATGAGCTGATGTCGACCTTTAAGGTGCTTGAGCAGCGTGGGGTTAATGATATCAGAGTGCAGACACTGAACGAATCTCAGATAGAACAACTGATACGGATCAGCGAGCTGAAAAATGCCAACAATCATGTGATCAAGTATCCGGCCAGTGTTTATATACTGTTTCTGCTGAACACCGGGATGAGAATCGGGGAGCTATGCTGCCTGCGATGGAAGGATGTTATCAGGACAGAAGACAGGGTGTTGATCAGAATATGTAAGACCCGTCATGTGTCTATCGATCGGAAAGACAATATAAGGGTTACCTCAGAAGATGTAACGAAGAACTCAAAGGCCAGAACGATCGAGCTGAATGAAGATGCGATCCGGTACCTGGATATGATCGAGGCGATGAACGGTAACACTGATGATAACGGGTATGTAATACTCAGCAGGGATAGTAAGCCGACCGAACCGACAAAACTGATCAAGAGGATCAACACGGTGTACAGAAATGCCTGCTTTCCGGAGGATATCACGGGAGCGCATATTCTGAGGAAGACATTTGCAACGAAACGATATAAGGCAGGAGAGTCTCTAGAGATGATCGCAGCGTATATCGGAGATCTTCCGTCTACCGTTTTAAAACATTATATCAATGAAAAGGAGACACTGGATCTTGGTGATGAGGGGAACATAAACTACCTGAAAAAAATGTAAATTAGCATATGAATTAGCATATGGTAAAATGCTAATGTGAGAAATGAAGTAGTCTCAATGGTCTGAGGGCATTTGAACAACGGACTCTGACTCCGTCATCTGAAGGTTCGAATCCTTCTAGCCCTGCGAAAAGGAACCGTATATCCGGTTCCTTTTTTGATGCTACAAAGCCTGTATTTATGCGCATCTTCGTATTTCTGAAAAATCATTTTTCTGCTTTATTCTGGTTATTCCTGACAGGAAAAATCAGGACAAATTTCCCTCAAAAATCGTCAAAATAAGATGTAATTCTAAATGATAGGTCAATTTAGGGGTCAATTATAGGTCAATCGAGGTAACGGGGCTTATTTGCTAATTTGGATTTAACTCGATTCTAACTTAAGTTTAACTCGACAAAAAGCACTTAACGAGTTAAAATCGAGTTAGAATCGAAATAGGGAGGGGTTAAAATGCGGACAATACCATACAAAGAGGATCTGACAGTCGAGTTTAAAAGTGATATAAAAAACCTACGTGATAATGAATTAATAGATGAAATAGTAGGAATGACTAATACAAAGGGTGGAACACTATACTTAGGCGTAGAGGATGATGGAAAAATAACCGGAGTCAGCAATATGCATAAGGATGCTATTGGTGTAACAGCACTAATTGCAAATAAAACAGTTCCATCAGTATCTGTTCGGGCAGATATTATTACAGAAGAGGGGAAAGATGTACTAAAAATAGAAATACCGATAAGTAGAACAGTGGTGTCTACTAGTTCCGGAAGAATGTTAAAACGAAGACTAAAAGCAGATGGGTTGCCGGAAGTTATACCAATGTTTTCTTATGAGATCGTAACCAGATTATCGGAATTAAAGTTGTTAGATTTTTCGGCAGGTCCACTTGCGGGGGCAACTATCAACGATTTTGATCCAAGTCAAAGGTTAAGATTGCGAAACATCATACAGACGAACCCTGGCGGAGAAAAAAACCTGCTTAGTCTATCAGATGAAGAATTAGACAAGGCTTTACGCTTTACCACAGAGATAGATGGGAAAATATATCCAACAGTGACAGGTATGCTAATTCTTGGAAGAGAAAACAAAATCACAGAGTTGATGCCTACTGCCAAAGCATCGTTTCAAGTGCTAGAGGGAACGAAGGTTAGAGTAAATACGGAGACAACGGCTCCTTTACTGGAGGTATTTGAAAAATTCGAAACATATTCTGAAGCATGGAATCCTGAACGAGAAGTAGAGTATGGTCTGTTTAGGGTTGCAATTCCTGAATTTGATAAAGCTGCATTTAGGGAAGGATTAATAAATGCATTCTGTCATAGAGATTATACGATGCTTGGAACCGTGAGAGTTCTAATTGATGATGAAGGAATGACTATTAGCAGTCCGGGAGGATTTATTGACGGTGTTACGCTGGATAATCTTCTTACGGTGGAGCCCCATGGAAAAAATCCGGCATTGGCAGATGCATTAAAAAGAATTGGACTAGCCGAGAAAACTGGACGGGGAATTGATCGTATATATGAAGGATCTATATTGTATGGAAGACCGTGGCCGGATTATTCCGAGACTACTAGTACAAATGTAAAACTGTTTATTCAAAGGGCTAAAGCAGATGAGAAGTTTACCAAATTTATCTCAGATGAACAGAATAGATTGGGTAGACCGCTATCAATATATGCACTTATGATTTTGTCTATACTAAAGAATGAGAGACGACTTACAATTGATCGGATCAACGAATTGACACATTTGTCGGAAGGAAAATTAAGAGGTTCGATAGAAAATCTTATAGAAGATGGTCTTGTCGAGGGGGTTGGAAACGGTAAGTCAAGATCGTATCATCTTTCCGAAAAAGTGTATAAAGAAAACAATAAGAGCATTCAGTATGTGAGACAGACGGGAATAGATAAGGTTGCCTTCCCGGAACTTATAATAAAACTGGCAAATACACAAGATGGTTATATTACAAAACAGGATGTAGCAGAACTATTAAAGATAACGCCGCAACAGGCGTATTCAGAAATAAAGAAACTGATTAAAGAAGGGAAGATGTATAAGTTCTGTGGGGGGAAATATACGAAGTATAAAGTGAGATAGAGGGATTATTGAAGCGTAGTGAGTATTCGTTATGTTTGAAAATGAATGCTATGATAAAAGTAAGCGAACAGTATGAGTAATGCATCGAATTATCACATAGTGCAGATTGAAGGAAAGGCATTCAAAGCATTATAAGAAAGATAGCAATTATTATTTGTATTGGAATCGTATGTGTTATTACATACGGTGCTGTCGAAATCATTAAGCATTATATGGCTGATGGAATCAGCATATTTGTGGCGTTGGTGTCAATGATTGTGATCGTATGGTTTGCTGATGATATGTCTTCTGTATCAATGAATTTGATAGGACTCTATTTACTGATCAATGTGGGATACATTGTTGCGCGTATGATATACATCGCGATCCGTAATGATTTCTGATTGAGATTTATGCCGGTCTACTGTCAGATGAATAGTCGTTTTACGTCATTTTATAGTCTGTTTATGCAATGCCGGTTGATTATATAAGAAAATGGGCGATTATATAATCAGAGGCAGTATTTTATCGTCTCCAGACTATAACAGATGGGAGGTGAACAACATGTACAGGTCAACCAGCAACATAGGCGCAATCCTCGGATACAGCGGATACGGTAACTCCATATTCAGCAATCTGTCACAGTATTCCAGTATAAGATCCGGCGCATATTCCAAGCTGACAAAGGCATATTACGGAAGATCTGCCGGCAATAGTGCTATTCAGAATACAAGCGCATACAACCGGCTGAAGACACAGTCGTATAATGCCCAGACTGCTTTGAAAACTGTAGGATCGGAGGCTTCTGAGCTGACAACATCGGCAAATGCACTCGTTGATACCGGAAAGAACAGTCTGTTTGCGAACGCCGAAACATATGATGCTGACAAGGCATATAAGGCAGCTTCTGATTTCGTGAACAACTACAATGATACGGCTACAGCGCTGTCGAAAACCGACAATACCAATGTAAAATCCGCCGGTGCCAGCATGACAAGAATGACCGGAATCATGAAAGACAGTCTTGCAAAATCCGGGATCAGCGTAGGTGTCGACGGTAAGATGTCCATCGATGAGGAAGGATTCAAGAAAGCTGATATGAACACGGTAAAATCCCTGTTCAACGGGAACGGTTCATATGCGAAGATCGTAGCCAATTCAGCGCAGAGAGTCCAGTCGACCGTAAACTCACAGCAGTTATACGGTGGAAGTGCATACGGAAACACAGGATCTTATTATAATGCATTTGGAGGCTATAGCAGTCTGTATTCCGGATATGGCTTCAATAGTTACTTCTAAGCTATTACATCTGTTTTGTTCATTCAGGGCATCCGGTTTCTGTCCGTTTACGGATGCCCAGGGCGAAAATCAGATTGGATATAAACATTTCATTAAGACATGTCGATATATATTAAAGATAAGCAATAATAGCGCTTGATCCGAAAAGGAGTTCGGATCCATATGATCAAGGAGGATATCACATGAAGGTTAATAACACATCCTTTTATATGGGCGATGGCGTATTTGGGACATCAAATACATCGGAGCGTTCAAACAATAATCCATCCAAATCATCCGGAATATCGATAAACGGCAGTTCTTTTGCCATGCAGAATGATCCC
>JBGUNV010000032.1:0-4251 GCA_045117595.1 Lachnospiraceae bacterium
ACCACTAACCCCGTCCCCCTGGTCCACTCTTTACACGAATATAGAAATCGCACTTATCACCACCGGTACCGAGCGTTGTGTGTCTTATAAACTCCAGACCCGGTATATCTCCATAGGTGCACTCATCATTGATACAGAAAATCTTTGTAAGCTCCGGGGTCCCCAGTTCGGTAAAATACCTGTTATAGGGACATGCTGTTATGTCCATCCTGAATTCACCTTTTTTCTTCGGATAAAACACATTTTTAAACCCCGCTTCCGCTCCGAAGGATTTCCGGCTGACAGGGTCCCATATTTTAACAAAAAATCTTTTGAATCCGGGGATTTTGGATATTTTGCGAAGTTTCTCACCCATTTTCCGCGACTTGGACCATGAGTATTCGGAAATGACTTTATATCCGAGTTCCGTATCCCCCTTTATTTCCTTTATTGCCAGCTGGATCGCCGCGCATGGAAAAATAAAGCCCGTATGCATCTGCTCTTTCTTGGAAATACCCGGGTACTTTTCTTCAATCTGTTTTAATATCTCCTTCGCCCTTTGCCAGATCTTCTCTGCCTCCTCTTTACCCGTTTGGGCGATCAGTCCTTCTTTAATGGCGATCTTCTTGTCAAGATCCATAGTACATACTCCTTCCGCAATCGTTTGTTCTTTTTTTGCACTACCTCTTCCAGGGGATACATCTGTTTACACGCCGTTTATAATCTTCATACTCTTTGCCGTACAGATCCAGAAGCCATTTTTCTTCCGTATTAATGAGAACTGCCGTCATAAGCAACCAGTTGATCACGGGGGTGGCAATCAGCCATGCATTATGACACATCATGCCGACTCCGGCGATTATGATCCACCAGCCGCTGTACATCGGATTCCTGACCCATGCATATATGCCGTCGGTTTTCAGCCTGTTCTCAGTTATACTGTCATCCATATCCGACCGTATGGCACCTACATACCATATGACAATACCGGCAATTATCAGAATGCTTCCGGCGGTTCTGAAGATAATGATCCATATACCCTCAAGCAGTCCTGATGCCAGCAGGTTTCCGGACAGAAACATACAGACCAGTGTAATGATCCCCATACCCGCGATCAGGTACGGTCCTATGCCGAACATCGGAAGTTTTTGTCCTTCTTTTACATAATTTTTCATACCGGCATCTCCATAAAATCATCTATCGCGTCAAGCACCGGAGCTGCGTATTCCTCTTTTCCGAACAGCCACTGTTCATGCTGCATGTCAAATTCCCTGATATCCGGATCATGGAAATATTTCCTGTAGCGTTTTAGATATTTTTCTCCCATTTTACTGGCATAGATAAAATGAGCCTTTGTATGTTCAACCTTGATGTCATCCTCCAGATATGTGAGCAGATCGGTATAATACTCATTTCTGATCGATACGGGAGAAAACTTCGCAAAGCACTCCATGAATTTATCCGCCGTCTTCTCATCCATAAGAAATGTTTTCATCAGAAGATTTTTGGATTTTTTCTGTTTTTTCTCGTTTTTGGTAAAACTTGTAAGAAGCGGCACCACCAGCATGGACTGGAGTTTGGCCGACAACCTCCCGCTCTGGTCAAGATCGGGGCTCCCGAATATCCCGTGATCGATATGCACGTTTCTTCTCTGGATCAGCTGCCCTACGAAACTGGATCCAAGTGATGAACCGAGCGCAGCATCAAGACGCCCGTCGTGATTTTCGATGATATATTTCTCGATCTTTTCGGTGACCGTGATCATATCGGGAAATATGCTGTCACTTCCGTCAAACCCGTCATAGTTCACACAGATCAGATGGTACTTTGCCACCAGATGTGAAAAAACGGTTCCGAAGTTTGTCTGCCAGTCACAGCAGGTCCCTGGCAGCAGCATCATCGTTTTCTCGTTTTCCTTTCCGAACTCTTCAAATGTCATATCAGCTTATCCTCTTTTTATATCCGCAATCACAGTACGGACCGCCTGATGCCAGGGTATATTCCCTGACAAAGTCAGATACACCTCCCAGATCGCTCATCGTATAATCCAGATGGCACATGGCCGGTACGAGGTCGAAAAATCCGTATTCCTTCATAAGTGTACAGATCCCGCATTTATAAAACCTGGCCTCGTAACCGCTGCCGTCCTCATACGGAATGTAATCCATATTCCAGGAGTACGGATTTCTGTCCGCAGCATTTAACGCGGCTGTAGCCTTCATCCCGTCGATATCCTTTTTCGAAAACTTCTTTTTTGCGCCCATGCGGCAGAATATCTTCGTCGGAGTATTGCTCATGGCATGCTCGTAGTATGCTGTCAGTTCTTCTACCGAAGGCCGTCTATCCATGCACAGGAGAACTGCCGTAAGAAGCGAACAGTTTATGATGTTCATGGTAAATCTGTCGCCTTTTTCAAATTCCGGCAGTTTATCGATTATCTTTCTGTACTCGGCCCTGGCACATTTTATGATCCTCCCCGCATCTTCGGGGCTGATCCCAAGATCGCCTGTCAAATTATCCCTGAACGATTTTTTATATAGAATCCACATGCCGAACGGCTTTCCCAGGTATCTCATCGCAGTTTCCTCACTGATAAAGCATTCAACTTTTGGACCACTGACCCCGTCCCGCCGGTCCATTTGGTTAGGCTATGCTAACTGTTACATGATACCACCTGTGTGATGAAAAGTCCATATCATCTCATGAGTTTTTACTGTTCATCTGATATGTCCACGACACCATAGTATCAAGTATCAGTTTCATATTACCTATACCGCAATGGCTTCCGGCATCATCCTGGTTGGAGTACAGTGAAAAAGTCAGCGATCTGACATTGGTAAGCAGATCATATTCCTCCTTGAACAGATGCGGCATGATCATATGATCATCCCGGCCTCCGATAATGAGTATATCCTGAGTGATTCTGTCTGCAACCCCTTTCAGGGTAAAGTTTCGAACCTTCTTAACATATCCTACGGGATCTGGAGCATCATATGCATACATGCCATGCATCAGGTTCCACTTGACCAGTTCGCTTTTATCCATCATCTTCCTGTAGAATCCGTTAAAGATCCCGGCAAAGCCTTTCCTGAAGGCAGTATCCATCAGCTTCCGAACAGGTTCGGGGTCACTTCGTTTGTCAATATGGACCATGGGGACGGGGTTTCAGGGCCATTTTGTTTTCGGTACTGACCCGTAAATCAATACTGAAAATGGCCCTGTAACCCCGTCCCCATGGTCCATCATGCAAGTGAGGGTGCTATGGATAATCCGATCCTTTCATTGTATGGAATAAGTGTCGCCTGAACGGCATGGTACAGATCCGATTTGCCCGGCCAGACGGTCCCCTTAAGATTATTGTTACGGTCAAGCTGATGAAACCATGATCCGTTTACATGATCAAGTACCTTCTCGTCCAGATACTCCATAAACATGGCAAAATCTCCGGCATATCTGTCCGAACCGGTAATACGGTACAGGACAGCCGATGTATTTATCGCTTCTGCGAGAGTCCAGTGCATTCTGTCATGCACAACAGGCTTACCGTTCCAGTCGGTTGTATAACAGATCCCCGGTGCACCGTCACCAGACCATGCATCAGTTATTGCCCTATCATACAGGTGCTCTGCGGCTCCTGTATACTCTGCGATCTTATCCTTATCATCAAACGCAGACAATGCATACTGCGATATCAGTCTTGCCCACTCGATACCGTGTCCCGGCGTGGCACCGAACGGTTTGAACGGATCATCCGGCCTGTCCTGATTCAACATCAGATCGGCCCTCCAGTCTTTTGTAAAATGCTCGGGGATACGCCAGTTGTTCTCTCCTGCCCACTTGATGATATAATCGATTATCCGTCCCGCTCTTTCCCTGTATTCTTCGTTATGCAGGACATCGGCCGCCGCAAGGAAAGCTTCGACAGTATGCATATTGGCATTGATGCCCCTGTAATCCGACAGCTCGGTAAATTCGGTATTCCATGTATCAACCGCCAGTCCTTCTTCTTCATCCCAGAAATACCGGTCATATATATCGAGCGCATCCTGAAGCAATCCATCCGCTCCCTCTGTATGAATAAGACTTGCGGAGCATGCAGCCAATATAACAAAGGCATGTGCATAACACTGCTTGCTCGGGATGATGCTTCCGTCGGCATTTATCCCGGCATACCATCCGCCGTCTGCGTCATCGTGAAGTTCTCCACACAGGCCCTTTAACGCGGATTTCACAAGCTGCCTGCTGCCCTTATGTCCGATAAGTTCGCCCATA
>JBGUNV010000033.1:0-19508 GCA_045117595.1 Lachnospiraceae bacterium
GTCTCATCCTCGTTTGCCGAAGGAGTATCACCCGGCATATGCAGATAAAGTGCGAAAACAGGTACTGTCGCGCTATGATGAACTGATAATCAGTCTGGACGGTGTGACAGAGGATTTTGTACAATGAAACATAGAATTGATCTGCCCGGAATCGGCAATGCACGTGAGCTGGGTAACTATATTATTGGAGACAGGATTGTCAAAAGCAGTGTGCTGTTGCGGACAGCGAGGCTTGATAATGCCGATCCGGAGGCAATTAAACGATTGGAGCAGGAATACCACGTTCAGACCGTCATCGATTTTCGCATGACGGAGGAGCAACTACAGATGCCTGATCCCATCATACAAGGTGCAGAAAATCTCAGAGCCCCTGTCATGGAAATGGAGGACACGCTGGAACTCAATCCCGGTATTAAGAAGACATTCGGCGGCGCTGAGACGGATGTCATAGAAAAGAGCAGAGATATGTTGGCTATGTACAACGATCCCAAAGTGGATCGTATGGCCATGTTCAACATGATGTACGATTACGGAATGCTGGACGATAATACTTATGTTTTTTTTCTGTTGGGCGAGCGGGGCAAAAGTGCTTATCGTACATTCTTTGATGCCCTTTTTAAGCTGGAGCCGGGTCGCGCCATCCTTTGGCATTGCGCCGATGGTAAGGATCGCACAGGCTGTGCAGCTATGCTATTGTTGTTTGCGCTTGGGGCTTCTCGGGAAACGGTCATGGAAGATTACTTGTTGACAAACATCTACAATGCGCAAAAACTGGATGCCATTCGCCAACAAGTCGCACACCTTAACTTTGAGCAAAAAAAACTGGACACGCTGTTGTTTATGTCGGGAGGCGTAGCAGAAACTTATATGAACCGAGCTGTAGACACATTGATCGAAAGATACGGATCAGTCATAGGTTATCTTAAGCAGGAGCTTGGAATCGAGGAATCTGGGCTGGATGCTTTGAGGGCGACATTCCTGATCTGATAAACATGCAAAGATAGCAAAGTAGCCGAAAGCGCCAATACAGTGCCTTGTATTCAATGTTCCGATGATCATAGATATAGATAATAAAATGACTGAGTTTGTTCATATTATGACTTGTATTGCCTGAATGCCGCTTATAAAGCGGCTTTTTCTGTGTGATAAAGCTGTGATATTCCTCCTGTTACTATTAAGTCAACAAAAGACAACAGCACCCGCCAAGGCGGACAAAACGGAGGATAAAGCGATGACTAACATTTACAGATTAAACAAACTCAACAATAAAGATCTTGAAACGGTTGCGGGTGGAAATCTCAAAGACTTAATAAGAAAGGCCGGATGTGCTGTCGGTATGTGTGATCAAAGCACATTGATCAGGGTTGAATACGGGTGGGCAGAGAGCCGGTATGGAAATTATGTAATGTTGACAAAATATAGGTGTCCTATATGCGGACGCTACTGGTATTACAAGCTCCGAGAAGACTCGGGAACTTATGCCAGCATAGACGAAGAAGACTACAACAGTTATTGGTTTCAAAAAAACATGTTGGTTATTTGAAGATTTATCGCACTGACCAGTGTGTGATAAAGATGTGATAAACCATTTGATACGATAAATACAACAAAAGACAACAGCACCCGCTAAGGCGGACAAAACGGAGGATAAAGCAATGACAAAACTTAACATGAATGAACTTACAAACGTAACCGGTGGAGATTCGTCAGATCTGTTTCTGTTATATGCAGAATATCTTGATACACTCTTCGAGAAGTATGGAATCCGCGGAGTAAAGAACGTCAAGAAGGTCTGCACACCGGAAGAAAAAGCAAGATCCGCGAAATGTGGAAAGCAGTTCTGAACGCAGCATAAGAAGGAGGACAAGCAGTAAACGGCGGATATATCTTCAATAAGGCAATTGGTGAGTATGAGATCATTGATGATAATAACGGACAGGTATTATTCGTATATAAAACACCTTGTGATAAGCTCCATTACTACTTAACTGAAAGTTATGAGAGGCTGATCGTCAGAGGAATGGCCATCGCAAAGGGACAGTCACCGAGATTTATACGCTGGGCAAAACTGAATGAACTGAGAGGATATTAAAGGAAAAGAATAGAACAAGAAAATAAACATTCTTAGCCCTTGAAGTCATCTGATTTCAGGGGCTTTTCATGTGACAGTAATAACATAAACACGGTAATTAGTAAAATGACTGATTTTGTTAGCTATTAACAGTTTGTTCATAATTTAAGAGAAAAGCGTCGCAAATGTTGATTTTGCGGCGCTTTTGAACTATGAAGGCCTCTTTTTGAAAATCGGTGATTTCACTCGCCTGTTTACGTTTCGTTCATATCTTCGCTTTGGAATCTTTGATATAATTTGTTCGGGTATTATTTTACAGTTAATAAGGTTAGTTGAAATGAGTTATTTCAGATACGAAGATAAACAGATTTATTATGAGGAATGTAGACAATTTTTTGATTTTTCAACGTTTGATATACGTATGAAAAATACGAATACGATTTCAATAGAGTTTTATGATGTCAAGAACAAGACATGGGGGCGCGGAAGGTTTATTGTATCAAAACGCGACGAAAACGGGAATATAACCCATGTTCTGTATGTGACCGAGGATATCACGGAAGAAAAAGCAGAGCGTGACAGACTGGTAGATACATCTGAGCGTGCGCTTGCCGCCAGCGAGGCCAAATCAGCATTCCTATCAAATATGTCACACGAGATACGTACACCAATTAATGCTGTGCTCGGTATGAACGAGATGATCCTTCGTGAAAGCGATGACAAGAATATTCTCGGATATTCAGAGAACATCAGGTCAGCGGGATCGACCCTGCTCGGACTTATAAATGATATACTGGACTTCTCCAAGATCGAGGCTGGTAAGATGGAGATCATTCCTGTCGATTACGATCTTTCCTCCGTCATCAACGATCTTGTGAACATGATTCAGACGAAAGCCGACGCAAAAGGACTCAAACTTGAATTCGAGATCAGCAGGGAGGTTCCCAAACTCCTTCACGGTGATGAAGTAAGGATCAAACAGATTGTAACAAATATCCTGACAAATGCCGTAAAATATACGGAAAAGGGCAGTGTCACGCTATGCATCGATTATGAGAAGATACCCGATGAAGAGGACTGCATATTGCTTGATGTCGCCGTAAAGGACACCGGAATAGGCATAAAAGAGGAGGATATGAAGAAACTCTTCTCTGAGTTCGATCGGATTGAGGAGAAGCGAAACCGCAATGTTGAAGGCACCGGTCTTGGAATGAGCATAACGAAGCGCCTTCTTGAGATGATGGGATCAGAGCTTCAGGTCGAGAGTAAATATGGGTTAGGATCGAAGTTTTCATTCAGCCTGAGGCAGACTGTTATAAAGTGGGAAGAGCTTGGTGATTATGAGGCGGCATATAAAGCTTCCCTTGCCAGTCGCGGGAAGTACCATGAAAAATTCCGTGCTCCAAAGGCGGAGATACTGGTAGTTGACGACACGCCAATGAATCTTGAAGTGTTCATAAACCTGCTCAAAAAGACTGAAATAAAGATCGAGACGGCCGCCACAGGTGAAGAAGCACTGTCTCTTGCGTTTGATAAAGAATATGATGTCATTTTCCTTGACCATATGATGCCGGACAAAGATGGTATCGATCATACGCAGAAGATAGTGATCATCCTCACTTTTTTCAATACCCACGGTATATTCCTTTTCGGGCTCGGCATCCTTTAGTGTTGCGGTTCCCCAGAGGCTGGTCTTATGGTTTTCTTCTATATCTGCAATTATCCAGACATCAGCGGCGCTTCGTAAATGGGCAGGCCTCAGGACCTGCCCATTTAATTTGCCGGATAAACTGGTATAATGTATTAAAAAAGAAAGGTGAAAGCAATGAACAGTGACGGTTGTGCATTAAGAAGATACGAGGACAATCTCCATGTCTGTGGGATAGGGATCGTGATCCTGAGTGCATGGGATGTTCTTAAGGTTGAAATGCAGTTTCTGACCAGAGTGAGGAGCGTCGCAGGTGATTATTTTGATCAGTTTGAAGACGGAGAAAAGGGATATGCATTAGGAATTCTGATTGTTTCAATTGTTGTTTTCCTTTTAGTGATTGCCCTTATTTTCCTGTTGCATGCTTATATAGGTTTAAATGCTTCCAAAGCTGCCAGGAGACTGCCCTATAAAAAAGGCTATTATGTGTGGGCAATAGTACTGTTGGGATTATCAGTACTCAGCCTGCCTGATTACATTGATAAGATAAAAAATTTAAAAGAGATCGATACTACTGTGGCCTCACTGATCATCGACCTGACATTCATATATATACTGGGAACAGTTGTTGTATCGACGAGAAAAATAAAGGCTCTCAGAAGTGTAGAGACTATGGAGTAAATATATAATGCAGAAAGATTTTCATTACTACGCAACATACTGTGCGGCATATCTTGCCGGGTATGATCACCGGGAGAGCCTTGAAATAGCATATAGCGCGCAATTTGTGGATCTATGTACTAGAACACTGCTTGCAAAGATAAAAGGTCCGTTAAATGCAGCGACAACCCAGATGCAGCTTGAACTTATGGATGCCAGAACTGATCATGTGGGATTGCAGGATATCACAAGGATATGGTCGGCTTTCCATTTCCTGCCAAGGGATCTGTATGCTCAAAAGGAAGGTTGTTCAAAGAAATATCTGGATAAATTCAGACTGATATGCGGACCCAATGGCGATCTGGCGGTTAAGACTGTGGAGCTTGCAAAGGATAAGCCTTTGGAATCTGTCGGGATCGCTATGCATGTACTTGCTGATACCTGGGCCCATGCTAATTTTGCCGGAACCCCTTCGCTCGTGATCAATAATACGAATTATTATTTCTATGAGCTGTTCCCGGAAGGAGACGGCTACAGAGAAAAAAAGATAACTTTTGTTCATAAGAGGTCGACGCCTGATGACCTGGACAACAGCGTCTATACGAACAGCATATATCAGAGCAGTGAAAACTCCATTATGAACCTTGGTCATGGAAGGGCCGGCCATCTTCCGGATTACAGTTTTGTAAGATATAAATATCTTCCGATGTGGGGAGAATATGAGGAGCTTATCAAGGATAATCCCGGTGATTATCTGAAAGCCTTTACTCAGATGATCTGCGCCATGAAGTATATAAGAGGCGATATTGCTGCTTTTGAGAAGGATACCTATGACATGAAGGCCGTAGAGGCTCATCTTGACAGGATAAAAGAGATCATTGAAAAAAGGCAGCTTCTGGCCTGTGATGACTGGAAGGCCTTTGGCGAGGATCTGTCAGGACAAAAGATAGAGGATCATGTTATCGATAAATACTTTGCTGAATACACAGGAAGCTCAAACAAGGATGATACTTTTATCGGCAGATTTACGCTAGGTGCGATCGCACACAAAGGTATGGTGATCGATGCCATACAAAGATCAGGCAATAAGCTTGCCGGTGTTGTCAGGAAATATCATAAAGAAGAGGATTTAACATGAGCGGTTTTCAGAGAATACGGGGAGTGCTGATCGGACTTGTCATGCTGACCGTTGCATTTGTTTTTATAGCTAATCCGTCAGAAGATGTTTACAGATCTATAGTTGCCATTCTTGCGCTTGGCCTGGCAATAGCCGGACTTAAGGATATGATCTTTTATTTCAGGATGGCCAGACATATGATCGGAGGCAAGATGATCCTGATACAGGGAGCGATCATATTTGATTTTGCAATTCTTACCGGAGCTCTCGCAAGTGTTCCGAAGATATATATTCTTTTGTATCTGGTCGGCATTCATGCTTTTTCCGGTGTTGTTGAGATACTTCGGGCCATGGAGGCGAAAAATTCCGTTGAGGGACCATGGAAGATGAAATTCGGCCATGGACTTGTAAACCTCGCACTTGCCGTTGCATGCCTTATATTTATAAGAAGATCCAATACTGCCATAATGATCTACAGTATCGGGCTTATTTATTCAGCCATAATAAGGATATTTAATGCGTTCAGAAGAACATCATTTATCCTTATACAGTAAATCTTTTCACTGTCGGAAATAGTCGTTGGGGAAGATTTGCATATTTTACCCGTTAAATATATACTTCGATAAGGAGGTGAATGCTATGCTTATTGTTACAACAGAAACGATCAACGGCAAGAATCTGGAGATGCTCGGAGTGGTCAAGGGCAGTACCATACAGACGGTAAATGCGTTTAAGGATATCGGTGCAGGCCTCAAGACACTTGTAGGCGGAGAACTTGGCAATTACAACAAGATGATGGAAAAGGCCAGAGAAGTAGCTACAGAGAGAATGCTGGAAGAAGCCGGTAAGCTCGGCGCGGATGCGATCGTCTGCATGCGTTATGCTACGTCTGCAGTAATGCAGTCCGCAGCCGAGGTTATGGCATATGGAACAGCAGTGAAGTTTATCTGATAAGGATATACGAAACTGTGTCAGGTGTTGCTGATCCGCCTCAGGTGGTCAGCAGCACTGTTCATGTCATCGACTATATTCCTGACATCCTCAAGTATCATCTGATTCTCTTCTGTGGCTTCACATGTTGTTGATGAATGTGCAGAGACTTCTTCGGATATCGCCGAAATTGTCTGAATGCTCTCAACGATCTCGTTGTTGGCGTCGGCAAGTTTTTTGACGATATCTGTCAGGTCTCCGGAATTGTCACGGATCCTTCTTGCGCTGTCGACTATCTTATCAAAACTCTCAGAGGTGATGTTAGCCGACTGGTTCTGTATCTGATTACTCTCGACAAGTGAATTGATAGCTTTGACAACGACACCGATCTCATCCGATATACCTGCGATGAGTTTGTTGATGTTCTCGGTCGCCTCCTGGGTCTGTCCGGCCAGGTTTGATATCTCTGTGGCAACAACTGCAAATCCGCGTCCGGCCTCACCCGCACGCGCTGCTTCTATCGATGCGTTCAGTGCCAGCAGGCTTGTCTGGGATGCAACACTCTGGATGAGTGAGACGATGGTCTCCATCTGTTTGGTGGATGCTTTGAGACCTTCGACATCCGCTATAACACCGTCGCCGGCCTTCTCGGATATCTGCGACTGCTCGATGAGCTTTGCGATGTTAGTGCGGCCTTCCCTTATTGCCTCGACGGCATCTGCCGTATTGGCACTTATATCATTGGCTGCATTTGTTACGTTTTCTATCTGCGTCTGGATCTCTTCAGTCTTTATCAGCTGATTCTGTACGGATTCAGCCGTATCGGTTGTACCTGTCTGTACTTCCCTCATCGCATCGAGAGTTTTCCCGCTTGATGTTGCAAGTATGGCGATCTTCTCTGAAACAGTTCCGACATCATTGATAAGATCCCCGGAAACCTTGATAACGCTTGTGAGCATCTGCTCGTTCTTCTCACCCGTATCATTTATAACCTTTATGCTTTCGTTATTTATGTCGGTGATGACTTTGTTAACCACGATGGAGAAAACCGAGACAAGGATCATTATCAGCACCTCTATCTCAAAGTCGGCCATCGCACCGTCCTGCCAGTTTCTTGATGCCGCGAACTTGACGGCATGAATGATCGTGATAACGGATACCCCGACACCGGATATCATGGATAATCTTTTGTCGTTAAACATGGAGGTCAGTATCACGGTCGGTATTGCATATACAAATACAAGGATCGTATTTGTGGTTATCAAACATACGATCAGATAGAAGATACCGTATCCGATACCTATGACATGCCTTATCAATGGTGAGTCGGGATTCTTTTTGTATATCACCCAGCAGGCGATCATGGGGACGAGATCGAATATCTCGACAGGGAGAAATTTATCAAGTCCGGCCTCGCCCTTAACAAGCTGAATGATATATGCCAGACTGATGATCGATGTAAGTACGGTGAACAGTATCAGAGCGGTTCTGTTGGCGCGCTCTTCGTTTGAATGGGTATTATCCATGCTATGAATCATCCTTTCGCAGCTAAGTAATTTGCGGATACTGCATCATATCCGCAATCTGTTTCATTCAGTATAAAGGGTTAAGGGAGTAATTACAATAGCATGGTGCAGGCCTGCCGGTCCCGCATTTTATCTGATGCACCTTATTCTTTTTCTGTTTCTTCGTACTCCTTGCGCAGAGCTTCTTTTTGCTCATCGGATAACTGGTTGAACAACATGATGGTCGCATCATACGTCTGCGCCAGATGCTTGATGGTAAATAACCACAGTTCAAATGTCATTTTTTGTTTGTTACTATGCGATAATTCTGATATAATCTAGCACATGAGTATTATCTATCCACGTATACTTCCGACCGGAGACAGGGCTCTCGCGGTAGAATTCGGAAATGAGATCGACGAACATATCAATGCCAGACTGATGGGGTTCATCAGGAAACTGTCGGATGAGAGGATCAGGGGGATCGAAGAATTTGTTCCTTCATTCCGCTCTGTTCTTATACACTATAATCCCGGAGTTCTCTCATATGACCGTATCAGGTCAATAATCGAAAAGACCCTTTCGGAACCGATAAGCGAATCAACACATAAGAAGCGGATAGTTGAGGTCCCCGTCTGTTATGATGAAAAGTTCGGACCGGATATAGCATTCGTTGCCGAGCATGCCGGGATAAGTATCGATGAGGTCATAAGGATCCATACATCAACCCCCTATCTTGTATATATGCTCGGGTTCCAGCCGGGATTTCCGTATCTCGGAGGACTTGATGAGAGAATACACACACCGCGGCTTGAGAGTCCCAGGATCAGGCTCGAGGCCGGTTCGGTCGGCATAGGCGGAGGGCAGACAGGGTTATATCCGATGGAGTCCCCGGGGGGATGGCGTATAATCGGTGTAACTCCGGTCAGATGTTATAATCCCGAAAAGGACAAACCCATACCGTATATGGCAGGTGATCATATAAGGTTCAGACCGATAACTGCTGAGGAATTTGACGAACTGCGCGAGATGGATCTTCGCGGAGAATATGAGTTTAAAACGGAAGAATAATGGGAATAGTATTTAACAAGGGCGGAATATTTACAACTGTACAGGACTACGGCCGGATGGGCTACCAGAATCTGGGCTTCCATGTATGCGGCGCGATGGACAGGCACTCCTACTGGGCTGCGAATGTTCTTCTTGACAACACTGACCGCGAAGCCGTGCTGGAGTTTACCATATGCGGACCGACTCTGTATTTTACATCAGATTCTGTTATCGCCATCACGGGAGGAGATTTTGACCCGAAGATCAACGGAGAGAGCATCCCGATGTACACTGCGGTTGCCGTAAAACGCGGTGATGAACTGGAGATGGGATTCTGCAGGAGCGGTACATGGGGGTACATTGCGTTTGCCGGAGGACTTGATGTACCGGAGGTCATGGGATCAAGATCGACGGATGTAAAATGCAAACTGGGCGGACTTATGGGCCGTGCGATAAAGGACGGAGATGAGATCGGGTTCCTCAGTAATGTCAAAAGTCTTCATTCGATGAAGGACAGAAGACTCGAGAGACCGGATTACGGCCAGGATGTGGTGGAACTGCGGGTCACGATGGGGCCACAGGACGATCATTTTACCGAAAACGGTATACATACATTTCTGCTTGGCGAGTTCACGGTAACGTCCCAGTGCGACAGGATGGGTTATCGTCTCGAGGGACCGGTCATAGAGCATAATGAGCTCGGGGCGGATATCATTTCCGACGGTATAGCAAAGGGCGCGATACAGGTTCCGAGCAACGGGCAGCCGATCATCATGATGTCGGACCGCCAGACACTCGGCGGTTATACGAAGATCGCGAATGTGATCTCGGTGGATCTGGGAAAACTTGCCCAGTGCAAATATCCGCAGAAGATAAAGTTTATAAGGGTCACGATAGAAGAGGCCCAGAGGATATATATGATGGAACGTGAACGTATGAGGCTGCTCAATGAGAGGTTCATCAAGACAAGCTTCATGCACAGACTGTTTAAACATTGGAAGAATTAGGTGGTTATCATGGGAAGGATGGTTGATCTTAACAGCGATCTCGGTGAGAGTTTCGGTGCATATACGATAGGAATGGATGACGAGGTGATAAAGCTCGTTTCGAGTGTGAATGTCGCATGCGGCTTTCATGCATCCGATCCCGTTGTGATGCGAAGCACGGTTGAAAAGGCGGTAGCGGCAAATGCCGGAATAGGCGCACATCCCGGGTTTTACGACCTGATGGGATTCGGACGCAGGAACATGAACATCTCGCCGAAGGAGGCATATGCTTATGTTACGTACCAGCTTGGGGCGCTTAATGCGTTCTGTGTCCAGCAGGGCGTGAGGATACAGCATGTAAAGCCGCACGGCGCTCTGTACAACATGGCCGGAAAAGACTATGAACTTGCGAAGGGTATATGCTCGGCAATATATGATTTTGATCCGGATATCATACTTCTCGGACTGTCAGGTTCACAGATGATAAAAGCGGGGCAGGATACGGGTCTTCGGTGTGCCAATGAGTTTTTCTCCGACAGGGCATATGAGGATGACGGATCTCTTCGTGCCAGGACTAAGGAAGGCGCAATGATAACCGATGAGAATGAAGCCATTGAAAGGGTCATCAAGGTTTTAAAGACCGGATACGTAACGACATATTCCGGTAACGAACTGGAACTTCGGATAGATTCGATATGTGTTCACGGCGACAACCCGCACGCTCTCGAATTCGTAAAAACGATAAGGGAAAGGCTTGCCGGAGAGGGGATAGAGACAGCTCCGCTTTCAAAGGTTCTTTCATAAATCAATATAAATTTTTATGAGGAGGAAAAAATGGAAAAGTTCAAAACAAGACTCAAAAACATTGGTCCGGGTGCGCTCGTTGCTGCAGCGTTCATCGGTCCGGGAACGGTAACAAGCTGTTCCAAGTCGGGAGCCAGCTACGGCTATACACTGCTGTGGGCAATGCTCCTGTCGGTAATCTCGGTCATCATCATGCAGTCGATGGCAGCACGTCTCGGTATCGTGTCCAAGATGGGCCTCGGCCAGGCGCTTCGTGCCAAGTTTACAAATTCAACTGCAAGGATACTTCTTGCAATCCTTGTCATCGCAGCCGTATTTGTAGGTAACATCGCATATGAGACCGGTAACATCACGGGTTCGGTTCTCGGTATCCAGTCGGCATTCCCGGGCCTTTCGGGCGATACGGGCAAGATCATCCTTGTCATCGTTATAGGTGTTGTTGCAGCAGCACTTCTGTGGTCGGGAAGCTACGTGTACATCGAAAAATTCCTGACGGCACTCGTTGTCATCATGGGTGTTGTGTTCTTCGTAACGGCATTTGCCGCAAAGCCCGACTGGGGTGCGGTATTTGCAGGCCTCTTCGGTTTCAAGGCACCTGCTGAGGAGAATGCATGGATGACCGTTGCAGCCCTTATGGGTACAACTGTCGTTCCTTACAATATCTACCTCCATGCATCAAGTGCTTCTAAGAAATGGGGTAACGATTCGGACGTGAACGAAGGACTTGCAAATTCAAGACTCGATTCGATCATCTCGATCGGTCTTGGCGGACTTATCTCAATGGCGATCATCGTCTGCGCAGGCGCTACCATCAACCTTAGCGGCGCTGAGATCTCATCCGGCGGAGATATGGCAAAATCACTTGAGCCCCTTCTCGGATCATGGGCAACGGTATTCTTCGGAATAGGCCTCTTTGCAGCCGGTATCTCATCCACGATCACGGCACCTCTTGCAGCTGCATTTGCTTCAACCGGTATCCTCGGATGGGATGAGGACCTCAAGAAGATGAAGTTCAAGGTGTTCTGGATCATAGTAGTGGCATTCGGACTGTTTGCATCACTTGCACTTGGAGCATCACCTACAGAGATCATTCTGTTTGCACAGGCTGCCAATGCATTCCTGCTTCCGATCACCGGAATACTTCTTCTCATCGTCGCCAATGATAAGACGATCATGAAGGAATATGCCAACAAGACATGGTTCAATGTTCTTGTGGTGATCGTTATCGGAATATTCATCTTCATCGCAGCCAGAAACATGAATGCGTTCATAGACGGATTCAATAAACTTATCAGCGGTTAAGATCATATGCCACAGATCATCAGAACGGTTTTATTTGTACTCGTACAACTGTTTTCAAACTTCGTACAGGCCGTGACCGGTTTCGGCGGCGGCCCTATAGCGATGCCGCCATCCATGGCGCTCGTCGGAGTTGCCGAGGCAAAGGCTGCCGTTACATGTATTTTGTGGCTGACGTGCATTATTGTATCGTTGCGCGAGATCAAAAGCATTGACTTAAAACAGCTCGGGATCATACTTGCGGGTATGGCCCCGGGCGTTTTGCTCGGAATGTGGCTCTTTACTGCGCTTCCGCTGAGAATACTGATGCTGGTATATGGCATCATCGTCGTTGCGATCGGGGCATGGAAGCTGTTCTTTCACTCTGAAAAGGAGATACCGAAGGCTTTTCGGATATGTGCGCTTATACTGTCGGGACTTATGCAGGGGATGTTTACCTCGGGAGGTCCTTTTCTCGTCATCTACGCTGTTTCCGCTATACCTGAAAAAAACAGATTCCGTGCCACGATATCAACGGTCTGGACCGTTATCAACACATATATGGTCATCCATATGATAAGGCAGGGTATGTATGCGAACGGGGAATATATGCTGGTCGCATACTCGATCGTTCCGGTCGGACTTGCCATATATGTCGGCAAAAAGGTCGCCGACAGGCTGGATCGGGAGATGTTCCTGAAGGTCATATATGCGTTGCTGATGATATCCGGAGCATTGCTTATATATAACTATTTTTCGATGTAAGGGGTAAAATAAAGATATGGAGATAGTTATTCTTGTACTCGGACTTGTCGGGTTCGTTATGTCTGCCGTGATAGTGGGGATTTTTCCGGCTTCACTTGCGATAATCCTCGGTTCGCTTCGTCTTATGATAAAAAAGAAGCCGCTCAGAAAACTCGGAAAGACAGAGATTATGATCGGCATGATATTTGCCGCACTTGCAATAATCATCAGCATATATATGTACCTTACAGGTATCATGGATGTCGATTTTGTCAAGCTTTTCAGACAATGGGTCAATGATATGACTCCGTCGTTCCTGAAAAAAGAATAACGCGTTACCGAAAATATGACGTGTTCCTTGATTTTATCGGACGATGTGACTATAATATTGCCTATAGAGTCCGTCGGGAAAATGTTGTTTTCCGGACGATATAAAAAACATATAAGGAGAGGGTTATTATGGCAACTACAAACAGAACCAGGCCTCAGGCGGCGAGGGGGACTTCCAGAGGAAGCTCAAAGGCCGCCAAGAAGGGTTCACAGTCAAAGCTTAATATGCGGATAACTCTTATTTTGTTCGCATTGCTTCCGCTTCTGGTATCATCCGTGATCATCGGTATCGTTACCATCAACGAGAGCAGTTCGGAGATGAAGAATTATACGCACAATTCGCTTGTTCAGGTTGTTGAGGTCGTGGGTAATTCATTCGACTCGATGGCTGCCACGAACAAGGCCATATTGAAAGCGTATACTGCGGCTCCGATCATCAAGGAGGCCCTCAGGGCTCCCGACAATCAGATGATCCAGCAGAGAGCCCAGGCATATACCGTGGATTATTTCAGTAAATTAAGCGGTTGGGAAGGCATCTATCTTGCTGACTGGAATTCCCAGGTTCTTACTCATCCGAATGAGGGTGCTGTTGGAATGGTATTAAGAGAAGGCGACAGCCTTTCAAAGCTTCAGGAATCAATGCTTTCAGCGGAAGGCGGAGTGTTCAATACGGGTATCATGACGAGCCCCGCATCTGGACAGATAATAATGTCAATGTATACACCTGTACTTGACGATGATGGAACTCCTCTCGGATTTGCGGGCTGCGGATTCTACGTAAAGGGTATAGCCGAAGCGATATCTGATGTTTCCGGTCTTGAACTTTCCAGTGCATATATTTATATTGTCGACAAGGAAGGAACGATGCTGTTCCATCCGGATGAATCCAAGGTAGGCAATCCGGTTGAGAACGCAGCGGTCAAGGGACTTGTCGCAAAGCTTGCCGCAGGTGAGCATCCCGAACCCGACGTTGTCGATTATGAATATAAGGGCAAGATCAAATATGCCGGATATTATGTCGGAGCCAATGAGCATTATATCGCGGTCCTTACCGCAGATGAGGATGATGTCCTTTCGGGACTTAATGCCATCAGGAAATACACGATCATAATCATCGTTGCATGCATACTTATATTTGCGGTTGTAGCTCTCCTTATCGAGAGGATCATCTCCGTTCCGCTCATCACGATTAGCAAGTCGCTCGAGAAGCTTGCAACCGGTGATGTTACGGCCGAGTGTAATGCGAAGTCGCATATCAAGGAAACTGTCAGCATTATCACTGCTTTCCATGACCTCAAGAATGCGCTTTCAACATCCATGAGATCGGTAAAGGATTCGGCATTTGTTCTTAACAATGCGATCGTCAGTGTTGACGGTATGACAGGCAATAACGTTGAGTCCGTATCCCAGATCAATATGGCGATCAATGAGGTTGCACAGACATCACAGAGCGTTGCCGAGAACGCACAGACAATGGCGGAGAAGGCAGCAGAGCTCGGTGGAGATATAGAACTTCTTAATGATAACGTCAAGAAGCTGTTCGAAGCATCCCAGACGATCAAGAATGCCAATAATGATGCCACAGACTGCATGAAGAGCGTATATGCGGGCGCTAATGAGTCGGTTGAGGCAATGACGAACATCAACAACAAGATATCCGAGACGAACTCCGCGATAGCAGAGATCGGATCTGCGGTACAGGCTATCGAGTCCATCGCCGCACAGACGAACCTGCTCTCGCTCAATGCATCCATCGAGGCAGCCCGTGCCGGAGAGGCCGGACGCGGATTCGCGGTTGTTGCGGATGAGATCAGAAGCCTTGCTGATTCCTCGGCACAGTCGGCCAAGGAGATCAAGCAGATCATCGAAAATGTCATTGTTCTTTCCAATGGAACGGTTGACATAAGTAACCGTGTATTTGATGTCATCAGTAAGGAACAGTCCGATATCGAACAGGCACAGGAGAAGTTCAACGTACTGTCGGATTCGGTAGAGGCATCCATAGCAGAGATCGATACTATCAAGGTTATGACAGACAGACTCGATCAGATCAAGGTCGATCTGTCGAACACAACGACAGAACTCGGAGCAATATCCGAGGAGCTCGGTGCGAGCGCCGAAGAAGTTGCGGCTTCGTGCCAGACAGTTACCGACGCCTGCTCGGATACACAGAATTCAACCGCCGAGATGCGTAACATCAATGACGATATGAGTGCGGCGATCGAGTTCTTCAAACTCTCCGAATAACACATGAAACGGGAATTACGGTAGTACACTTTACCTGCATTTCGATACGGAATGCAGGTAGAGTTTTGTTTGGGAATGAACATGCTTAAGGACAGGGATATAAGGGAACCTCTTTTTTTCTTCCTGGAGGAGAAATACGGCAAGGTCAGGATACTCGAAGAAAAGAACATCGGATCCTCACGTGCGGATGCCGTAATGGTGACCGAAGGAGCGATATTCGGGATAGAGATAAAAAGCGATGCGGATACCTATGCCAGACTCTCGCGGCAGGTGAAGGATTATGACATGTATTACGACAGGAATATCGTCGTTGTCGGGAGCAGTCATGCGCTGCATATAAGGGAGCATGTACCGGAACACTGGGGCGTGATAACCGTTGAACTTATCGATGGCGAATATGATTTTTATGTTCTGAGGGAACCGGCGGAAAATACGGCAGTGACCTTTCGCAAAAAACTTGAATTCCTGTGGAGACCGGAACTTGTCAGGATACAGGAAAAACATGAGATGCCGGCATACAGGCGGATGAGCAAGTCCTTTGTAATAGACAAGATCGCAACATGGAATGAGGACGGCAGGATCAGCCCGGAAGAGCTTCAAAGCCAAATATGCGAGTTGCTTTTTGAACGTGATTATAATACTATATTTGAGGAAATAAACAGGTACAGGCAGGAGATGGGCCTGCACAAAAGAAGAAGGGTCAGAAAGAGGAAAAAGAGGAGTAAATAGGGATCATGGAACAGCAGAACGAGAACAAAACAGTCGGGATAGTAAGATCGATCGTAACACTTGCCTGCGTTGTGATTGTGGCCATAGCGGCAGTTGTGTGCACGATGATATTTACCAGAGGGTTTGTATCGTACAAGACGAGCGGTAACGGCGGCCTGTCGGCAACGGGATCCGCAAGTGTTGATTTTGAAGCCGATCTGATCGTGTGGCGCGGTACATATTCGACATATGCGAGGACCACATCGGAGGCATATTCAAACCTCAACAGGGATGCGGACAAGATCAGGGAGTACCTTGAGGATTACGGTATAGCAGAGGATGATGTCGTATTTTCCGCCATCAATATCTCGAAGAGATATGTGTCGAACTACAATGATGAAGGAAACTATATCGGCGATCAGTTTGACGGTTACGAACTGTACCAGACCGTAACGGTATCCTCGGAGGATGTTGATACCGTTGAGGTCGTTTCAAGGGATATAACGGAGCTCATCGAAGAGGGCGTCGAGTTTACATCCAACTCGCCCGAGTATTATTACAAGGATCTTGATTCACTGAAGCTTGAACTCGTAGAAGCAGCCACGGAAAACGCCAAGCAGCGTATAGATCTCATGGCAAAGGGAAGCGGATGTACACCCGGAAAGCTTATATCGAGCAGTCTCGGTGTATTCCAGATAACAGCCAAGAATTCCGCCGAGGAGGAATACAGTTACGGCGGGACCTACAACACATCGTCGCGTGAAAAAACTGCGACCATTACCGTTAAGTTAAACTATGCCGTAAAGTAACGGTATGATAACAGAAAAATCGGGAGCAGATCATGGAACAGGATTATATAATTGCAACAGCATCAACATGTGACCTGAAGAGGGAATATCTTGAAAAACACAATATTCCCTTTATAAGTTATTCGTACGTTATGGACGGCAGGGATTATGAGGATGACTGCAGGGAAGAGACAAGACAGGAAACATATGAGAAGATGAGGCAGGGAAGTCTGCTTTCCACATCGGCGATCAATATGTATACATACCGGGAATTCTTTGAGGGACTTTTTGATGCCGGTAACAAAAGGATCATATTCCTTGACATGACAAGACCTCTGTCATCATCATACAAATACTGTGATGAGGCTATAGCGGAACTGAAGGAGGAGTATCCGGACAACGAGATCGTGAACGTTGATACAAGGTGCGTTTCCGGAGGACTCGGGCTTCTGGTGAAAAACGTCACAAGACTGTATGAGGCGGGAGAGACCATGGAGTCGGTACTGTCATGGATCGAGGAGAACAAGCTTCGGATAGCCCATCGTTTTACGGTTGATGATCTGAACTATTTAAAGCGCGGAGGACGTGTGTCAAACGCATCCGCTCTTGTGGGAACACTGTTGTCGATCAAGCCCGTGCTGTATGTTCCCGATGAGGGAACACTTGTTGCCGCACAGAAGGTACGCGGCAGAAAGGCGGCCCTTAATTCCATTATAGAATCCGTTGGTAAGGATCCGATAGATCCCGAAAACCCGGAGTTTCTGATCAATCATGCCGACTGTTTCGAAGATGCCGCTTATGTCCGTGACAGGATCAAGGAGATGTATCCCGGGGCACGCGTGGATATTTCGGGACTCGGAGTCGTCATAGGAGCCCATTGCGGGCCCGGACTTTTTACCGTGTTCTACATGACTGATGCCAGAAGGCAGTAGACATCATGAAGATAGATATACTTGCGGTCGGAAAGGTTAAGGAAAAGTTTTTCCGTGATGCCGCGGATGAATATCTGAAGCGCCTCGGACGTTACGCGAAGGTAAATGTTATCGAGGTTAAGGACGAGAAGACAACCGAAGGTGCCAGCCGGACAGAGGAAGATCTGGTAAGGAGTGCTGAGGCTGCCCGTCTTATAAAATACATAGATGATAATGCCATACTGATCCCTCTGTGCATAGAGGGATCCATGTGTTCCTCGGAGGAACTTGCCGATATGATAACTTCTGTCGAGAACCGGGGAGCCAGTCATATCCAGTTTGTCATCGGAGGTTCGCTCGGACTCGATGAGAAGCTTAAGGACAGGGGATATATGAAGCTTTCGTTTTCACGCATGACCTTTCCGCACCAGCTCATGAGGGTTGTGCTTCTTGAACAGGTCTACAGGGCATATCGCATAAAAAACGGGGAGCCGTATCACAAGTAGTTTTATCGCAAGTAGTTTTTGCATATCGGTCTATGCTGTGCTAAAATGCTAAAGGATATTTTTGTGATCACATTTTGCAGGAGATTAAAAACATGAAAAAGATTATCGCTTTGTTACTCGCAGGTACGATGATGCTTTCACTCGCCGGATGCAGTGTTTCCGTAAACACGAATTCCGATGCGGGATCGGAGAAGAAAGTGTTCAAGCACGGGTTCGATCTTGATTATCCGCCGTACTCATATATCAATGAGGACGGAACCATGGGCGGATTCGATGTTGAACTCGCACAGGCTGTCTGTGATCATCTCGGCTGGGAATACCAGGCCGTACCTTTCAACTGGGATGCAAAGGATGCCGAGCTTAATGCCGGCAGCTGCGACTGCATCTGGTCAGGATTCACCATCAACGGACGTGAGGACGACTACACATGGTCCAAGCCTTATTCCGACAACACACAGATGATCATGGTCAAGGAAGATTCCGGTATCAAGACTCTCGCAGATCTGGCAGGCAAGGCTGTCGGCGTTCAGACTGCAACAAGTGCATATGATCTTCTTAACGATGAGGAAGGCCAGAAGGCACTTTGCGATACATTCGGATCCCTCGAGGTATATGAGACATACACGATCGCTTTCAATGACCTTCAGGCAGGCGCGATCGATGCAGTTGCAATTGATGTTACGAGCGGACAGTATCTCATGAGCGGAGCAGAAGGTTATATGTTCCTTGATGAGGTGCTCGGAAGTGAGCAGTATGCTATCGGATTCCGCAAGGGAGATACTGAGCTTCGCGATACGGTTGAGAAGGCTCTTGACGATCTGGTAGCAGACGGTACATATGCGAAGATCGGAGAGAAGTATCCTGAGATCAAGGATTTCCTCTGCCTCGGCAAATAAACCGCGATCCAAAAGTCAGGATTACTGTGTGATCCTGACTTTTTTTAGTTTGCGAGGCCTATCGCGAAGCGATTCTTATGGCCGAGCGACATTTTAAATGCAGACAGGAGGGGCTCATATGACCCTTGGAACCATGCTTGCCACAATGGGAGCGGGAATGCTTCGTACCATCGGCATTTTCTTTCTGACTCTGGCAGGTTCACTTCCTCTCGGCATGATCATCATGTTCGGGAGAAAATCAAAACTTAAAAACGTATCGGGTGCTGTCAAGATATTTATATCGATCATACGTGGAACACCGCTCATGCTCCAGCTCCTCGTATGGTATT
>JBGUNV010000034.1:0-12182 GCA_045117595.1 Lachnospiraceae bacterium
TCGGACACGACCATATAGGACACGGCGAGTCGGTGGCAAGGCTTGAGGATCTCGGGATCATGCACAGCCAGTATCCGGATGACACGATGGTGGATGACATGTATGAGAATTACCGGATCATAAAGGACATGTACCAGGACAAGCCTTATTTTATATTAGGACACAGCATGGGGTCATACCTTCTGCGCAAATTTCTGTCGGTAAAAGCACCGGTACTTTCGGGTGTTAACGGTGCGATAATCATGGGTACGGGAAGTGAGGGCAGCGCATCACTGATCATAGGAAATACTCTGTGTTCGGCTCTTATGGCGATAAAGGGCAGGGACAGTAAGTCTTCGTTCGTCCGGAAAATTATGTTCGGAAGCGCCTATAAAAAGTTTGATACAACAGGCGGACATCCCGAAAACAGCTGGCTGTCCAAAAATGTTGAAAATGTAAAGAAATTCATGGATCCCACCAATCCGAAGGCCAACTGTGAGTTCTCGCTGAACGGTTACAAGGTGTTGTTGCGTTCGATATGGTATGATATCAAAATGTCCAATATCCGCAGGATGAACATGGACATTCCCGTCATATTTGTATCGGGAGATCAGGATCCCGTGGGTTTGTTCGGTAAGGGAGTCCGTATATCATATGAAAAGTTTAAGGCGGCCGGAGTAAAGGATCTGTCGATCAAACTGTACGAAGGTGACCGCCACGAGATACTTAACGAACTTGACCGGGAGGTTGTATATAACGATCTGTATAACTGGATGCTGGAACGTTTTAACAGGTAAGAGGAACACTGTTTGTTTGAGATCGCGGAAAACCTTATAGTGCTCATTGCGATAATCATCGCACTGATGAGCTGCCTGTTTCGGTATATCGACACACCTCGGAGAGGGTATCTCGTTCTCTCTGTTTATTTTCTTGCCCATCTGCTCAGTGATTATTACTGGACCGTATATACCCTGGTAATGAGTGAGAACCCGGATGTATCCGAATTTTTCGCGTATCTGGGTTGGAATCTGTCATATCTGATGCTGCTTATTGCAGTACTTCATGCGAGGCCTCAAGGTGCGAAGGGATTTTTTCACCCGTTCATGCTGCTTCCGATCCCGATCAACATCTGCCAGTTTGTGCTTTATATACAGTTCGGCGGGATATTCAACAATCTCTGGTCCGGCGTGATATATACCGTTGCCGCCGTATTATGTCTGCAGGGCATATTGTATTACCGGGCAAACAGAAATGAGGGGGCAGATTTCCCGCACCTTCAGACTGTTATCCTGCTGATAATCTCAGCCGAGTATATGATGTGGACCGCATCATGTTTTGACTGGCCGTCCGAGGCACTTAATCCGTATTATTATTTTGAACTCGCCGGTTGTATTCTCGGCATTATACTCCCATACAGCGAAACAAAAGATTATATGACAAAAGGGATTACGCGTCCCAAAAAGACTACCGATGAATTCGGATTTCAGATCAGGGTTCAGGCTATTATCACGCTTATCATCCTGGGCATATGTGCCGGCGGCTACTATCTGGCCGTATGGATGAAGGGCACGCTGCCCGTGCAGGGAAGCGACACCGATGTCTACAAGATCATTGCGATAATGCTGTTTACCCTGTCGTTGTTCCTTGTTATTGCGGTGCTTGCTGCCATGTACATAGTGGCGATCAGATACAAGCCTGTAAGTGAGAGCATCCAAAACGAAGTTGATGAGAAAAATATGCGTCTCAATCTGGTGCTGACCCTTATGATCACTTTGGGGTTGATGATATTTTCGGGTATATACAATTCCAGGCTGTATTATAACGTTTCATCGGCACGTGTATATGACAGCGGACAGGACAAGGCGGTCGCAACGGCCGCTGAGATGGAAAACTACCTGAATCTTGCGGTGTCGACACTAAAGGTTACTGCCGATACTGTGGAAATGATGGTTCAGATGGGTGAGCCGGTAGAAAAGATCGAACAGTACATAGTCGGGGAGACCACAAACCAGGCCCGTGAGTTTGACGAAAACTTTACAGGGATATATGCGGTCATAGATGGAAAATATCTGGACGGTCTCGGATGGGTTCCGGAGGAAGGGTATGATCCGACAGAACGTGACTGGTACAAGGCTGCCGTAAAAGCGAACGGACGGGTTATCATTGTTCCGCCCTATATTGATGCACAGACAGGATCTGCTGTTATAACGATATGTAAAATGGTTTCGGATCCGATCCCGGGCAGGCCGAAGAACGTTGTGGCACTTGATGTTATCGTTAATCATATTCAGGATGTCACCGGCAGTATAGATATAGACGGAAAAGGATATGGTCTGGTCGTGAATGAGGAGGGTATGATAGTCGCCCATCACGATCCTTCACTGGTTGGAGAAAATTTTTCCGAGATCTACGGAACCGAAGTCATGGATCAGCTCACATCAACAGGCGCGGGTAGGATAGATGCGGATATTGACGGTGAAGACTGTACGCTGTTCATAAGTCCCGTTATGGGTCAGTGGTATATGACGATCCTCGTCAGCAATACAGACCTTCTTGAAGACACGCGTTCACAGATGATGGTCAATATACTTGTATCGGTTACCATTTTTACACTGATCTCTTTTTTCTATTATCTGGGTTACAGGAACGAACAGGCTTATAACCGTAAGATGGAGGAGATGAGAGTAGGGCGGCAGAAACAGGAGTATGAAGCCAAGGTTCTCCGCCTGGAAATGAATGCCGCAGAGGAAGCCAATAAGGCAAAAAGCAGTTTCCTCGCCGATATGTCCCATGAGATCCGGACACCCATTAATGCGATCCTCGGGATGAATGAGATGATCATAAGGGAAACCGATGAAAAGGATATCCTGGAGTACTCGAAGAACATCAAGAATTCCGGATCCGCGTTGCTCCAGCTCATTAACAGCATACTTGATTTTTCCAAGATCGAAGACGGGAAAATGGAGATCATACCGGTCAGATACAGTCTGGTCTCACTGGTAAACTATCTTGAGGCTTCCATCAGCGAGAGGGCAAAACAGAAAAAACTTGAACTGAATATCAACGTATCACCGCAGCTTCCGTCTGAACTGTACGGTGATGATGCCCGTATTCAGCAGGTGATACTGAACCTTCTGACCAACGCTGTAAAATATACACCGAAGGGATCGGTGACACTGGACATAGCGGAAAGGAAGAGAGAAGACGGCCGAGTCCTTATGTATGTTGAGGTAAAGGACACCGGTATAGGCATAAAGGATGAGGAAATGCAGCGTCTCTTTGAGTCTTTTGAGAGGCTTGATGAGGTTCGTAACCGTAACATAGAAGGAACCGGTCTGGGAATATCGATAGTCACTAAACTGCTGAATCTTATGGGCAGTGAACTGAAGGTTGAGAGCGAATATGAAAAGGGTTCCTCTTTCTCGTTTGAACTGTGGCAGAAGATAGAAAATGATGAACCGGTGGGTGAGTACAGCAGCATAGAAATAACCGATGATGATCTTCATTCATACAGGGAATCATTTTATGCGCCTGATGCCAGAGTGCTCGTGGTCGATGATACTGACATTAACATCATAGTGGTCAAGAGTCTTCTGAAGAAAACCGGAATGACGATCGACACGGCATCTAACGGACCGGATGCGATAAATCTCGCCGATAATACCCGTTATGACGTGATCCTCCTGGATCAGCGCATGCCCGGAATGGACGGGACCGAGACACTTAAAAAGATACGATTTCTTGAAAGAGGTTTGAATGCCGGCACCCCTATCATCTGCCTGACAGCAGATGCGATCCGCGGCGCAAAGGAAAGGTATCTGAGGAAGGGATTTTCTGACTATCTGACCAAGCCGATCGATGGGCGTGAACTTGAGAGGATGCTGATATCATATATCCCCGAAGATAAGGTTGTATCGGAAACAGGAAAAGAACAGGAATCTGCGATTGAACATGACAACGGAGAGGATGCTTTTGTATCGAAACTTAAAGAGAAAGGTTTTGATACAGCTTCTGCCTTATCATTCTGCGCCGGAGAACCTGCGGTCTATAAGGAAGTGCTCTCGGCGTATGCCGCGGAATGGCCCAGAAAATCAGAAAGCCTTGAATCCTGCTATGATCAGAAAGTATGGGATGATTATGCGATCCTTATCCATTCGATCAAGAGTTCGTCGGCAACGATCGGTGTTGTCGGGCTCTCAAAAGCGGCTGCTGCCCTTGAGAAGGCAGCCAATGAAAAGGATGACGGATACATCAGATCCAACCATGAAGAGGCTATGCGTATGTACGGGGATGCCTGCCGGAATATCCGGAACATCATCGGATCGGTTGATGAGGACAACAGTGAAGTGTTTGAATTTGCTCCGGAGTGACAGGTGTCTTGACAAAACGGATCTGATAAGGCAAAATATATTGTCGGGTACCACCTGATAGCATATGCAGAAATGGCGGAATTGGCAGACGCGCACGGTTCAGGTCCGTGTGGTAGCAATACCATGAGGGTTCAAGTCCCTTTTTCTGCACTCAATAGCATCTGATTTCATCAGGTGCTATTTTGTTGCCTGAAAACGCAGTAACGGCGCGGGTTTGAAGGCCCTCATTGTGTTCGACATACGTCGTCTGTTTTTGTCTGATTTCGACAGTTTTCCCCCATCGATGGGGGAAAAAATGGGGGAAAAATTGGGGGAAAAGACATGCTTTTTGCATTTCACGTCAAAAAAAGTGCGTTTCACGTATAATATATTATAATACGCAACAGTCTTTCCGATAATAACAACGACATATTGGGTTTGGAAGGAAGTCAGAAATGGATCGTGAACTGAAGATAGCCATATGCGATGATGAAAAACCTATAAGGGACTATATCGAGAAGTGTGTACGGGAAGTTGATCCGGACGCTTTGGTGTCACAATACTCTGATGCATCGGATATGGTATCGGCTAGTTTTGATGCGGATATCCTGTTTCTCGATATTCAAATGCCAGGGATGGACGGGATGAAGGCCGCACGGATACTCCGTACGATGGGCAATAAAACTATCCTTGTATTTGTAACTGCGGTGGAGGAATATGTCTTTCAGGCATTCGATGTTGGAGCCGTTCAATATATAGTAAAACCGTTTGGCAGGGACAAACTTGTTGAGACGATTAAGAAGGCAGTTGATCTTGCCAACGAACGGAGGGGGATCAATACAATTATGGAGAACAAGAATGGATCCGAAAACGGAAGATCCTTCCTGATAAAATCAGGAGGGGTTAACCGAACGGTAGCGCTGACAGATGTAACATATGCGGAAGTCCTTGAGCATCGTATCATTCTTCATATGAAGGACCGGAAACAGATAGAGTACTATGGGAAAATGAGTGATCTGGAAAAGGTGGCAGGTGATGATTTTTTCAGAGTTCACAGAGCATATCTTATAAATCTGTCCTATGTAAAGTCATATGATGCAAAGACTGCAACTGTGTTAGGCGATGAGATTCCTGTCGCCAGAGGTAAATATCAGGATCTTGTAAAGGCATATCTTTCGTTTCATACAAGAAGGGAGAATCTGTGATGGAAGTTTCCCCGGTTTTTTTTGATACCTTTGTGGCTGTACTACTGGAGATATTCTATATTGCGACAGCCGTCCTGTATATATACTGGCTCAAACCGTTTGTGATAAAGAAGCGAGCAGTGTATTATGCAGCGGTAGTTTATTGGATCATAAGCTTTATCGGGCAACACACAGACGGTCCAAGAGCGCTCGGAAGATTATTGACACTTCTATCGATACTATTACCGGTTCTTGTGTTGTATTTCCTGGATGAGAAAAGGAATCCATTACAGAAAGTGTTCCTGTGCTCGATATTCTCACTGATCTGGTGGATCGTTATTGAGATGCTCTCGGAGCTGGGATTTTATGAACGAGATATCACTCTTACGTGGGAACCTGTTGCAAGTAGCATTACTGCAATGGTTCTGTATTTTATCATCTATAACGTTTTGTATTATGGTTTGGGGATCATTCTGATCTTTTTCTCATTTCGACTTCTTCATAAGACGTATAAGCGTAAATACGAAGAATTGTCATGGCGCGAGTTTATCATGCTGCTTGCCCCGACAAGTTCCCTTCTGGTTGTAAAATCCATCATTCGGTCATACTTCAATCTTTGGATGTCCGGTATGGAGAATGGCAGTATCAAGGAGAATATCCCCGGGGATGTGTTCAGGATCGCCTTTTGCGTTCTGTCATATGCTTCGATTATAGTGATTATAGTCTTTTACCAGCAGATCAAGGAAAATCAGGAAGAACAGTATGCCAAGCATGCTCTTGAAAGCCAGACAGAGGACATAGAGCGCCATATGGATCAAATTGAAGATATGTATGAGAAGATAAGATCTATGCGACACGATATGGGTAATCACATGGCGGTTATAGAAGGTCTGATCGAAAATGGAGAGAAGGATGCACTGAATGAATACATTGGACAGTGGAAAAAGAATTATGAAGAGGCAGGAATGCCAGTAAAAACAGGCAATCCGATCATTGATGTTGCAATATCAGAGTTTGCCGGTCGTTTTGATAAGGCAAAAATCCCTTTTGAGTATTCATTCCGCTATCCGGATCAGTTACAGATAAATCCATTTGATATGAGTGTTGTCATTACAAATGCACTCCAGAACGCCTATGAGGCATCTGTATCCGCACAGGATCCGGCTGTAAAGCTTACGTCCGTCATCCGTGACAATACTTTTATCATAAGCCTTAAGAACCATATTGATAACAAAGCATACATTGATCCTGAAGAGGATCTCCCGGTCTCGTCCAAGAAGGAGGACGGCCATGGGTACGGTCTCAAGAATATAAGGATAATCGCCCGTAAGTACAAGGGTGATATCGAAATACGTCAGGAAGCAGATAAAGATGGCTATATCTTTGTCCTGAATGTCATGTTCATCGGTTAAATTGCTATTCACGTTATAAAAAGTGCACTTCACGTCAAATCTATTGAATAATCCTGTTAATTCCCGATACTGAAATCAAACGATCTATATTTTTCCGGCTAAATGCATTTCAAGTTGGAAAAAGTGCGTTTCACGTAATGTGGGTTTATTTGATGCTGTCCTATTACGATAGAACGATTAGATACAGCATCTTATGTTGCAAGGAAACGGATTTCATAAGAAGAACAGGAGGTTCAGGAGATGTCAACGATCAGACAAACAGCAAACAGTAATTATTACGACGAAGTCTATGGTGGGGCCGGATCAGGCTATTCCAACGATTTTCTGTCAGGATTGAGCGTCAATACCAACAGTAATGGTGGCGGTTCATTCGATCTGGCGGATTATGCCATGATCAAGAACGGATCATACGGCAAGCTTATGAAGGCGTACTACGGACAGGAAAAGGCACAGAAGGCCGCAGAGTCCAAGGAAAGCACTTCCAAGCTTACACAGATGGCCGGTAACGCCGGAGGAATGGCGAATGCAGCAAAAGCTTTGATGGATGATTCATTATGGCAGAAGAAGACCATTACGGAGAAAGACGATAAGACCGGAGAGGAAACGACCAAAGAGGATTACGACTGGAAGGCTATCACAAAGGCTGTTAAAGGCTTTATCGAGAACTATAACAACACAGTATCCGGTGCGGGTGAATCCGATACAAAGGGTGTGCTGAGAAATGCATCCTTCATGGTCAAGACAACCGCGGCATATAAGAAAACACTTGAAAAGGCCGGTATCACGATCACAAGCGGTAATAAGCTCGAACTTAACGAGGAAGACCTTAAGAATGCTGACATTTCAACGCTTAAGACACTGTTTACGGGTTACAACTCTTTTGCCGACAAGATTGCAACAAAGGGTAATACGATAGCAAACGAAGCCGCAAGTGCCGGCGGAACATATACGAGCAATGGAACGTATTCTAAAGCACTGTCACAGATAGTATCGACCAAGATCGATACCAAAGAATAACAAGGATGTTAATGAAAATCACGGAAGATTAAGGAGGATGAAAATCATGTCAATGAACGTAGGAACAGATTATACGAATTACAAAACCGGATACACTAACGCAGATAATCAGAAAAAGGATGTCGATATTTCCGAAAAGACTACAGATCAGGGTAGGACTGCGTATGTCAAGGAAGGTGTTGTTTATGATAAGTCCGGAGAAAAAGTAGACAACTCAACATATTCGATCAACAAGATGAGTGCATCTGACAGGGCTGCGATCGTCGATCAGCTGAAGGAAGATGCAAGGCAGAGGGAACAGCAGCTTGTAAGCATCGTACACAGAACCATAGCAGATCAGGCCGGAGCATATGGAAAAGCTACCGGAAATGATATCTGGACACTTCTTTCCGGCGGGAAGGTTACTGTAACTGCAGCAGAAAAGGCGCAGGCCCAGAGGGATATCAGTGAAGACGGATATTATGGCGTTAAACAGACATCCCAGAGACTGTTTGATTTTGCATGTGCACTTGCCGGGGATGATGTTGATAAGATGAAAGAAATGCAGAAGGCCATGGAGAAGGGCTTCAAGCTTGCTACAAAATCATGGGGCAAGGAACTTCCGGGCATATGCGGAGAGACATTTGATGCAGCGAACAAGCTGTTTGAGGAATATTACAAGTCAAAAGATCCCGGGGATGCACTGTCGGAGTAAGAAAGGACTAAAGCCATGAACGTAGCTATGAAAGGCGCAGGCCTTCTCGGAATGGGTAATCCCGGTCTTAAAAGTACACAGGACCGTCTGGACAGAATGGCCAAGAGAGATAATAAGATAGCTTTCTTCGAGCAACAGAAAGAAAATCTGAAGACCATGAAGACGGATTCGCTTGAAGATATCTCCAGAAAACTGGAAATGCTTCATGGTTATGATGATCAGATCGCGCTTGCCAAGGTTGAGTTTAATAACAGTCAGGTTTTCCATATGCTTGATGAAGCAAGGGAACTTGGCGAGAAGATCGCTGAAGCAGCCGAGAAGAATGCTCCTAAGACTCCTGAAGAGAGACGCGAGGATATGATCGAAGAGGCTACAGGAGTAGATATGGATGGTGGAATCCTCGGAGAAGTGATGGACGAACTCGAGGATATCACGGAAGAGATGACGGAGAAAGCTGCAGAAGAACTTGAAGAAATGGCAGAGGAGGCTCTGTCAGAGCAGGATCTGAAACAGGCATTGTATCAGGAACCTATAAAAACAGAAGATCTGGTGGAAGATGATCTGTTGCCAGATAAGTATAAACGGATCGATTACCGGGTATAGATGACGTGGGTTCTTATTACTAATATCCGTAAGGAGATAAATGAATGTCTATGGAGATAACAAACAATTATGATCAATACTTGAATAATGAGATATATTCTATCAAAAAAAACAAACAGGCTGATAATCAAAAAAATGAATATGTTCAAGGAAGTGGAGATAGGGTACAGGAGTATTATGTAAAATTGTGTAAACAGTTTCCGCAAATAAGCTTTAACACTCAAGGTGGAGTTATGCCTTGTAGTCCTGGTAAGACGGTCGTAAATCTTTCACCTGATTGCTTGAAAAAAATGGCAAATGATCCTGAATTTGCAAAAGAGGTTGAATGGAATTTGTCCGGAGAAGAAAAAGCCAATGCACTTATATATTCTTGGGCAAAACGTGATGGTATAGAGATTTATGGAAAAACTGTTTCTTATGATGCTAACGGTAATAGAGAGTCAAGTTATGGAATGAGAACAGCCAATGTGAGAAATGGAAATAGTACCAGCAAAAATCAAAAAAAGTATAAGGAAGAGGAAGAACGCTGGATAAAGGCGAGAAAGAAACAGGAAGAAAAAGAAAAAGCGGAAGCCCGTATTGAAAAAATGCATAGGGAAAGGAAAGAATTTGAGCGTCGCATGGAAAAAAAGCGAAACGAGAGAGAAGCTTATATGGATCAACTTAATAATATAAGTGACAGTATAGGTTCGTATCAGGTTACAGAATTATCACAGACAATATCATTCTTTGATAAGAATGCATAAAACTATAGGAAACGGATTTCCTATCATATAAGTCAAAGGAGGACGTAATATGGCATTATCAGGTATCATGACAACATCGTTGTTGTCGGCAAATAATTCAATGAAGATCGCAAGAGTACAGCAGGGTGCCAAGAACCAGATGGACGGACATGCCGGTGTGCTTGATGCGGAGATAAAGCTGGACAGCGCCCGGGGTGGAGATGTTAAGAAAAAACAGGAAGAACTTGAGGAGACAAAGAAAAAGGCTTCTGAACTTGAAGAATCCACTATGAATACGCTTTCAACTGCATCTGATGATCTGAAGAAGGCGGCTAAAGACGACCTTGAAGCCAGAAGGTCAGAGAAGGCTGAAGAGAAGAAGAAAGCCGAAAAAGCAGCAGAGAAAAAGAAGGCGGAGAAGAAGGCTACCGAAGAGAGGATCGAGAAGAACGGAGAAGCAGCAACATCTGAAACAGGAGAGGTATCTGACAGTGATCATAGTGTATCGGTAGAGGGAACAACGCTTGAAGGTGCCACGATCAATGTCGTTGTAGACGGTGTAACTCCGAGCACAGGCGTAACCGGAACAATAGGTGTATCGGTGGACGAAAAGGCCTGACAGAGGAATTCTAATATGAAAATTACAGGATCATACAATCCATATGAACTGAATAACACTGAACCAACAAGCAGTAAGCCCAAGACAGAAAATGAATACGCCAACTACCTAATGAAGAAGTATCCGTGTCTGTCTCCGGGAAAGAATTCTGTTGTGTATGTAACAGGTGGGTTGTTGCGTAAGGCAATGTCCGATGAGAAGACCGGTGAGTGGCTTGAGAGAGAATTATCAAAGGCTCCCGATTATATCAAACAGGCTCAACAGTCAGCAATTGCTCATGGTTCAACCTTGAAGTTTTGTTCTATAGAGTTCGGCGAGGAGTATTCCACGATGTGTACGCTTACAGTAACTGATGGCGGAGGAACCGATCCGGACATTGATGAATGGCTTGAGAAGGTTAAGAAGAAAAGGGCAGAACGAAAAGCCGAGGAAAAGAAACAGGAAGAAGAACGCGCAGAGGTTCGTCGACAGGAAGCAGAAACTTATAAGATGGAACTAAAAGGCAGGGATCTCGAAGATTTGACAAGACAGTTCGCTATGAATCTGCCAACACAAGCCTCAATGCTTTCGAACGGTTCAATTGATATAAAAGCGTGATATTATCAATGTAAACAATTATCTTCATAATGCCGATATATTTAAGATAAGTGATAATATCGCCTGATCAGAAAAGGATTTCGGATCAGTATTGTCAAGGAGGATGACGTATGAACGGGATAAATGCGGTTAATAACGGTAAATCCGGTGAATTTCTACAGGGAATTCAGACGACAATAAAGGAAAAACTGAATAATACTATTGAAGAAGGAGCTATTTCCAACGCATTTGATGATGGAGTGGCTGCAACCCTTTCAATATCGTCATCTGGGATCGCGCAGGCTAGTCGAGCAGAAAGAGAGACCATCCTTCAGCAATCCATAGTTCAGTTGGATGGCGGATACAGAAAGTTTAATCTAACCGATGAAGAGGCTTGCATCCTCAAGAGTTTCAGACTGGAAGAGTATTATGATATCCGGAATAGAATGAAAAATGAGGATATCAACGCATATAATGATCTGTTAAAGTCTGAAGAGATCGCCGACAAGAATTCCGACCCGAGCGAAAAGTTTAAAGTTTATGCAAAAGCATATAACTGGGCTTACGGGGATGTTTTTGACAGAATCCATAAGGAGAATCCGGAAGTTGATATTTATGTAAGATCACCGGGAACGGAGGAAAATCATAACTATCAAATGAGAAATAACAGAACCTCACTTATTATTTCCACGGATGAAATAAAACTCCTTCAGTCAAGAAACGACAACGATAAGAAAGCACAGGAGGAACTGTGGAATAGGATCCTGGAAAAGATCCGATCATGAGTTTGATGAAATGACAAGTCGGGATATATTAAAGGGAAGCATTAATATCGCTTGATCCGAAAAGGAGTTCGGATTCATATGATCAAGGAGGATATCACATGAAGGTCAATAACACATCCTTTTTTATGAACGATGGCGTATTTGGAACATCGAATACATCGGAGCGTTCAAACAATAATCCATCCAAATCATCCGGAATATCGATAAACGGCAGTTCTTTTGCCATGCAGAATGATCCC
>JBGUNV010000035.1:0-8947 GCA_045117595.1 Lachnospiraceae bacterium
ATACTCGACATAGACCAAACTATAGTTTCTGGATATTTTAATATGATGATGGTCGTTGATATGAACGATTCGGCAAAACCGTTCGCGGATGTTGCCCGTGAGATGGAACAGATCGGGGAGGAGATCGGTGTCGTAATACATTGTCAGAAGGAAGAGATTTTTGAATCTATGCATCGCATATAGTTGAGGACAGAATAATGATCAATATCTTTGAGGTTAATGAAACTAACAAGATGATCGAGCAGCAGAACCTCGATGTACGTACAATAACACTGGGTATCAGCCTGCTCGAATGTGTTTCGGACGATATAGGAAGACTGTGTGACAATATCTACAACAGGATCACAACGGTTGCAAAGGATCTCGTAAAAACGGGAAAGGATATAGAGCTTGAGTTCGGTATACCGATCGTCAACAAGAGGATCAGTGTTACACCGATAGCACTTGTGGGAGCAAGTGCTGCAAAGTCGGAAACGGATTATGTCAGGATCGCCAAAACTCTTGATGAAGCGGCCAAGGCGGTCGGCGTGAATTTTCTCGGAGGATATTCGGCTCTCGTATCCAAAGGAATGACAGAAGCTGACAGGAATCTGATCAGATCGATACCGGCGGCTCTGTCCGAGACGGATCTTGTATGTTCATCGGTCAATGTCGGATCGAGCAGATGCGGTATCGATATGGATGCCGTCAGACTGATGGGTCGGATAATAAAGGAGACATCGGAAAAGTCTGATCTGGGATGTGCAAAGCTTGTCGTATTCTGTAATGCACCCGATGACAATCCGTTCATGGCCGGAGCTTTCCACGGGGTAACGGAAGGAGATGCGGTTATAAATGTCGGCGTATCCGGACCGGGTGTTGTTAAGCGTGCGATATCCGAGACCAGGGGCGAAGGATTTGAAGTGCTGTGTGAGACTATCAAGAAGACCGCGTTCAAGGTTACCCGTGTAGGACAGCTTGTCGCCAAGGAGGCCTCAAAGCGCCTTGATATTCCGTTTGGAATAGTGGATCTGTCACTTGCACCGACTCCGGCGATAGGAGATTCGGTGGCTGATATTCTGTGCGAGATGGGACTTGAACGGGCCGGAGCTCCGGGTACTACAGCCGCGCTTGCGCTCCTTAATGACCAGGTCAAAAAGGGCGGAGTTATGGCAAGTTCATATGTTGGAGGCCTGTCGGGAGCGTTTATACCGGTTTCCGAAGACCAGGGTATGATAGATGCCGCAACAGCCGGAGCCCTGACCATTGAAAAACTTGAGGCGATGACATGCGTGTGTTCCGTAGGACTTGATATGATCGCTGTTCCGGGTGATATCAGTGCAGCAACGATAAGCGGTATCATTGCGGATGAAATGGCAATAGGAATGATCAATAACAAAACGACTGCCGTGCGTCTGTGTCCGGCAAAAGGCAAGAAGGTCGGAGATACGGTTGAATTCGGAGGACTTCTGGGTCATGCACCGGTAATGGCAGTCAACGGTTTTTCATGTGAGGAATTCATAAGCCGGAAAGGTCGTATACCGGCGCCTATCCACAGTTTCAAAAACTAATGAAATATGAAGGTATGTGCGGTTATCTGTGAACTCAATCCGTTTCATAACGGACATGAATATCTGTTCCGGAAGGCAAGAGAGCTTACCGGAGCGGATTTTCTGATCGCCGTTATGAGCGGTGATTTTGTTCAGAGAGGACTGCCTGCGATCTGCGATAAATATGCGAGAACGGCTCAGGCCCTGAAGGGCGGTGCTGATCTTGTGATCGAACTTCCGGTGATGTTTGCGACTGCTTCGGCAGACTATTTTGCCCAGGGGGGAATCTCTGCCATGGAGAGCATGGGCTGTGTGGACTTTGTGGTTTTCGGAAGTGAATGCGGAGACCTTGATATGTTAAGGTCGTTTGCCGGTCTTGAGGAAACGTCGGATCCCGGGGTTCATATTCTGACCCAGGGGTCGGACTCCGAAAATTCCAGGAAATATAAGATCACAAGACTCCTGAAGGAAGGCATGTCGTATGCTAAGGCATATTCAACCGTATACGGTACCGATATCGGACCCAATGACATGCTTGCGGTCCGATATATCAGATCTCTTCATATGTGCGGCTCCGATATTGTTCCCGTTTGCGTAAAAAGATATGGCGGCGGATATAATGAGTCAAAAGATGATTCTTTTTCCGCACTGGCTGTCAGACGTAAGATAAGCGCACATGAGAACTTTGCACATCTTGTTCCCAAGTATGTTTACAGAAATCTTCAGAGTGTTGCGGGAACGACGTTTCCGGTATATCCCGGTGAATTTTCCATACAGCTTCATACGGTTATATCAAGGATCATGGAGGAAGAGGAGACGGGGGATGCATATCTTACCGATTATATGGATGTCTCCGAAAACATTGCCGGACGAATCCGGAACACCATAGGACAGTTCAAGGACTATGAGGATTTTGCCGGTCTGGTCCATTCCAAGGAATACACAAAGAGCAGGGTGTACCGAGCGCTGCTCCATATACTTCTTGATATCAGAAAGGCCGACTATCCGGATGATACCGAAGACTGCGATGTCTCATATGTCAGGATACTGGGATTTCGGCAGTCGTCGTCGGCACTTCTGTCAAGGCTCGGCGATACCTGCATGGTACCGGTCATCAGCAAGATGAAAGATGCAGGATCCATACTGGATGATGAGGCACTGTACCTGTTTAATAAGGATGTCAGAGCGGCCAACATGTACGATATGGCTTGCACTTTCAGGTTCAGGAAAGATCATGTGCATGAATTTGCCCGGGAGGTAGTTATAATATAGGGATGTATTGAATCCTGTACAATCAAAAGCCTTGTATACAATGTGATGCGGGCGTATAATCTTAATGGTATTTCTATTTCTTATTTGGATCAGGGAGGTTATATCATGAATTTTATCGATAGTATCAAGGAACGCGCCAAGCAGGACGTTAAGACCATAGTATTACCCGAGAGCAACGACAGACGTTCGCTCCTTGCAGCACATAAGATCCTTCAGGAGGGTATCGCAAACCTTATCATGATCGGTAAGGAAGATAAGATCATGGACGGCGCAAGATGGCTAGAACTTGATCTGAGCAAGATAAAGGTTGTTGATCCGGAGACGAGTGACAAGTTTGATGAATATGCTCAGAAGCTGTTCGAACTTCGCGAGAAGAAGGGTATGACGCTTGAAAAAGCACAGGAGAGGCTTCGTACCGATAACCTTATGTGGGGCGTCATGATGGTCAAGATGAATGATGCTGACGGTATGGTTGCAGGTGCATGCCATGCGACGGCAGATGTTCTTCGTCCTTCACTTCAGATCCTCAGGACGGCGCCCGGAGTTGATCTTGTGTCCGGATTTTTCATTCTTGATGTCCCCAACTGTGAGTACGGTGAGAACGGTACATTCCTGTTTGCGGACTGCGGTCTGAACCAGGATCCTACTGCGGAGGAACTTGCGAGCATAGCAAATACATCAGCCAAGAGCTTTACATCCCTTGTTGGAGCCAAGCCCATAATAGCGATGCTCTCACATTCCACCAAGGGCAGTGCAAAGCATCCTCTTGTAGATAAGGTTGCAAATGCCACGGCCATAGCCAAGGAAAGATATCCGCAGCTGCTTCTTGACGGCGAACTGCAGACCGATGCGGCAATTGTACCTGCGGTATCGCGTCATAAATCGCCAGATTCCGAGATCGGCGGAATGGCAAACGTACTTATTTTCCCGAACCTTGATGCCGGAAATATCGGTTATAAGCTTGTTGAGCGTCTCGCCAAGGCTGAGGCATACGGTCCGATGCTCCAGGGCCTGTCAAGGCCGGTCAATGATTTGTCCCGCGGATGTGATGCGGATGATATAGTAGGCGTCGTAGCGCTTACGGCAGTACAGGCACAGTTGCTGTAACTGTATGTTCGGTATTACTTAAATTAATGTATTGACAAAAGTAGTACTAATCGGTATAATCTTCGAGTACGTCTGTAAAACATCCTTTGAAAAGGAGGTGTTAATATGTCAATCTGTCCTAAGAATAAATCTTCCAAGGGAAGAAGAGATAAAAGAAGAGCGAACTGGAAAATGACCGCTCCGACACTTGTTAAGTGCAGCAAGTGCGGTGCCCTTATGGTACCCCACAGAGTATGCAAGGCATGCGGCTCATATAATAAGAAGGAGATCATCGCTCAGGACTGAAGATGAGTATGAGTTAATTGTGCAAATAACCACGGTTTTGCCGTGGTTTTTTTGTTGTTATTTTTATTTGATTTTTATGAACATGTCCTGTATAGTATATAAGGATTTGAACAGGAGGAAGGTAATGGTACACGTAGTACTTGATGCAATGGGTGGTGACAACGCACCGAAGGAGATCGTCAAAGGTGCTGTTAATGCTCTTGCACAGTCAAAGAATATCAGGCTGACATTGTGCGGACGCACGGCTGATATCGAAGAGGAGCTCAAGGACAAACAATACCCTTCCGACAGGCTTGATATCGTGGATGCGACCGAAGTCATATCGACGGAGGAGCCGCCGGTAATGGCGATCAGGCGCAAGAAGGATTCTTCCATAGTAAAGGGTATGAATCTGATCAAGGAAGGTGTGGCAGATGCTTTTGTATCAGCCGGATCAAGCGGTGCCATACTTGTCGGCGGACAGCTTATAGTCGGGAGGATCAAGGGAGTTGAACGTCCTCCGCTCGCGCCCCTCATTCCGTCAACGACACCCAGAGGCGTATCACTGCTGATAGACTGTGGAGCAAATGTGGATGCAAGGAGCTCTCATCTGGTACAGTTCGCCAAGATGGGATCGATATATATGGAACATGTTCTCGGGGTTAAGAATCCGAGGGTTGCGATAGTTAATATCGGAGCTGAGGAGGAGAAGGGAAACATGCTCGTCAAGGAAACTTTTCCGCTTCTTTCAAATTGCCCGGACATCAATTTCATCGGTTCCATAGAGGCGAGGGAGATCCCGAACGGCGGAGCAGATGTGATAGTATGCGAGGCGTTTGTCGGAAATGTAATTCTCAAGATGTATGAAGGTGTCGGTAAGATGATCCTGTCCACGATAAAGGGTGCTCTCATGTCAAGTACCCGCGGAAAGATCGGAGGACTTCTGATCAAACCTTCTCTCAAAAGCGTCATGAAGACATTTGATGCTACTGAATACGGCGGAGCACCGCTTCTCGGACTTAACGGGCTGGTGGTAAAGGTTCACGGTAATGCGACCGAGAAGGAGATATGCAATGCCATAAGGCAGTGCGAGACATTCAAGGAGCAAAACATCAGTCGGCGAATTGCTGACAAGATCATAATAAAGGATGAGTAGAAAGGATAACTATCATGGAACTGGAAAAGCTTAAGAAGATCATCACAGAGGTACTTAATGTAGATGAGAGCGAGATCACAATGGACACCAAGTTCATTGACGATCTTGGCGCGGATTCTCTTGATGTTTATCAGATCATCATGGGTGTTGAGGAAGAATTTGATATCGAGATCGATGTTGATAATGCTGAAACGATCGTTACCGTTGCAGATGCGATAGAGCAGATAAGGGCAGCCATCAGCTGAATTCCTGATATATGAATATCATCGAAGGTTATATAGAACTTCAGAACCGTATAGGATACGAATTTTGCGACAGCGCCAAGCTAGTGACCGCGCTGTCGCATAGTTCATATATAAATGAAATTAAGGTGGGCAGGCATGACGACTATGAGAGGAGCGAGTTCCTCGGGGATGCCGTACTTGAGCTTACGGTAAGTGAGTTCCTGTTCAATAGGCATAAAGAAATGCGCGAGGGTGAGATGACCAAACTTCGCGCATCTCTGGTATGTGAACCAACTCTTGCATACTGCGCCAGAAGCGGATTTGACCTGGGCAGATTTATTCTGCTCGGGAAGGGCGAGGATGCATCCGGTGGACGCGATCGCGATTCCATTATCTCGGATGTGTTCGAGGCCATCATCGGTGCGATATATCTGGATGGAGGACTCGAAGCCGCAAGAGATTTTATAACCCGTTTTGTTCTTACGGATTATGAGAAGAAGATCGAGTTTACCGATTCCAAGACCATCCTGCAGGAATATGCACAGAATCACGGCATAAGCCTTACCTATGAGCTTATCGAGGAGCGTGGTCCCGAACATGACAGAGATTATGTTATGAGGGCTGTGCTGGGAGATGATACAAGTGCCACCGGAGTGGCCAAGAGCAAAAAAGCGGCTCAACAGAACGCGGCTTTTGCGGTTTTGAGTAAACTGCGGAGCAATGATTCGGAGACGGATTGATGTATTTAAAAAATATTGAAGTGCAGGGATTTAAATCCTTTGCGAACAAGATCAATTTTGAATTTCATAACGGGATAACAGCGATAGTCGGTCCTAACGGTTCGGGTAAGAGTAACGTTGCCGATGCGGTGAGATGGGTTCTCGGTGAGCAGAGCGCCAAGCAGCTTAGAGGTTCATCTATGCAGGATGTTATCTTTTCCGGAACCGAGATGCGTAAGCCCATGGGCTATGCTTATGTTGCGATAACCCTCGATAACTCCGATCACGCGCTTCCGATAGATTATGAAGAAGTGACCGTTGCAAGGCGAGTATACAGATCCGGTGAGAGTGAATATCTTATCAACGGTTCGACATGCAGACTTAAGGATGTATATGAGATGTTCTACGATACCGGTATCGGTAAGGAAGGTTACTCGATAATCGGACAGGGCCAGATCGACAGGATACTGTCAGGAAAGCCGGAAGAGCGCAGAGAACTGTTTGATGAGGCTGCAGGTATTGTAAAGTTCAAGAGAAGAAAGGCTGCCGCACTCAAAAAACTTGATCAGGAGCGCGCCAATCTGGTACGTGTATCCGATATTCTGAGTGAACTCGAGCGTCAGGTTGAACCGCTTGAAAAGCAGTCGGCCGTTGCCAGGAACTACCTTCAGATGAAGGAAGAATTAAAACGTCTCGATGTGAACATTTTCCTGATCGATAATGACAAGGCAAGGCAGTCTCTGGCCGAGATCGACGGAAAGATAGAGATAGCATCATCCGATCTTGAAAAGGCCAATGCGGAGAATGAGAGCATCCGTGCAGAGCATGAGGAAGTCGAGAAGAAGATAGAAGAACTCGATATCCATATTGAGGAAAAGCGGAAAAAACTGTCAGAGACGGGTATCCTTAAACAGAAACTGGAAGGTGAGATAAACGTCCTTCTTGAAAAGATAAATTCCGCGACAAATTCGAAGGAGCATTTTGAAAGCCGCAGCAAAAGCCTGACGGAAGAGATATCCGGTAAGGAAAATGAAGCACAAAGGCTTGCAAATGAGCAAAGCAGCCTCGATAAGGAAACGGAAGAACTTATAAGGCGCCGCGACGAGGCCGTAGCGGAACTTGAGAAGCTCCAGAAGCAGATCGAGGAACAGAACGGGCAGGTTGAGAGCAACAAGAATATCATAATCACGCTGTTGAACGACAGGTCGGGTATTGTATCGAAGCTCGGTCAGTTCGGCACCATGCTTGAACAGAACAAGATCAGGAAGGCCGAGATACAGTCAAAACTCATCAGCGCCAAGAGTGAGGAGGCAGAGCAGGACAAGCTTGTTAACTGCCTGACTCTGGAGCTGAACACTATCTGTTCCGATATACAGTCGATCGATACCAGAAGGGAGTCCATGGAGGAGTCTCTCGGTGATTTTCGTACAAAACTCGAAGAACTCGACAGGAAACTCGGAGAAGCCCAGATCGCCTATCATGGAATAAAATCCAAGCTTGATACGTTGAAAAACCTTGCCGAGCGTTATGACGGTTACGGAAGTTCCATCAAACGTGTCATGGAACAGAAGGACAAGATGGCCGGTATCATCGGCGTTGTTGCCGATATCATGCAGGTTGAGCCCAAATACGAGACGGCTATAGAGACGGCTCTTGGCGGCAATATACAGAATATCGTAACAAAGGATGAACATGTTGCAAGAAAACTCATTCAGTACCTGAAGGATAACAAGGCCGGAAGGGCGACTTTCCTGCCGCTTACCACTGCAAGGAACCGTGGCGAGTTTGATAAGGTTGAGGTACGAAAAGCCGACGGGTTCATCGGCATGGCGAATGAGCTTGTTACCGCAAAAAGCGAATACAATGATGTGATCAGTCAGCTCCTCGGAGCCATCATCGTTATAGATACGGTCGAAAATGCGTTAAAACTTGCAAAGGAATACAATTATACATTAAGGATCGTAACGCTTGAGGGCGAGTACCTTACACCCGGCGGAGCGCTTGCCGGAGGAACCTTCAAGAATGCATCCAATCTCCTCGGACGAAAGCGTGAGATCGACGCCCTCGAAGAAGAGGCCAGAAAGAGACTGCACGGTATTGAGGCGATCATGGATGAGATCGATCAGACCAAGGAGGCCAGGACAAAGGTACGGCAGGAGATAGAAGAAAACAAGGCTAAACTTCAGGAGCTGTATATCTCACAGAATACGGCTCAGATGAATGTTGATGCCGCGAAGGCCCGTAAGGAGGAGATGATCGCAGATCATGCAAGTCTGGAGGCGGAATATGAACAGATGGAAGCCGCCCAGGCAGGACTCGTGACCGACGAAACGAATGCCAAGGCTGAACTTGCATATTCAGAACAACGGGAGGCTGAACTTAACGAAGCTATAAGCAAGGCGGGAGAAGAACTGGAAAAACTCCGTGACCTTGAGACGGAAAAGGTATTCGCCAAGACAGATCTTGATCTTGAAGTTACCAAGGAAAAACAGAAACAGGATTTCGCAAGACAGAATGTGGAACGTGTAAATGCCGAGATAGAGCACCTTAAAAAGGAACTCGGTGAAGTTACGCAGAGCATAAGCGATACCGAAAAGGATATAAGCGAAAAAGAAGAGAATATCAGGAAGATCAGGGAGACAATAGAAGCTTCGATAGACTCCGCTGATGAGAGCG
>JBGUNV010000036.1:0-3891 GCA_045117595.1 Lachnospiraceae bacterium
AACCTGCCATCATAGAGAATGTTACACTCAAGATCATCCCCAATGCCGATTCGATCGTCATGAATCTTAACGGCGGCGCAGTGGATATGTTTGCAAGGCTGACGTCGACACAGACCGAGCAGCTTTCGGACAAATTCAATGTGCTTGAGGGAGAGATGAACCTGGTACAGGCAGTATATCTGAATCATGCAGTGGAACCGTTTGATAATGTTGATGTCTGCCGCGCACTGTCATATGCGACGGATGTTAAGGAGATACTTGATCTTACCAGTGACGGCAAGGGTTTTCCTGTCGGAAGCAGTATGTTCCCGGCATTTTCCAAGTACTATGTCGATCTTTCGGATACATATCCCACAGATATAGATAAGGCCAAGGAGCTTCTTGCCGCAGCAGGTTATCCGGACGGATTTTCGTTCTCTATAACTGTTCCGTCGAATTATCAGCCGCATATTGAAGCTGCACAGGTTGTATCAGAGCAGCTTAAGAAGATAGGGGTTACGGCTGATATCAAGCTGGTAGAATGGAACAGCTGGTTATCGGATGTATATGCCGGCAGGCAATATGAAGCAACACTTATAGGTGTGGATGCATCCTCCCTTACGGCCGGTGCGATGCTTGACCGGTTTGTGTCCGATGCAGACAACAATTTTACGAATTATTCCAATACGGAATATGATGAACTGTACAAAAAGGTTTACAGCGTTCCCACTGAGGAACAGAGGATAGAACTGTACAAGGAAATGCAGAAGAATCTGGCTGACAATGCCGCTAATATCTACATTCAGGATATGGCGGAATTTGTAGCCCTTTCAGACAGATTCGAAGGATATGTATTCTATCCCATGTATGTTCAGGACCTTGCGAAGATCCGTATCAAGGACCAGTGACATATGAAAACGATCCTTAAGAAAATCGCCGGATCCGTTATAACAATACTGTTAGTCACCCTGTTTGTGTTCATAGCATTTGACCTTATTCCGGGTGATGCGGCAACAGCAAGGCTTGGTATAAATGCTACTCCCGAAGCGCTTCAGAGGCTTCGGGAGGAGATGGGTCTTACCAGGCCCTTTTTTGTGCGTTATTTTTCATGGCTTTTCGCTTTCTGCTTTGGGGATATGGGCATTTCAACCTCCTATAATGTTTCGGTCAGTTCGATGCTCGCATCAAAACTTCCGATAACCATGACACTTACGGTCATGTCGTTCATCCTTGTCGTGGCTATATCCATACCGCTTGGAGTTATAACATCCAAATATGAGGACAGGACCGCGTCCCATGCGGCAGATGTCATCGGACAGCTTATAATGTCTGTCCCGCCGTTTTTTCTCGGTATCATGCTGACTTATGTATTCGGCATGATACTGCATCTGTTTGTGCCGGGAGGTTTTGTATCCTATGATGTGGACTTTGCGGGATTTCTGGGTTATCTGGTATTCCCGTCTATAGCCATTGCCCTTCCGAAAGCAGCTATGAGCACCAAACTTCTCAAAACGTCGATCCTGTCCGAGAGAAGACTTGATTATGTCAGGACGGCGTACAGCAGAGGAAACTCGACAACGGACGTGCTGTACAGGCATGTGCTCAAGAATGCTCTTATACCTGTTATCACTTTTCTCGGAATGACACTTGCGGATATCGTTGCAGGCAGTCTTGTGATAGAGCAGGTTTTTTCCATCCCCGGATACGGACGGCTCCTTATATCGTCCATTGCAAACCGGGATTATCCTGTCGTACAGGCGATCATAACGATCATTGCCATGATCGTTATCGTGATCAATCTGCTCGTGGATATATTGTACAGGGTACTTGATCCGCGAATGAGGAATGACTGACGATGCGAAAGTACTGGTTTTGGTTTAAAAAGAATCCTGAAATATATGTTGGCGCGGTGATCACGGCAATAATGATCCTGATCATAACTGCCGGAGTATTTCTGTCTCCGTATGATCCGAATGCTATGGATGCTGCCAGCAAATTCGCTGATCCGTCCCTGTCCCATTTGCTCGGATGTGATAATTTCGGGCGGGATCTGTTTGCAAGGCTGTCAGTGGGTGGTGCGACTACACTGCTTGTGGCCGTTGGAACCGTGTTTATCGGTGTAGTTGCCGGAACTGTAATAGGTGCGCTTACCGGATATTACGGCGGAGCGGTTGATGAGATACTCATGAGGTTCAATGATGCTGTGCTTGCATTTCCGAGCATACTGCTGGCACTTGTGTTCATAAGTGTTTTCGGAAGCGGAACCTGGAAAGTGATAATATCCCTTGGAATAGTGTTCATTCCCAGTTTTGCACGTATAGTAAGATCCGAGTTCATGAGGTGTAAGAATCTCGATTATGTCAGATCGGCAAGGCTGATGGGGGCAGGTGATGCAAGGATAATGTTTGTGCATATCCTTCCGAATACTCTGCCTGTTATATTGTCTTCAACGGTAATAGGGTTTAACAATGCCGTTCTTGCCGAGGCAAGCATGAGCTTTCTGGGGATCGGTGTTCAGCCGCCGGATTCGTCGCTTGGAAGAATGCTTTCGGATGCTCAGGCTTTCCTTTTTTCCGAACCTTCGTATGCAATATATACGGGACTTACGATCGCACTTATTGTTCTCGGCTTTTCACTGTTGGGAGACGGACTGAAGAAAAATGCTTAAAGTAGAAGATCTGCATATTGAAATTGAAGATTCACTGATTCCTGAGACAGTGGTATATGATTTTGACCTGTCGGTATCTCCGGGAGAGATTGTGGGAATAGTAGGCGAGTCGGGTTCGGGCAAGTCAATGTCCGCGCTGGCAATAGCAGGGCTGTTGTCCCGTAAGGATATGAAAAAACAGGGAAGCATCCTGTTTGAAGGGAAGGAACTGCTGTCGGTACAAAGATCCACCCTCAGAAAGATACAGGGAGATGATATTGCCGTTGTATTTCAGGAGCCAATGACAAGTCTCGATCCTGTAAAAACGATAGGATATCAGGTCGAGGAGGCTCTGAGGATCCACAGGGATCTTACGGATGAAGAGCTTAAAAGTGCCGCCATATCCATGATGAAGGATGTGGAGCTCGATGATGCGGAAAACATATATTATAAATATCCGCATGAACTGTCCGGCGGAATGCGCCAGAGAGTCATGATAGCGGCAGCTCTTATATGTGAACCCAAACTGCTTATAGCAGATGAGCCCACAACAGCTCTGGATGTGACCATACAGGCACAGATAATCGAACTTCTGCGACGTATCAACAGGGAAAAAGGGACGGCGATATTGTTCATTTCCCATGACCTGTCGGTCATTCGATCGCTCTGTTCCAGAGTCCTTGTGATGAATAAGGGAAGGATAGTCGAAAGTGGGAGCGTGGAGGAGGTGTTCAATTCTCCCAGGGAGGAGTATACACGAAACCTTATTGAAGCGATCCCCAAATTCAATAAAATAGCAAACGTTATTAATAGTGGTGAAAAGAAAAAGATCCTCACGGTGTCAAATGTGAGCGCAAGATATAAAAAAATAACGGGTTATTTTAATCCCGTCAGTAAGACAAAACTGGTTGTTAAAAATGCTTCTTTCACTATGTATGAGGGTGAGATAATGGGTCTTGTCGGTGAGAGCGGCAGCGGCAAGACTACTCTTGGCAAGACCATTCTCGGTATGCTGGATGATACACAGGGCGAGATAATCCATTATTCCGAAAGACCGCAGATGATATTCCAGGACCCTTATGGGTCACTTAATCCGGTTAAGACGATAGGATGGATACTTGAGGAACCGCTCCGTATAGCAGGAGGTTACACTGCCGCAGAACGTTATCAGAAAGCCAGGGAAATGTTAGGCCTTGTAGGCCTTGATGAGAGTTATCTTACCAGGAAACCGTCAGCCCTGTCGGGCGGACAGCGGCAGAGGGTCT
>JBGUNV010000037.1:0-7424 GCA_045117595.1 Lachnospiraceae bacterium
TATTTGTCGTTCTTATCGTTGTTCTTGTGCAACGACTTTTTGTTATGCAGATAATAAACGGACAGGATTATCTGAACAACTTTACGATGACGATCAAAAAGGAAACGACTCTCAAGAGCACGAGAGGCAATATATATGACAGGAACGGGAACCTTCTGGCCTATAACAAATTGGCTTACGCGGTTACGATAGAAGATAATTTCGAATCGGGAAAGAATAAGAATGCGCTTATTAACGAATCAATACACCGTGCCATCAAGATCATAGAAAACTGCGGAGATACCGTTTCCAATGATTTTAATATAATCCTCGATGATTACGGCAGATACGAATATACGATCTCGGGGACAAGGCTGTTGCGTTTTCTTGCTGACATATACGGACACAAATCAACGGATGATCTTACAACTGCAGAACGAAATTCAACACCGGAAGATGTCATCACATATCTTGCCGGAACCAAGAAATACGGTATAGGACATATCGTAATAGACGAAAAGGGCAACAGCGGTTTTGTACCGCTCGAAGGTTATACTCCGGAAGAAGTATTGAAGATAATCACTGTTCGATACCAGATGGCTAACAACAGTTTCCAGAAATATCTGTCGACCATAATCGCGGATGATGTCAATGAGAATACGGTTGCCGCCATAAAGGAGAATTCAGACATTCTGCAGGGTGTCGGTATCGAAGTCAATACTCTTCGCGAGTACAATGATGCACAGTATTTTGCGCATATAATAGGATATACGGGGAATGCTTCTCCCGAAGATCTGGAAGAATTTGCGGGATCTTCTCATGATTATAACGGCGCAGACATGGTAGGAAAATCCGGCATAGAAAGATCCATGGAAGAATATCTGCAGGGGACCAAGGGTAAGGATGTTATCTATGTCGATAATATGGGTAAAGTCATAGAGTCCATATCGCATGTGGATCCCGTAAGCGGTAATGATGTATATCTTTCAATAGATGCGGATCTTCAGAAGGCCGTATATAACATGCTCGAGCAGAAACTGGCCGGAATACTCGTCTCCAAGATCATCAATATGAAGACATATAACAATTCGGAAGTAAAATCTTCCCTGATGATGATCCCGATAGATGATGTGTATTATGCTCTGGTCAATAACAGTGTCATAGATATCGATCATATGGCAGGGGAGAATGCTGCCACATACGAGAAGCAGGTTTACGATATTTTCTGTGCCAAGCAGGCATCCGTGATGGAGTCTCTGCGGCAGGAACTGATGACGGATAAGACCGTTTATAAGGAACTGTCAGATGAGATGAAGGTATACCAGAGCTATATAGTTACCAGACTCATGTCACAGTCGAGCAATGTACTGGTATCAGAGCTGATTGACCGCGAGGATGAAACCTATATAAACTGGACGACCAATGAGTCTATAAGCCTGAATGAATATCTGCATTACTGTCTTGCAAATAACTGGATAGATGTCACCAAATTCCATCTTGCCAGCCAGTATTCCGATTCCGAAGAAGTTTACGGACAGCTGGTTGAATATATTATTGACGATCTGACGAACAATACCGGATTTTCCAAGAAGATGTACAAGTATATGATCGCAGATAATACCGTAAGCGGAAAGCAGCTGTGCATGATATTATATGAGCAGAAGGTCATATACGGTGATGCTTCGGATATCGCGCTGCTGGAAAGCGGAGCCAAAACACCTTATGAATTCATAATCAACAAGATATCAAATCTGGAGATAACCCCTGCAATGCTCGCTCTGGATCCTTGTTCGGGTTCATGTGTTGTTGCAAATACTAAAGGAGAGCTGCTTGCTCTGGTCACTTATCCCGGATATGATAATAACAGGTTTGCCAATTCTATCGATTCGGATTACTATGCAAAACTTCTGTCGGATCTGGCAAGCCCGCTGTACAACAATGCCACACAGCAGATGACTGCACCGGGATCGACTTTCAAGCCGTGTTCGGCAGCCTGTGCTCTAGAAGAGGGCCTTGTAAACCCGGGAGAGACGATCAAATGTGAAGGTGTATTTGAATACTTTGACGTTGAAAAACTGTGCTGGGCTTATCCGGGGGCTCACGGTCCTCTGGACGTTATCGGAGCCATCGGAAATTCATGTAACGTGTTTTTCTATGAAGTCGGACTTCGTCTTGCGACCAACGGTCATATGGAAAACTATGATGAAGAAGCCGGACTGATGCGCCTGCAGAAATATGCCGATCTGTTCGGACTGACGAGCAAGACCGGGATAGAAATGGAAGAGAACGCCCCGAAGTTTTCGGACGAACTGCCTGTCGATTCAGCTATCGGACAGGGTAGTCACAACTATACGACAGTCGGACTGTCCCGATATGTTACAACTATCGCGACAAGAGGAACATGTTATAAATATACGCTCCTCGATAAAGTGGTAAAACCGGATGGCAGTGTGATCCTTTCCGGATCTCCCGAAGTGCAGAACTCGGTTCTGTTTGCGGACAGCACATGGAGCCAGATATACTCGGGTATGAGAATGGTAGTGGAAAAAGCAGCTGCCTTTAAAGGATTCCCGATCGCAACTGCGGGCAAGACCGGAACGGCCCAGACGAGTAAATCCAGGACAAACCACGCTGTATTTATAGGATTTGCCCCTTATGAAGCTCCGGAGATAACTGTCGCCACACGTATAGCCTATGGTTATACTTCGGCAAATGCCGCGCAGCTTTCCAAGGATGTTATGAGTTATTACTTCCAGGTTGAGGATGCTGCTGATCTTATAAACGGTGTGGCCGACGAGGCGACAAACGAGATCATCGAAGACTGATCATAAAGATCATTAAAGAGAGGATAAATGGTGCCGATATGAGAGATCCCGTAACTATTAAAAGTTTTCCCAACGGATTGAAACTGATACTGAATTCAGAGATCCCGTTTGAGGATCTGTATGTTGCCTTTGCGCAAAAACTCATTGAGTCAGAGCGATTCCTCGGGGATGCGAAACTTGTCATTTCCTTTGAAGGAAGAAAACTGTCGGAACTTGAAGAAAGGGCACTCATCGAGGCCTTTGATGAATACACAAGAGTAACGGTATTATGCATAATGGACCGGGATGAGAAGAAGAATGAAGTTTTCATTCAGGCCGCCAATGCATTCTCTCCAAGCGGTAAGATAGAAAACACTTCAGTGTACAAGGGTACTCTTCATGCGGGACAGAATCTTGAAACGGAAGGAAGCATTGTTGTTCTCGGAGACGTAAATCCCGGAGCAAGTGTATCGGCAGCAGGATCCGCAGTTATCCTCGGAACGGTTTACGGGGACGTATTTGCGGGAGTCGGAGGTGATGACGGTGCATTTGTAGTTGCCCTTGATATCAAGGCCGAATCCATAGGCGTTTCCGGACAGAGCTGTCGCATATTTACCAAAAATGCGGGATTTTTACGCAAGATGGCAGGCGCAAAGATCATATATATCAGTGAAGACGGCATTGTCTGTGATGATATAACCAAGGAATTCCTTGCCAATATTCCGTTCTGATATGCAGGTGATATAAATGTTTGAGAACTACCATTTTAAAAAATATGATTTTCTCCTTGTGATCCTGTGCATCGCGATAACTTCGATAGGGATCATGTTCATCAAAAGCGCGGATGAATCATACGTTCGTCATCAACAGGAAGGTTTTGTAATGGGACTTGTGATGATGGTCATCATATCATTCATCAGCTATACGTTTGTATTGAAGTTTTACTGGCTTATCTATGCACTGTCCATTGCGCTGCTTGTTGCAGTCCGTTTATTCGGTGATTCCGGCGGTGGTGCACAGAGATGGTTTGAATTCGGCGGCATCAGATTTCAGCCTTCCGAGCTGGTCAAGATATTATTGATTTTATTTTATGCCGCGTTTATTATGAAACATAAGGATAATATCAATACGGTCCGCATGATCGTAGCATGTGTTGCACTGATAATCCCGCCTACGGCGCTGATATTCAATCAGCCCGATCTGTCCACAACGATCATGGTCATCTCGATATTCTGTGTGGTCATGTTTCTCGGCGGTGTCAGTTGGAAGATCATCGGTGGCGCTGTTCTGATCGGGGTACCGTCTTTCATACTTGCCCTCAGATATCTGATGCGTGAAGACGTACATCTTATCAAGGACTACCATAAAGGCCGTATTCTTGCATGGTTATATCCTGATGAATATGCAAGTACGGAAGCGTATCAGACCCTGAATGCAATGACTGCGATAGGATCAGGGCAGTTGTCCGGAAAGGGCATAAACAATAATGTAGTTGCTTCCGTAAAAAACGGAAATTTCATTTCCGCCGCACATACTGATTTCATATTTGCCGTAATTGGCGAGGAAATGGGATTTATCGGGTGCTGTGTCGTGATAGGACTGCTTTTCATGATCGCGATCATATGCATTCTGATCGCAAGACGGGCCAAGGATGTCGGGGGACAGATAATAGCCGGTGGTATGGCGGGACTTATCGGTATACAGACTTTTATTAATATCGGTGTCGTTACCGGACTTTTACCAAACACAGGCCTGACACTTCCTTTTGTCAGTTATGGACTTACAAGTCTCGTCAGTCTGTTTATAGGTATCGGTTTTGTGCTGAATGTGAAACTGCAGTCGCCGGCGAGCGAGTATTTTGAAGGAGGGTTCTGATGAACATCGGACTTATCGCACATGAATCCAAGAGGAAACTCATACAGAATTTCTGTATTGCATACAGAGGATCACTCAGCAAACATAAGCTCTTTGCAACCGGTACCACCGGAAGGCTTATCGAAGAAGTGACCAATCTGTCAATTCACAAATATCTGGCCGGTAATCTGGGCGGAGAGCAGCAGATCGGTGCGCTGATAGAGCATAATGAGATAGATCTTATGATCTTTTTGCGCGATCCCTTTGCTCCCGATATGCACAGACCCGATATCAATTACATCGCAAAACTATGTGATACTCATAATATCCCGCTGGCGACCAACCTTGCCACGGCTGAACTTCTGATAAAATCACTTGACAGGGGAGATATGGAATGGCGTGAGATGTACAAATAAGACGTGTATTATCAGTATTTTTATCATCATATCCGTTCTGCTTTCCGGTTGCGGCAGCACCATGCCGTTTTCTTTTGATCCCGATTCGGTATCCGGCACATTCAATATCATGTCACAGGCTTCAGCCACATCGGTCGAACCTTTTGCAGCTGATATTTGTGTATGTGATAATGACTTCGAAGAACTGACACTCAATATTGATGAAGCTCTGGCCGGCGGATTGTTTGACGCCACCAGTGCCGAGACTGTCTATGCCAAGAATGTCCATGAAAAAGTGAACCCGGCCTCCCTTACAAAAGTGATGACAGCATATATCGCTTTAAAATACGGTCATCTTGAAGATACCCTGACCGCATCCGGAAATGTTGTCATCAAAGAATCCGGCGCACAGCTTCTGGGGATAAAGGAAGGGGACAAGATGACTCTCGAGCAGGCATTGTATGCACTTCTGCTTTATTCTGCCAATGATGCGGGAGTACTCATAGCCGAATACCTGTCCGGAAGTGTGGAAAGTTTTGCGGCTGTCATGAATGATGAAGCAAAGAAGCTCGGAGCCACCAATACACATTTTACCAATCCGCACGGTCTTACGGATGAAGAACACTATACAACGGCATATGATCTGTATCTTATGTTCAACGCGGCGATGCAGTTTGAAGAATTCCGCAAGATAATCAATTCCACGGAATATAAGAGCACATATAAGGACAGAGAGGGTAATCCCAAAAACATTGAGATCTCGACTACCAATGCATATCTTAAAGGTGATGTGATAACCCCTGAAGGAGTCAATGTCATCGGCGGCAAAACCGGAACAACAAAAGCTGCAAGGAGCTGTCTGATACTGTTATCAAACGCAAGTAATGAGCACACATATATATCGGTCATATTGGGGTCGGAAGACCATGACAGTCTGTATCGCAACATGACAACGCTGCTCGATGATATAAACTGATTCTGGTTGTTTTTTATCGGTTAATAAACTATAATATCAAATAACATCGTACTTGAAAGGCTTATGGTACGATCACAAAAATCAAAGGAGGATCTGCAATGATTCAGCTTATTGTAGGAGCCAAGGGCAAAGGAAAAACAAAACATTTACTTGAGAAGGTCAATAATGCGGTCAAGACCGTTGACGGCAATATCGTTTATCTTGATAAAAATGCAAAACATATGTATGAACTTAAGAACAGGATCAGACTTATAAATACTTCCGAGTTTCCCTTTTCTTCGACAGACGAATTCATCGGTTTCCTGTGCGGTATCGTATCCCAGGATCATGATCTTCAGGAAGTATATCTGGACAGCCTGATGGATGTGGCATTTATAAAGGACAAGGCGGACATAGAACCTCTTTTACTGAAACTTGACAAGATCAGCTCGCAGTTTTCGGTGGATTTTTTCATCAGTGTCTCACTTGAGGTGGATGAAGTACCCGAGCAGTTCAGGTCACAGATAATAGTGTCACTTTAATTTTTAGACGGATTTCAGGAAAGTCTCGGGAGACCGGGACTTTCATTTAGATTGTTGGTCATGCCTGGTCCTAATCCTAATAATAAAAAAAGGGAAAGATCAAAGCCCTCAAAGGTAACCAAATATCGTAAACCTATAGGTATTAATCCGGGAGTACTTGTATTCCTGGTCATTTTTGTGTATATAGTCATAATCTCAGTCTCATATTTCAGACAGACACATATTACTCCGTATGAGGTCAAGCTCGGATCACTTGCCATAAACAACACATATGACGGAGTGATACTTCGTGATGAACTCGTTGTTAAAAGTGATTTTTCCGGATATATTAACTATTACGCCAGGGAATCGGAAAAAGTAAATGCATATTCCATGGTATATACGGTAGATTCAACCGGAAAACTTTCCGAGATGATAAGTGATGAGAGTAACGAATCCAGTTCTTTGTCAAATGAGAGTCTTGAAGATGTCAAGACCAGCATTTCAAGTTTTGCGGTTGATTTTACTCCCGAAAAATATATTGATACATATAATTTCAAATATAATATTGAAGGTACCGTACTTAAGCTTGCCAACACAGCCGTACTTGCAAATATCGACAAACTCAGGGCCGAGAATTATACGGATTCCATTGATTTCGGTTATGCTCCGCAATCCGGTGTGATCCAGTATTCAACCGACGGATATGAGGAACTGACGGCTGAGACAATAAGTCCCGAACAGGTGGCAGGAGAAGGATATGAAAAAAACGTTCTTCACTCCAATGATCTGATATCGGAAGGTGACAATGCTTACAAACTGATAACAAGCGAACTGTGGTCGATACTTATTGAGATAGACGAGGAACGTGCCCAATCCCTGGCTGATACCGATTATATAGAGGTCAGATTTCTGA
>JBGUNV010000038.1:0-5391 GCA_045117595.1 Lachnospiraceae bacterium
TACAAAGAAAGCCTGTTAACAACAAAGCCCCGTACAGATCACGGGGCTTCACTGTATGACAATATGCAGGAGTTTCGCTTATTATTCGGTCAGATCCTTCCACAGGTATACTTCATCATCGTACCCGTCATCCTGTCTGAATGCCCTGGGAATATAGCCCAGGATCCTGCAGCCGGTTCTGTTCAGGACGGAAAGCGCAAGCGTATTCTTTGAATTGACGCCCATCTCCATGACGTTATATCCAAGAGCACCTGCAAGATCCATACACAACGCGGTCATCTGTGTGCCCAGGCCCTTATTCCTGTACGACTTATTGATAGCTATACCGATCGTGCACCTGTGCATGACCTTTCTCTCAAATCCGACAGGTTCCACACCGGCGGCTGCGATCAGCTTCTCACCGTCATACACGGTGATGTGGAATCCATGATCAGATTTCCTGAAGCTTCTGACTATGGCTTCGTACGGTGCTGGGTCCGTTTCGATCTCATCCAGGGTATTGACCATATACGGACATTCCGTATGCAGCTCATAGATAAAGGAGGCAAGCTGTTCGGCATCGGATTCTTCCGTGGAGCGCAGCAGGTATTCCTTCATGTCTTTCAGTTTTATCGTCTCCGCAGGAATGATCATTTCTGTTCTGATTCTTCCAGATGCCAGATCTCATCATTGTACTGCCTGATCGTACGGTCACTTGAGAAAAAACCTGCCTTCGAAATATTGACCAGCATCTTCCCTGCCCAGGAAGCCCTGTCCTCATAATCCTTCAGCACCTTGTTCTTGACTGTGCAGTATTCACGGAAATCAGGGAAAGTCATGAACCAGTCCTTATGGACGAGCTCATCGTAAAGCCTGTTCAGCGATATTTCGTCACCTTCTGTGCGCATTTCTTCAGAGATCAGGAAGTCAACGGAACGCTTCAGGTTTGCGTCAGCCTGGTAATAGGTGTACGCGTTATAGGTTCCCTTTTTGTAGAGGCCGATGACCTCATCAGAGGACTGACCGAACGTATAGATGTTCTCAGGTCCGACCAGTTCGGCGATCTCGACGTTGGCGCCGTCCATCGTTCCGAGGGTGACTGCGCCGTTCAGCATGAACTTCATGTTGGATGTGCCGGATGCCTCTTTGGATGCCAGGGAGATCTGTTCGGAGATATCCGCTGCCGGGATCAGCTTTTCCGCCAGTGACACATTGTAGTTCTCCAGCATGACGACTTTCAGGTAAGGAGAGACTTCCGGATCCTTCTCAATGATCCTGCTGAAGCAGATGATCGCGTGGATGATATCCTTGGCTGTCGTATAGGCGGGAGCTGCCTTCGCACCGAAGAATACCGTCACGGGTCTTTCCGGTTTATTGCCGGCTTTGATCCGGTAGTACATGTCTATCGCACAGAGCAGGTTCAGCTGCTGTCTCTTGTATTCATGGAGACGCTTGACCTGTACGTCGAAGATGGAATCGGGACTGACTTCAATGCCTCTTTCCTTCCTCAGATACTCGCTGAAGCTGCTCTTCCTTGACTGTTTGGCGTCAAGGACCTGGCTGAGGAATTCTGTGTTACTGCTGTATGAAAGCAGTCTCTCCAGTTCATCCGCGTTCCTGATCCAGTCTGTGCCGATCCTGGATGAGATCAGTTCCCTCAGCTCCCTGTTGCACATGACGAGCCAGCGCCTGAATGTGATGCCGTTCGTCTTGTTGTTGAACTTTTCAGGATAGATATCATAGAAAGGCTTCAGTTCCGAGTTCTTCAGGATGTCCGTATGGAGACGGGCAACACCATTGACAGAATGGGAGAAATGAATATCGATATTAGCCATATGGACCCTGTTCTGCTCATCAATGATATGGACGAACGGTTCGCTGTACTGTTCCTTGACCATCGCGTCCAGCCGGCAGATGATCTCGCTCAGCTGCGGCACTGTCTCATCAAGATAGTTCTTCGGCCATGTTTCGAGCGCTTCCGCCAGGATCGTATGGTTCGTGTATCCGCACATATCCCTGACGATCGTTACCGCTTCCTCAAAAGAAATGCCTTTTTCCGTCAGGATGCGGATCAGTTCCGGGATGACAAGTGTCGGATGTGTGTCGTTGATCTGTACTGCAGCGTAATCCGCGAGATCATGCAGGTCGGATCCCTTTGCGGTGCATTCGTCGATCATCAGCTGTGCTGCGTTGGATACCATGAAGTATTCCTGATAAATGCGCAGGATCCTGCCTTCCTCATCACTGTCATCAGGATAGAGGAACAGCGTCAGATTCTTCGCGATCTTCTTCTTGTCGAAATGGATGGAATCAGAGATCAGCCTTTCGTCGATGCTGTCGGTATCAAACAGCCTGAGTCTGCCGCATTTGCCGTTATATCCGGTAACGGCGATCTCATACATCGTGCTGCGCAGCTTCATGCCTTTGTAGCAGACGTCGTAGTGTGTGTCCGTTCTCTTCATCCAGCTTTCAGTACCCCACTTCAGCCAGTGGTCGGGGATCTCGTACTGCTTCGCGTCAGTGAACGTCTGCCTGAACAGTCCGCAGTGATACGCTAGACCGATCCCGTCTGCAGGGAGGCCGAGCGCAGCAAGTGAATCAAGGAAGCACGCAGCCAGTCTGCCGAGGCCGCCGTTTCCGAGCGAAGGCTCATTCTCGAACTCTTCAAGTTCGGTAATGTTCCTGCCGGCATCTTCAAGCTGTCCCCTGACGTCGTCATAGACGCCGAGATTGATCAGGTTGTTGCTCAGGAGCTTACCAATCAGGAATTCCGCTGAAATGTAGTAAAGCTTCTTCTTCCCTTCGTTGTACCCGTTTTCTTTGATCAGGTCGGCACTCATGTTCAGCACTGCATTGAACAGTTCCAGATCCGTGCACTCTTCTATGCGCTTATTCGTGTAATCTGCTATGTTTTTTGTCAGCATATTCCTACCTCCTTACTTCACAACTGCATTATAGTTGCAGGAAATAGTGATTTCTTGCATAATATCCGCATAAAATTGTATAATACTATCATGAAAATAGAAGAATACATACAATATCACGAAACGAAGCTCCATGAGCAGCCTGGATTCTCCTACAATACATATTTCTGCACGATCCCGCTGGATTTCCCTTCCGTCCCCATGCACTGGCATGAACAGATGGAGATCATCTACATCAAGAAAGGAAATGGCACTGTCAGCGTAGGCATGAAGCCCTATGAAGTATCCGCCGGATGTATCATACCCGTCATGCCGGGCGAGCTCCACAGCATCGACGGCAGCACCGGAGGACCAATGGAATATGAAAACATCATCTTTTCCCTGGACCTGCTCGACAGCACGGAACAGAATGACTGGTGCAGATCCAGTGTGATCATTCCCATGAAGGAGAACAGATTCCTCTTCGAAAGACCAATCAGGCCCGGAACTGCTTTCTGGGATGAAGTATCTGCCTGTCTTGACCAGGCAGACGAGGCATGCATAGACCGTGTACCAGGGTATTCCCTCAGGGTTAAAAGCAGCCTGTTCCTGTTTCTATACGCTTTGTTCAAACATAAAAAAGATCACTCAAAAAAAGATGAGAAGGATCATTCGGAAGCACTCAAAAAAGTGATCAGTTATGTCAAGGAACACAGTTCACAGCCGATCACGATACATGATGTCGCCTCACTGACCGATTACAGCGACTCACATTTCATGCGCCTGTTCAAAGCGGAAACCGGAAGGACATTTATCAGCTTTCTGAATGAATACCGCCTGCAGGTATCCGCCTATATGCTCAAGGAGACGAAGGATCCCGTCAGCCTTGTGGCTGTGAAAGCGGGATTCGAGAATCTCTCGTACTTTATCAGGATGTTTACGAAGACCTACGGTGTTCCCCCGGGAAGATACAGGAAGAACTTCATGCAGCAGGCGTCATGGTGACGCCCGCTGTTTTTTGCCAAAATCAATTTAGTCATTGGGAGTTATTGAGCAACATCATTCGACCACGTTTAGATTGATTTGTGTATAGCAAATACCCATATGCTGGTTGCCCGTCTCGACCGCCACGGCCAACTTCCTGATAATACTGCTCAACAGTTTCAGAGATAAGATAATTTACAACGACCCTAATATCACACTTATATCTACTCCCATTCCGAAAGCAGAAGTAGCAAATACGATCTTTATATTACCGTTTGAAAACCCTTCTAAAACTGATTTTTTTTCGTTGTCTGTCATTCCGGGCATGCCGAAAGAATCGAAGCATGTCAAATCAGGGAATATGATACCAACGACCTTGAACCGTATGGAAAAAGAGCAACTGTAATATGCGACTGAAATTTGACCTGGTTTTGACAGCATAGCGACCTGAGTTATGTTTTGCGACCGATGTATGACCATCCCTGCGACAGGCCGGAGACGCCCTTGTAATAGGATTGTGACTGTAATCGCGATTGCAATTTGAAGACAAGGGAGTTTTTTTATGAGCTTTAACCAGAAAGAAATCGGCCAGCGGGTGAACGAACTTCGTACTGGCCATCAGCTCAGCTTGGATCAACTGGCTGATTGGTCACGCAAGACATTCATATCTTCTCTGATTGATGCCGGTATGAATATCAATACCATCAGAGAGTGGGTAGGGCATGCCGAGGAGCAGACAACGTGGGGATCTTATTGTTACGACAGACGGACAACCGATGAAAGAAGAGAGATCCTGGAAAGCGCTTTAAGCTCATAGGTGTAATCAAAAAAGTAATCAAAGTAATCAAGAATGTAATCAAATTGCACTCAGCAGGCAGAACAAAACATTGAAATTTCAATGGGTTGAAGCTTGGGTGATCAGGGTCTGATTCCCTGAACAGCATATGAATAGCAAAAAGTTTCCTCAAAAATCGAGGCCTTGAAAACGTTGAAATTTCAAGGGTTTGAGTGGTGGATGATCAGGGGCTCGAATTGCGTGTACTTTTTTCGACGAAACGCTGTGAGCGTTGAAAAGAAAGGAGTTGGCATCGTCTAAGGACGCGATTTTTCTGAAACGTACCCAAAAGTGTACCCAGAGAAATGGCTAACTATATCCTGTACATTCTCATAACAAGGATCTTCAAGTCGTCAGAATTATTATGCAATTTTTCTGACGAAACAAACAGAAGCAAAACAAATATCCAGTACTCATAATTATTAAAAAGATCTAAGAAACAAAAATGTTACTAAGAATAGGACATACTGATCTAAGTAAAAAATAAGGGTAAAAATGTTACTTAGAATTAGCAATATAATTATCCACAAAAAATACAAAAATGCGGATGCTTTTATAAAACTGTTATAAAAATGCATTTTAAATCTATATTTAACGAAAAACATACAAATATCGAAATAAACTGCAAAAAAGAGTAATTTGATAATTGCACAAAAGAGCAAAGAATGATCTATTAACAAATCCAACGCG
>JBGUNV010000039.1:0-14564 GCA_045117595.1 Lachnospiraceae bacterium
TACAGTGTGGATTCTGACAGCTCCATATACGGTTTCACATCCTTGATGATCTTGTACCCGTAGGAGTCTTCGTTTCTGATCGCAGCCAATACACATACATCGAGCAGACCGCGTTTTAACTGAACATCCATCTCTTGCCTCCTTTCATGATATACATCATATAACGAGGTATATCATGATGTCAAGTATATTTTGCCGATTTTCCCGAAAATCAAAAGGAGCCGCCCCGAAGGACAGCTCCTGATCGTGTATTCCGGTACCGGACCGGGATCATTTTTCCTCAAGCTGTGATGTACAGTGAGGACATCTTGTTGCTGCGATATCAATCTCAGATTTACAGAACGGACATATCTTCGTTGTCGGATCTGCCTCTTCATTCTTCTTGATCTTATCCTTCATCTTGTTGAGTGCCTTGATGAGGCAGAAGATCACGAAGGCGATAAGAAGGAAGTTTATGACAGCTGCAATGAACAGACCGTAGTTAAGTGTTGCAGCACTTTCGCCACTCCCGAGAACTACCGATAATTTCGTAAAATCATATCCGCCGGTCAGCAGCGACAGTATCGGCATTACCAGATCATTAACAAGAGAATTCACGATGGCCGTGAAGCCTCCGCCGATGATGATACCGACAGCCATGTCCATAACGCTGCCTCTTGATATGAATGCTTTAAACTCTTTCCAGAATTCTTTCATAACTGTTTCCTTTCGTTAACTGATATTGGACGCTCGGCAACATAGATCGACTTCGTCGATGAGCCTCGCGGTGTAGACAGGTTCTTCCCACTATCGTGGGCCCCTCCTGTCAACACTCAACAACCCAGCCTTCAGGGCCCTTGATCCTGCCCATCTGGATGCCTGTCAATGTATCGTAGAGTTTCTTCGTGACCGGTCCCATATCGCTCATTCCGGCAGGAAGACATATCTCCTTACCGTGATCTACTATCTTGCCGACCGGTGATATTACGGCAGCGGTTCCGCACAGACCGCACTCAGCAAAGTCTGAAAGCTCATCAACAAATACCTCTCGCTCCTCTGCTTCCATGTCAAGATATTCCCTTGCAACCTGTACTATCGATCTTCTCGTGATCGAAGGAAGGATGCTGTCTGACTTGGGTGTGACAAGCTTGCCGTCCTTTGTGATAAATATGATGTTGGCTCCGCCCGTCTCCTCGATCTTGGTACGTGTAGCGGCATCAAGATAGAAGTTCTCATCGAATCCCTTTTCATGGGCATCAACGATCGCAAACAGGCTCATCGCATAGTTAAGACCCGCCTTGATATTACCTGTTCCGTGCGGTGCCGCACGGTCGTAGTCACTGATCCTTACCGTAAGAGGTCTTACCCCGCCTTTAAAATAAGGTCCGACGGGTGTTGCAAACAGACGGAACTGATATTCGTTCGCAGGCTTAACACCGATGATCGGATCCGATCCGAACATATAAGGGCGCAGATAAAGAGAAGCACCGCTTCCGAACGGAGGTACATATGCTTCGTTCGCCTTGACGACCTTCTTTACCGCCTCAACAAATTTCTCCTTGGGATATACGGGCATCTTCAGTCTTGCAGCTGAATGCTCGAGCCTCTCGCCGTTAAGGTCGGGGCGGAACACAACCGTTCTGCCATCCTCCGTCGTATAGGCCTTTAATCCTTCGAAAACCGTCTGGGCATACTGAAGTACGCATGAGCACTCATTGATCGTGATATTTGCATCTTCAGTCAGCTCTCCGTCATCCCACTTTCCGTCCTTGAAATTGGATACGAAACGGTAATCTGTCTGGACGTAGCCAAATCCGAGATTACCCCAGTCGATATTTTTCTTTTCCATCTGCCATCCCTTCTTTCTTTCTGTAAAATAATATCAATAATTATCTACTTACAAACCGCAATTGTCAAGATATGCGCCTATGGCATAAACGGCGGATACAGCCGTACATATGTTGTCTCCTCCATTACATAAGGAGTCAGATACGGATCGAGAGCATATGCTTTTCCGTTAATGACAACACGGCACCACTGCTGTTTCCACTGATTCTCATTGACATGCTGATACGGTATCTGGAGCATGTTAAGGCACAATCCCATAGCCCGCGTCGTTCCCGCACAGTCCGCACCATAAGGTATCCTCGTCCCATTCGGGTATTTGTCAACGTTTCCGAACACTCCGCACGGATCATTGTAATGAGCGCCACTTGTCTTGTATCTTACGCCCGGATTGTAGTTGATCCTGTTATACAGAACATTTGCTATATAGGCCATCTGTCCGTACATATTATTCGGTGCCGAAGCGCGCGCAGCGAGCACTATCGGATATGCTTCATCATATGCATTGTAAAACTCGGCCTGAGAACAGCCCTTCCGAAGGCTTTTTCTCTGATACAAAAGCTCCTTGGGTGTGATATCCCCGACCCCGAGTGCATCCATATTATAAATATAATACATGGAAGGTATACGGCGCTCAAATATCCCGTAATTGAGATAATGATCGAGCAGTTTATGCGCATTGTATCCGTATTTGGCCTTCAGATCGGGATAATAGTTCGCATAAAAATCGGAATCAAATCTCCTCCCGCCCTGAAGATAGAATATCTCAGCATTCACATCCTGCGGAAATGCCGCGATCATCATAAGAGCCGCCACTGCAGCCGTCATTATTCTTCTTATCGAAAATCTACTCATCGTCCCCCCTGAACAAAAGTCCCTTCAAAAAGCCTGTTTTCGTTACATATTTCCGATATTTATCATACCACATCATGCATTTTAGGCAACCAAAAGATAGATTCATCTGTTATAATACTGTTCATGAAAAAATATGATCTGATACTTTATGACCTTGACGGAACGATCTGGGACTCGATCCCGCTCATAATGAAGTGCTTCAAACAGGCTTATATTGAGGTTCTCGGTTCATGTGACCGGTCCGATGATGATCTGAAAAGCTATATCGGAAGACCGCTGGGACAAACTTTCGAGAAGCATGACAAGGTCACGGCAGATGCTCTTCTTAAGTCCTATCTGGCCATTAATGAAGTCCTTCTTAACAAAGACGAGATAGATCTGTTTGACGGCGTGATGGATGATCTTAACAGGATAAAAGAACTCGGGATCCCGCAGGGATATGTCACGAGCAAGCGCATCGTATCATCACAGGTAACATTGAAACTGAAAGGTCTGGATACATTCTTTGATGTATGTATCTGCAAGGAAGATACCGATAAACACAAACCCGATCCTGAACCTTTGTTTCTCGCGGCTTCAAAATTCGGGATAACGGATATGAGCCGCGTTATCTATATAGGCGACGCCCTTGCGGATGCATTGTGTGCCAAAAATGCCGGGGCGGATTTTGCCCTTGTAAAATGGTCGCAGATGGACAAGGAAGCAATAATGGATGCAGCTCCTTCAGGCAGCAGGATCATAGACCGGCTGACTGATGTGATCGATCCTTTACAGTAAATATCATGATCCGGAGGTCATGCTTATGAGAAGAAAATACATCAAACCTTTTCCCGCGATACTGGCTGCCATTTGCCTTGCATCCTCTCTTTCCGGGTGCAAAGCGACTGTAAATACCGCTGCGGAAAATACGGTTGCAAAGGCCGAACAGGAAACTGCGGAGAATACCACCAAAGAACGTACGGAAGATATCCCGGAAGAAGAAACATCCGCAAAAAAGGATTCCGTTAAGAAAAAGAAACTCAAAAACAAAAAGAATGACGACAATGACGCTGCCCGGGTATTTGCCGAAATGTCCGACTGGGTCTTCGAGTTTTCAAGCGGAGCCGGCGGATGGGCCACAGAATTATACGTGAACCCCGATGGAACATTCTCGGGTAATTATCATGACAGCGAAATGGGGGCAACCGGTCCCGGATATGAAAACGGCACAATTTACGAATGCAGTTTCACAGGAAAATTCTCGGACAATGTCAGGTCGGCAGGGCCTCTTATGCACTCCCTTTTTATCGAGTCGATCGAGTATAAAGATGAGCCCGATACCGAGGAGATCATCGACAATATTCTGTACAAATACTCAACCCCTTATGGTCTTGAAGGGCTCGAGAAGCAGGGCGACTCTGATGCCCCGCTTGTCTTCATGGAAGCAGGTGCGGTGACTTCAGCTATCAACAGCGAAGAAATGGACTGGATTTCACCCATGCATTTTGGAAACTATATAGGAGCAGACTGGGAATACTTCCAGGATGTTCCCGATGAACTCCCGTATGCCGTACTGATCAACACCACGGAAGATTATGCTTTCTACTCCGAGAATATCTCGGCAAAGAACAAGACGTTTCTGGTGAACAAAGTCAGAATTCCCGGACTTACGAACATCGATCTGACCGTAAATGATGACGGAACATATTACTGTGTCGATGAAAACGATGACAAGTCGTTCCGTGTCATCAATACATGTTTTAAGGTCACCAAAACATATGATTCATATAACAATGCGCCCGAACTTGTTAATGACTCCTTAAAGGAGCTGTATGGTCGGAGTGCACCTTCCTACAATGACATCTATATTACAGCTCCCAAGGATGCTTATGAAATGGACTACCCGCGTATGGTCGTAAACGGTGAGCACTCCGACTATGCTTTCTGGTATCCGAACGGTGACAGGAGCAGGATCTGTGAAGGACGTTTTGTCGAAATGTCAGATTTTGACTCCGATAACTCATATGTTTACGCATATATAATCGAAACCGGCCAAAGTTCAGACAGTTACCCGGACAGCGGGTTTGCGAATTTCTATATAACTTCGCTGACTCTTACAGGCAAAAAGGATAACATTTCATCCGCAGACAGCGAAGGAAAAGGCGCCGTAAGATCGATCCTTACCGAAATGATGACTCCGGAAGGGAACGAAGTACTGGCCACCGAGGTCCTGATGGTCTCGGAATCAGACACGGAACTGGTCAAAAAATATCATCTTGAAGATGCCGATTTTGATGATGATTATGAAATGGTTTATCCCGATAACAGACTTCATCAATACGGACTGGCTTACGGCGGCGAGACACCGTTCTACGTCCAGTATCCCGAGGACAAATTCCACCGTCTGTATCCTGCTTATGATCTTGAAGATTATATGGGAGAAACATCAAACGAAAACACCAGACTCATGAAACTGTATCTGAATGAGGATGATGAAGTGGTTTATGCATACGAGGTGTACACGCCCTAAGGCGTGTACATCTTTTTTACATGGATCTTACGTTGGAATTGCGGTATTCCCTGAATGTGTATTCAACACTGAAGTATGTGAACTCCTCTGACTCGGCGACCATTTTCCAGTTATCGTCGTTATCAAGGTTCGGAAAATATGCATCGCTTTCATATGCCTGATCTATCTTGGTTATGATAGCGGTATCACAGTACGGTACATATCTCTTATACACGCTCTCACCGCCGATGATGTAGATATCATCGGGATCAAACTCCCTGAGCCTGCCAAACAGTTCCTCATCGTTATGTACTACAACGGCTCCGTCAACCGTATAGTTCTCATCCCGTGACAGTATGATATTGGTCCTCTCCTTTAGAGGAAGACCGTTCGGAAATGTCTCGAGAGTCTTACGTCCGAGAACGACCACCTTGCCTCTGGTCTCGTTTCTGAACATCTTCATATCATTCGGGATCGAAACAAGAAGCTTTCCTTTGTTGCCGATCGCCCAGTTGCTATCTACAGCTGCAATACATTTCATACCTGTTTCCTTTCGTTCTGTAGCAAGAACGCCTGGTCAAAGATATTTCCTCGCAAACACGCTCGCGCTCTATGTTCAGGCGCAGCGGTACATAAGTCGGTAAAAAACACCGACTAAGTACCGGCCCCTTCACACGGTTTTCTCGGAAACACTTTGCCCATGCGTTCTGATACAGATATGTGCGGGTGTCCGCAGGGATGCCACCAAGCGAGTTCCGCAGACGCGAAGCGGCGAGGACTGTTTGAGCGACTGGCGCCCTGTCGGACAGGACCCGCACACATTTTCGTACCACATTATATTCCCAGATCGAATTTAAGCTGCGGGTTTTTCTCCCTGATGATATCTCGCGGATACCCCTCCACCGCAAAATCATCAACCTCCAGATCCCAGAACGATTTCCCTGAAGGAACCGTTATCTTCGGGCAGCATTCGATACTCTCGCGCGAGAGCATCTCATTTGCCTGCTCCATATGGCGATCATACACCTGGACATTTGCCACAAACCATGTGAATCTTCCCGGGACATACCCCAAATGGTTCGCTATAGCTATGAGAAACGCCGTATACTGCAGCTGATTGATACATCCCGCCGTCAGGTAATCAGAACTTCTCTGGAACAGGCACATATCAAGATAATCAACCTTGTCGCGCCCGTGCCTGACGTTCCAGGTTGTCTGGTATGCACAGGGTTTGAGTCCGTGCTTCTGTTTGAAGTCATCCTCCTGCCACATATTGATTATATGGCGCCTTCCGTCCGGATCGTTTCTGATGTCATTTATAAGGTTTTCGGTAAGGTTCCATTTCTTTACCGTAGCGCCGTAACACTGACCGATGGTTCTATCTCCGATATCCCATTCATCCCACCAGGTGATGTTGTATTTGTCGCGCAGCAGATCAAGGTCATTGGACATATCGCGGTATATCCACAGCAATTCTCCTATTGCCGATCTTATCGCTATCGGACGCAGTGTTATGAAAGGCGACTCGCCCGCTGCAAGATCATATGTGCACGTCACATGATCAATGGACAGCGTATGTGCCGGAGTTCCGTCCGCATAATGCGGACGCGGATTTACATCAAGCGAACCTTCCTGCAATATCCTTTCAACTATTTCCCTGAAATATATATCACCTTTGGTCATAGCAGTCTTTTCCTTTACCGGTCCCATTTATCACACAGCGAATTGATCTGGTCCGCGAACTTCGCCAGATCCTTGTTCGCGCCGCCTTCATTATGCGATATAACGGCAAGAAGCCTCTGTCCCGCTGCAAGGAGTCTTTCGAATACGGTAGAAGTTGCCCTTGATTTCTTCCTGGCGCCCTCGATCCTGACACCGGCAGTCTCCTCAACAAATTCATCGGCCAGAAGATCATAACATGTTCCCGAGAACGGAGCATATGTATTGAATCCGTGCTCGTCATGTAGATATTCCGCAAACTTGTCGGTAACATCATCATCGCCGTGAACGATGAACACCATCTGAGGATCATTCTTAAAGCCGCGCATCCACTTTGTAAGCCCTGCCTTGTCCGCATGTCCGCTGACGCCCTCAAGCTTCATTATCTTCGCACGCACTTCGATCGGCTCACCAAAGAGCTTAACCTCCTTGGCTCCCTCAACGATAGACCGACCAAGTGTTCCAACAGCCTGATATCCGACAAACAGTATCGTACACTCCTCACGCCACAGATTATGCTTCAGATGGTGTCTGATACGTCCCGCTTCGCACATTCCCGATGCGGAGATGATGACCTTCGGTTCGTTATCGAAGTTGATGAGCTTTGATTCATCGCTCGTGATCGAAAGGTTAAGTCCTGTGAACACGAGCGGATTGATCCCCTTCTTCACAAGTTCGAGCGCATCATCCGCAAAACAGTCATATACATTCTTGTTAAACACTCCCGTCGCCTCTACGGCAAGCGGTGAGTCCACCCATACCGGAAAATCACCGAGATCATCAAGCAGATGCCTCTCCTTTATCTGCCTGATAAAATACAGCATTTCCTGCGTACGTCCGACAGCAAATGACGGGATCACCACGTTTCCGCCTCTTGCAAAGGTATCGCGGATGACCGCGGCAAGTTCTGACGCATAGTCAACCTTTGTGCCCGAATGGAGTCTGTCTCCGTATGTTGATTCACACAGAACATAGTCCGCTTCGTCTATTGTGGAGAAATTTCGTATGAGCGGGAGATTATCGTTGCCTACGTCACCGGAGAATACTACCTTTTTCGTCACCCCATCTTCCGTAAGCCAGGCTTCTATAGCCGCCGATCCGAGAAGATGCCCGACATCGGTGAACCTGACGGACAGTTCCTCGCTTATCTTTATCTTCTTGCCATACCTGACCGGAACAAGGCACTTAATAGCCGCATCCGCATCAGCCATATTGTAAAGGGGTACATATTCGTCAACATCCGATGACCTCTTGGCCTTTCTGTTCCGCCATTCCGCCTCGGCCATCTGTATGTGCGCACTGTCACGCAGCATTATCGAACACAGATCCACCGTGGCATCAGTTGCATATATACTTCCACGGAATCCCTTTGCACACAGAAGCGGCAGCAGACCGGAATGGTCAATATGCGCATGGGTCAGCAGAACGCAGTCTATCATGGACTCTTCAACCGGCAGTGGAACATTCTCATAAATATTTATCCCCTGTTCCATACCGTAATCGACCAGGATATGCTTGTCTCCTACCTGAAGGTAATGACAACTACCCGTGACTTCATGTGCCGCTCCGACAAATGTGATCTTCATGATCTTCCCACCTTTCCTGTACAACCCTCATGTTCCATAAATCTATCCGAATACAAGTCCCATAAGTTCCGCAGGACTGTCGATAACATGATCATATTCCTCTACATGACCGAATCCGTACCGTGCATAAATAAACGGACATTTTGCACCGTCACATGCCTCCTTGTCCATTATCGTATCCCCGACATAAACGGGACGGGCCAGTTTATGATCCTCTACTATCTTACTTATATTACCGGCCTTGAGCATTCCGGTATCACCGGGGCACAGATGATCGGTAATATATTTACCGCAACCGGTCTTGTCCATGAACAGTTCTATATACCCCTGCTGACAGTTGCTGACAATGAATACCGGGATCTTTTCCGATAATGCAGCGATCGTCTCTATTATCTGCGGATAGAGCTTTCCTCCGCTTTCTCTCAGATAATCGTCCTCATTTTTATATATTACCGGCGTCAGAGTCTCAATCTCCTCATCAGACCCTTCCGGAAAAATATCCTTGATGATATCTGCCATCGGAAGTCCGAAGAGTCCCTTGAGCCTGTCAGCCGTTATCTGCGGATCATCATATCCGCTGTCGATAAAAGCCCGGTTCCACGCATCCTTGACCACTTCGGTCGAATCCCATAAGGTCCCGTCTACGTCAAATATTATCCCGTCAGTCTCCATCATCTTCATCCATCCAGTCATGTGAGGTTCTTCTGTGGCTATCCCGGTGATGTTTCCTTCGCCTTTTGTTTTCAGCCGCAACGGACGTACCGATCACAACCGATACCGCTACAACGATCATGGCAATAAGCGCTACCAGCAATAATCCGTTATACGAATCCTTAACCGTTGATTTCGTGTTCTTGTCTATAGCATTCGCAACCGCGGATTTATCCACACTCGGTAGCTGCCCGCCCAGAACAAGGTCTTCACCGGCCTCCTCGGCTTCTGCCTCCACCTCTGTCTCTTCTACATCAGCTTCAGTGTCATCGTCTTCATGGATAACGGCATCATCTTCCTCATCATCCGGCTCCTCTTCATCAGGAATAAGTTCCACTGTGTTGCTGATCGCATCCAGTTGATACACATTAAAAACCTTTGCCGTTATCTTTCCTTTATATCCGGGCTGCAGATGATAAGTTCCCTGCAGTCTTCCGTTATTTCCGTCCCAAAGCTCCAGTTCGGGAAAAACCGTGTCCTTATCCACATCTCCGAGCTCAAAGCCGTAATACATCAGCTTGCTCTCATCATCATATGCATAGAGTGTGAAGCTCACATCACCCTTATTGCTGTTATAATCGTTTATTTCAAGCTTAACACCCTCGGGTTCCGTTTCATCCGGCCAGACCGGTTCCTCGGGATTTTCGATCTCCACGTAGGGACCTATCTCTTCCTTGACGACATCCTTCTCAAGACCGTAGAACTTTGCGACCGCAGTAGCATCCATTATGCCGAACCTTACCCATGCCTCTTTGTTCTTGATCCGCTGGTAATCCCTGTCATTGTCCAGATAACCGTGTTCGAGGATTATGGTCGGGATATCCGCATTGGTCCCATTTCTTATAAGGCCGTAATAATCGCCTTTTTTCCCCATCCTGGTCTTGATATCCTTGCGGATATTACCCTCGGCTATCCACTCATCCATGATATATTCGGCAAGGGCATGACCGACCCCGTAACAGTTACCGTATGCCGAGGTGAATATTTCCGAACCGAAGAAGTTATGATCGGCCGAAGCATTGTAATGTATCGATATGATCACATCCGCTCCGACTTCTTCTGCAAATTCGACGCGACGCGAAAGGGATACCTCCGAATCGTCATCTCTGGTTATATACACATTTACATTACCGTACTGACTCAGCTCGTCATACATCGCGAGAGCCGTGGTGAGATTGACGTTCTTTTCTTCCAGATCATGATATGTGGCTCCGGAATTGGTCTCGTCACCTTCCCTGGATAGCCCGCCGTGTCCGGGATCGATAACAACAGTCACTGAAGGAGAAGCATGAACGTTCATTGGCACACCCGTAATAAACAGTATGGTCATACAGACCACACCGCACACAAAAACACTGATACGTGAAATGATATTTTGTTTATCCGAATGTATAAACATACAAGATATAGTATACCAAAAATCAGACGTGACTACAACTGATAATGCAGATAGGGTAATGCAGATAGGGCAAAGACCCTTTTATACAAAATGATAGAAGCGGATGCCGATCTCTGATCTGCATCCGCCTCTATACTGAGACTGTATCCAATGGACTGTACCTCCGATCATCTTCCCTAGTCCTATGTTATATTCACGATACCTTTTCAATCATTTACCTGACCCTTTATCAGGATTTCTGCTTTATACTCTTATTCCCTATTCAGTTGTACTCTACCGGAACTGCATTCTCACTGATGCTCCATTTTTGCATATCGCCTGGCATCATCGCTTCACATCGCGTTTTCCTTGTCGTAGATAGATTCTCTATATCAATTCGTATCGTGTTAAAGAACCGGGAATTCAAATTTTCTACGCTATATGCGTTTCATTTGAATTTGTAGATTTAGTATTTAGGTGGTCCATACCTCCTTTTCTCTGTTTCGGATCCATGTCTGCGGATCCTTTCGTTTCATAACTCGTTTCCTTTGTTATGTCTGTATTATATCCTCGTTTTTATTAATTGTCAACACAATTTTTGAAAATATTAATATTTTTTTAATTATTTTTACTAAATGTTATGAATATTCTGACATATAATCGTGGTGCGCCGTTTTTGCGCACCACGGTAAGTCCTACGGCTCGGAAGAGCCCCAGTGCTGACCGGTTCGACACTGGAATAAGCCTTGAGTGTAAGATTACCTTGGCCCGCATATATGCCGGTCGTGATCCTGAGTGAAGATATGGGATATCCCTCAGGTATGTCCACAATATATCTTTTCCCTTGGAGCACATAACTTATGGTCAGCGATATATCGCTTCTCATCTCCAACATATCCATGATCTCCTTATCAAGAATCGGCGATTCATTTATCAGAAACACGATATGCTCACGGGTCGATGCATTCACTATCTTATTTAAAAGCAGGTTTCTCACGTTCACAGGAGCCGCTTCAATTGTTGCTGCTGTTCCCTGCATGGCCGCAGCTTCCGTCGAGCTTGAATCGGAATTGGAGCGGTCGATAAGGGCTGCAATATCCGGCTTTTTCGGCTCAGCTTTTTTCACTTCCACGGAAAGGGATACGCCGCCTCCTTTGGGAACTACTATGTAATAGTTGCCGTCAGCGTCTTTTAACAGTTCCGTTGCTTTTCCGTCGTTGTTATAAGCGCCGAGAAGATCGTAGCCTTCGGCAAGATCGACTTTCAAAAGGACCGTATCTCCCTCGTATGCATACTCATATGTGTTTTCGGAACTGACGATCTTTGAAAGAGCGTTCCCGTTTTTATCCTTAACAGATAATGTGGCTCCCGCCGTGGGCTGATCCAGTCTGATTATGTATTGTATAGTCTGTTCGAAAGCCTTGTTCTCGACATAGGCTTCATCATCATTCATGCTAAATGCCAGTGCTCCCTGTTCATCCGGCTCGATCTTCCAGACCGTAAGGGTAAAGCCGCTTCCGTCGTCTGCTGTATATACACCGCCTTTACCTCCTGAAACGGTCCCGTCAACCGTTATGTTAAGTTCGCCATCAATAGTCGTTCCCGTTATCCCGAAGCCTTCTTTTGATGTGACATCTCCTTTCACGGTTATGTCGGTATCGGACTTCTCGTTGTTGGCACAAATGGCGCTTTCCGTACCGCCGGTGACGTTACCGTTAACTGTTATGTCCGTCTCGGCGCCGGCATAGCTTCCGACATATATACCACAGTTCTCTCCGCTTACATCATTCGACCGGATATCCACCGTTCCGCCCTTTATTTCCGGAACATCTTCCACCGCATAGTGTCCGTTCTCAACATTTATTCCGGCGCTCTTTCCGGATATGCTTCCGTCTACTGAAACAGTTGTTTTTCCTCCGTTTATGACTTCGGCATCTATACCGTTCGTACCGCCTGTCAGATCACCGTCTATGTCTGCCTTGGTTATACCGTTATTGTTAAAGATCTCCAGTCCCGCTTTTCCTCCGGAGACATCCCCTTCCACGGTAGCATCGGCCTCTGCTCCAGACCCTGCATTGGTCTCGATACCGTTCCCTTTTGCATCGATATCTCCTTCCACCTTAATACTGGAACGCGACGCCACACCTTCACTTTCCGCTTTTATTCCGCAGGCGCTTGACCAGACCCCTTCGACTTCTGCCGTACTCACACCGGCATACCTACTATATGCATACACTCCCGAATGCGTGGGATCTTCCGTTATTCCATCCGCCTGGACTTTTCCCGTAGTGACAACAGCATATGAGCCCTCATATGCCCTTACATCCACGCCACTACCATCTTGCCCCGAATAACGGACATTTCCCCAATTCTCCGTGATCGTCTGTCCTCCTCCTGCCTCGATAACAATGCGACCGTTGGGAAGCTCATCCGCATATACCGGGAGCTGCATGACGGATGCGATCATCGCCGCCGAAACTGCAAGAGAAAAACCCTTTAGCATAATACCGCTTATTCTGCTCATTCTTAATGACCTCCTTTTACCGGCTCATGGTTTGTTTACATATACTGATCGATTATCTTCTTTGCTTCGTCAGGGGTGTCGGATACCGACAGGGCGGCATATTTTCCGTTTACCTTTATCACTGCCGCATTAAGCTTTGTAAGTTCTTCGGGAACATAATCGGTAAAGCTTTCGATCTGCTCCGAAACCCGCGTCTTTAGCACCTCTTCCGCCTTTTTGGCATCATCGGCCGTTGCGCACTCCAAAACAACGATCTCTTCGGCTGTTCCGCCCGATCCTTCATAAACGGCAGCCTTGACCACGTTAACATCCGACAGGTTAAGGAACATTCCCGCCATATCGATATCCATCGACGACAGGGTGTCCTGATAGGTTATCTTCGTGTTAAGATCCCCCGCAAGAGCATCCACGTCAAAATCCGCCTTCTTGCCGGAGCATGCCGCAAGGACACACGCCGTTACAATCGCAATAATTGCTGCCATACTTCTCATTTTTCTCATCTTAATCTCTCCTCTCAAATACTGTTATATTTATCACTCCGGATCATTGACCGGTTCTTCGGTCGTATCTTCGGCCGATTCTTTGGCCGGTTCTTCGGACGATTCTTGGGCCGGTTCTTCGGTCGGTTTATCCGCCGGATTCTCGACCGGATTCGTGACATTTACAGCGTGCTCGCACAGATAATCTCTCCAGATCTTCATGTACTGTGCGGACAAATGTATCCCGTCGGTAGTCATTTCCGGACGAAGGCTTCCGTCCTCTGTGGAAAGAACGGGGCCCGCATCGAGGAAATACGCTTTCTGTTCTTCGGCAAATTTCTTCAGTGATTCATTTCTCTCTTCTATGTTCGGATTGTTGTGGGCCTTGTCGCTTGCGGATTTTTCTGCCGTAACGGGCAAAATGGCATGTACATATATTACAGCGCGCGGCTCGTATTCGCGAAGCTGTGCGATAAGCTGTGCATAGTATTTTTCAAAATTCTCTTCCGTACCGAAGCCGAGTTCGTTAAGCCCCACCTTGATATAGATCTTGGTGAACGCATCATATGGCAATGCTTCAAATATCGGTACCTTGCCGTTCTCGGTCTGAACAACCTTCGCAGTATCATATTTATACAGCTGAAAACCGGTCGCGCAATAGTACGTTGCAGGCAATCCGGACCAGAATCCGAATCCCTGCAGTCTTGAATCGCCGATGAAAAGCGCATCCGTAAAATAACTCTCGTCTACCGTTGTAAACGGAAGCGGGTAATCCCTGGTAGGATCCGCAGGTTCTGAGCTTTCCTCCTCCTCGGGGATCTCAATCTCATCATTGCTTCCTGCTTTATAAAGCGATTCGCCCGAATCCGAACCGGCAACAATGGTCGTCCCGTAATCATTTGTATCCTCCCATGCCGACTCCTCATCGAGTTCATCCTTCGCCTGATCCTTTACTTCTTCGCTCTTTACGGTATCTTCCTGACCGGCTACAGGCTTGGTG
>JBGUNV010000040.1:0-5722 GCA_045117595.1 Lachnospiraceae bacterium
GTATTCGATTGATGTAATGGATATTATGACAAGGCTTAGAAATGAATGGGGATTGAAATATCCTGAGGAAGAGTAAATCGGAAGTTAAATGAACAAATTCTCGTTTGTAGAGGTGTGATGAATTGCAGAAAACATGGGGACGAAATGGATAAAAGCAAAAGAAAAGAATTAAGGGAACAGTACGAAAACCGGCATCCTGATATGGGAATCGTGTGCTGGAAGAGCGGCGACAAGATGTGGATCGCTAAGTCGAAGGATGTAAAAGCGGATTATAACAGCACATCGTTCCAGCTAAAACTCGGATCATGGCCGAACAGGGAAATGCAAAGGTCATATAATGCAGATCCCGACTCTTTTGAATGGATATTACTGAAAAAGCTGGATTACAAGGATCGTGAAGAGGACCACAGCGATGATCTGGAAATCCTCTATATGATGGTTGTTGAAGAATATCCGGATGCTAAAAAGATGAAGCCTGGGAAACAATAAGGCATAAAAAGAATCAAACAAATCGGCAGTTGTAGGTGACAGGATATTTAGAATGAAGGAAAGAGTTCTTCTTGATGCAGATATACGCGAGCCACTATTTGACTATCTTGAACAGTATTACGGCAAGGTGAGATTCCTTGAGGAGAAAGTCACCGGCAAAGCAAGGGCTGATGTAGTCATGGTGCTTCCGAATAAGATCTGCGGAATTGAGATCAAAAGCGATGCTGACAGTTACACCAGGCTTTCGGCTCAGGTCAAAAACTATGATAAATACTATGATGAGAACTATCTAGTAGTTGGATCGACTCACGCACTGCATGCCGCGGAACATGTCCCTGCATACTGGGGGATCATATCTGTGGAGCTGATCAAAGGCGAGGTTGACTTCTATCGGGTGAGGGAGGCAAGGTCTAATCCAAAGGCCAAGATCAAGAACAAGATGAGTCTGCTCTGGAAATCTGAATTCTCGCATATACTGGCAAAAAACAAAATGCCGAAATATGCGCAGAAGAGCAAGAAGTTCATTACAGAGAAGCTGCTCGATAAGGTGCCTGAAGAAGTCCTGCATGATCAAATCAGCGAAGAGTTATTTGAACGCGACTATACGATTTACGACTAAATAAAATTGGGAATCATGACTACATCGCCGTTGGCAATGATGCCAGCGGTTTTTTATTTTGTCAGGATCGGAGGTCACTATATGAAAAAGAACTATAAAAACAGAAGCCCGGATAAATCACGTAAGGAAAGAATAAAGGAAATCACGGAGCAGCTGGAAGCAGGAGTCAAGGCGGTTTTCGAGAGCGATGCCTATAAGGCGTATCTGAACTGCATGAGCAAATTCCATAACTACAGCCTGAACAACACGCTTCTTATTGCCTTGCAGCGGCCTGATGCGAGCCTATGTGCGAGCTACACCAGCTGGCAGCGCGACCATGGCAGGCAGGTGCGTAAAGGTGAGAAGGGGATCAAGATCATAGCTCCGTGCAAGTATAAGATCGAGCTTGATGAGAAGGATGAACATGGCAATCCGAAGACAGAAGAGAAGACGGGATTCAAGGTAGTCACAACCTTTGATATCAGCCAGACTGATGGTCCGGATCTACCGTCGATAGGGGTGGATGAGCTTACCGGAGATGTGAATGGTTACAGGAAACTGTTCAATGCGCTTACTGAGATCTGCCCTGTCCCGATTTATGTAGAGGATATCCATGGCGGTGCAAAGGGCTATTACAGCGATGCCGAGAGAAAGATCGTTATCAAGGAAGACATGAGCCAACTTCAGACAATCAAGACGATGATCCACGAAATGGCGCATGAGAAGCTTCACGCAAAGGAGCATCTTGATAAAGACTACTCTTCAGACAGGCGAACTAAGGAGGTCGAAGCAGAAAGTATTGCATACACGATATGCCAGCACTATGGACTGGACTCCTCGGATTATTCCTTCAGTTACGTAGCGGGATGGAGCTCAGGCAAGGAGACGAAGGAACTCAAGGCATCACTTGAACGGATCAGATCCGCTGCCGATGAGATGATAACAGACATAGATAAGTCACTGGAGAAGCAGGTAAAGCGTGAGCAGAACCACGGACATCGAGAGGAAGCGAGGTGACTCTCATGGCTTTTTACACAGAAGAACAGATAAAGGCCGCACGGTCGATAGATCTGTTGACATATCTGCAGACATACGAACCAACCGAGCTGATTCATGTCAGGGGCGATACCTACTGCACCCGGGAACACGACAGTCTAAAGATATCCAATGGCAAATGGATGTGGTGGAGCAGAGGCTTCGGGGGCACTTCAGCCCTAGACTATTTGGTAAAAGTTAAAGGCATGCAGTTCACGGATGCGATGAAAATACTGATTGATAATTCCGAAGATTTTCAGAACGTAACTCCCAAGATTTGCAGTAAAGATAATCGTAATGCAGAAAGAAAGTTGCTTCTGCCGGAGAAATCTGAAACGAACCGGGAGGTCATAAAGTATCTTACAGGCCGGGGAATAGACAGGGATCTCATAGATGCATGCATACACAGAGGCGTTCTGTTCGAGTCTCTGCCATATCATAACTGCGTGTTCGTAGGGTTTGATGAACATGGTATCGCCAAATATGCGAGCTACAGATCCACGAATGAGCTTCGACTTATGGGTGAAGCTGCCGGCTCGGATAAGAGATATTCCTTTAGAACAAATGCCGATGGCAGGAACCTGCATGTCTTTGAAAGTGCGATAGATCTTCTGTCGTATATGACTGTGATACACGAACAGACAGGAAGATGGATCGCAGATCCAATGATATCTCTTGGCGGTGTGTATGCACCGGGATCAGACAAAACCATATGCAAGCTCCCCGTAGCTTTGGAAAACATGCTGCAGAATCATCCGGAAGTGGAAACGATATCACTGCATCTTGATAATGATTTTGCCGGCAGGAGTGCAACGGAAAATATATCGTTGCAATTGCGTTGCAACTATAAAACGATAGACGAACCGCCTCCGGTTGGAAAAGATTACAATGATTATCTTATGGCTTTATGTCAGCAAGGCAGGTCAAGGAAGATGGGTGCAGCCAGATATGATTGTCCCAGATGAAAAATAGCCATAAAATGACAACAGCCCTGCGGAGCATCCTTGTTGCTCTGTAGGGTTGCACATGTCATTGTTTGTAAGAAGGTTTATGAAGAAGATTATTTGTCTCTGTTGACAATAATAGGATAGAACATATCCCTTAAATGAACTTAAAACGGCTCCGCTGATTTCATAATTTTTTTATATTTGCAGCGAAAAGCAGGATGTCAGAGATGCTGACATTGCGATTCCTTGAGTGTAAGCGCGCCTCGCTTTATAATGATTTCAACGTTCGTTATAGTGTGGCCAAGGAGGCGGGAACAATGAATATTGGAGAACAAATCAAGGCGCGCAGGATAGAGATCGGGATGACCCAGCAGGATATGGCCGACAGACTGGCTGTATCCAGATCTGCCGTGTCCAATTGGGAAACCGGCAAGAACTATCCGGATCTCCAGATCATCGTTCAGATCTCCGAAGAGTTGAATATTTCTTTGGATACACTATTGAAAGGAGATACGGACGTGGTAGAGAAGATTGCAAATGATACGAATGAAAGCAAAAAGCTCAGAGAAAAAGCAAAGCAGCTGAAGGGAGTGATCGCGGTACTGGCAGTATTGCTGATTGGTGTTATTTATCTCTTTTTTGGCTGGTCAGCAGAGATCAGCAAACCTGAACAGGTAAAGGAGATGAAGATCGAGAACGATCAGCTTGTGATCGAGGTAGATATCCCGAATTACTACGGACAGCGTGACTGGTGGATCGATATTGATGATACAGGTACCATTGCAAAGGTCACGATCTGCTATGGCTTCGGAAAAGCACATAAGGATAACAACATCATGAGGACTCCGGTGTACACCGATGATTATTCGGATCCGCTGTCAAAAGAGCGTATGATAAAGCTCGAGAAGATACAGATCGTCACAACAAAAGGAAAAGTAGTGAAGGAACTGGACATCACAAACTGACAGAGAAATCTGTCCTTACACTTTCAGAACTACATGCAGGCGTTGCCAATACCGGCAGCGCTTTTTTATATGCTTACAAACCGAAGAAGGAGGACATTTATGTATGACGCAGGCTGAAAATGAAGAGAAAAGAGTGATGAGAGTGATCGTCTGTAGGCCGGGGGAACTGGCCGAGGTGAAAGAAATCGATACTGATCTGAAGTCAATGCAGGAAGTTGTGGGAGGCTTTATCGAGGAATATATGCCGTTTACCGGTGACGATCCGAGAGAAGATGACATTGCAATTATCTGCAATGAGGAAGGTAAAATGAATCGAATGCCGCCAAATAGGGCAATCGCGGATGAGGACGGGCAGATTATGGATATAATCGTTGGCCCGTTTTTTATTTGCTACGCACCGCTCGAGAGCGAGACTTTTGAGTCGCTGCCACCTGACTTGGAGGAGAAATATCGAAAGAAGTTTGAACTTCCAGAGATGTTTTTCAAGTCGGAAAAGGGCATAACAGCAGTCAAGTATGAGCCGGAGCCGAGGGCACCGGAGAACGCGCAGACACGATAGGAGTCGTCTGCCGATTTGACAGCAAGCACTGCCTTTTGGCGCTCACGACCAACCGGCGAATGCAGGGGTGAACCCCTGAGACCCCGTGAGATATGAGCACTCGCATGAGCGCTCGCATACCGAAGGAAAGGAGGAGATACCGTTGAGAAAAAGAGAATTCAGAGTACCAGTGTATCTGACTTTTGATGAGAAAGAGGATCTGCACCGGAAAGCTCAGGCTGCGTGCATGGATCATAACCAGTTCATTCGAATGCTCATCATGGGATACGCACCGAGACCTGCTCCGGATGACAGATTCTATCAGGCGATGGATCTGATCAGAGAAATGGGAGACAGGCTTGAGCGCATGGAGACTAAGGTGAGAGATCCTGACGTAATCAGGCTGCTTGAAGCGGAGGCCGAGAAGTGGCATATGCTGCAGAGCGCGGTCGAAAGGATCTGTCTTTCTCCGGAAAGGATGGAACTGTAATGGCGGTAACTAAGATATGGCCAATACGAAAGAGCTTTGCCGCGCCGATCGATTATGTGCAGAACAGTGAGAAGACGGCCAATCCGGAGACAGTGAATTCCACTCTGGAAATGTCTGAAGAATCCAGACAGGCGCTTGAGGATGTCATAGAGTATGCAGCCGCTGAAAACAAGACTGAGATGAAGTTTTTCGTGAGCACTCTTAACTGCAACAAGCGTTATGCCCGCGATGAATTCCTTACAGTCAAGAAACGTTTTAATAAAGAAGGCGGCATCGTTGCCTTCCATGGCTACCAAAGCTTTGCTCCGGGAGAGGCAACTCCGGAAGAAGCACATGAGATAGGGATGCAGCTTGCAAGAGAACTATGGGGAGACCGCTTCCAGGTGGTCGTTGCCACACACCTGGATCGCGAACATCTGCATAATCATTTCGTGATCAATTCGATCTCATTCAAGGATGGCAAGCGCTATCACGACTGCAAGGATACTTACAGACTGATGCGCGAAGCATCCGACAGACTATGCAGGGAACATGGACTGTCGATCGTGGAGGAGCCTAAAGGCAAAGGTGTGCGGCAGTATCTCTACAACATGGAGAAAGCCGGCATGCCGACAAGATATAACGTGGCTCGTCAGGCAATCGATGAGTCCATTGCGCTTA
>JBGUNV010000041.1:0-16058 GCA_045117595.1 Lachnospiraceae bacterium
AGCAGTGAACTTCCGCCCATTATCCCTATGTTTACCGAATACAGGGCAGTATTCATTATTATCCCGGCAAGCAGACTGTCTATTCCCATCCTGGTCTGAAGAAATGCCGTTACAAAACCCGACAGAACTCCGGCGGCCATTGCTGCGATAATTGACAGATACGGGTGCCCGGATATTGCAACCACGGCACCGACTGCGGCTCCGAGTGTAAAACACCCGTCAGTTGAAAGGTCGCACACATTCAGCATCGAATAGCTCAAAAACAGAGCCAGTACGGTAAGCGAGCTTATAAGACCGAGTTCAAGTGCCGTCTGTAATAACTGTATCATTATTCAAAACTCTCCGCTGTCTTGATCTCCTCGATCCTGACACAGTAAGGCTCAAACACTTTGTTAAGCTCGTCATAATCAAGTCCGAGAGTCTTGACAATATCCGTATTGATCGTTGCCGTTCCGTTATCAAAGGTCATGACAGGTGTCGATGCGGGATCGTTTCCGTCAACGAGGATACCCTTGACCATATTGGCGGTTTCGATACCGAGATTTGCATAGTCAACACCGTATCCGAGGAATGCCCCGTTTAATGCGAACGAATCTGCTCCCGTATAGTGAGGGATACCCGCATTAGCCAGTATCTCATATATAGAAAGTTCCGCAGTCATAACGGTATTGTCGGTAGGTGTGAAGACCGCATCAACTCCATCAGCTACCATTGCCTGTGCTGCAAGCACTACTTCATCAACATTGGTTCCCGTGTGTTCAACATATTCTATACCCTTGTCATCAAGGTATGCTTTTGCGGCCTCGATCGGTCCCGTGCTCGCATCCTGGCCGATATCATACAGAAGACCTATCTTCTTCGCATCGGGATTGTTTGCGAAGATCAGGTTCATTATCGCATTTGTATCAAGGTAATCACTTGTTCCCGTTATGTTTCCGCCGGGTTTGTCATTTGAATCAACGAGTCCCGCACCTTCCGGATCGGAAACGGCTGCAAAAACAACGGGGATGTTCTTACCTTCCGTAAGACTCTGCATTGTCATGGCAACAGGTGTGGCAACGCCTATCATCAGGTCAACATCATTTGCTATAAAGTTTGCCACGATCTGGTTCAGTACGTTAGGATCCGCATTACAGTTATCGTATTCGATCTCAAACTTTACGTTATTTTCCTTTCCGAGCTGTTCAAGCTGGGATTCGATATTATCCACGATCTGATTCAACGATGCATCATCAACATAATTGCATATGCCTACCTTGAATGTCTGTACCGCACCCTGTGCCGCATCCGCAACGTCAACGGATACTTTCGCATTATCCGGCATTGCTGTGGCACATGCGGCAAGTCCTGTTGCAAGTACCGCCGTCATCAATAAAGCTGCTGTTTTCTTCATGATCTTTTTCATTTTCTTGTCTCCTTTCCAAAATACAAGCGCTGATCGTGCACATGAGACATTCTCCCGAGTGAATAAAAAAATCCTGTCCCATATCACTTTTGTGCTGGGACAGGATGAATGATCTCCTGCGGTGCCACCCGGCTTGATGCTGATGCATCCACTTAGCGCATACCAACATATGCTGACTTTGTTAACGGAGGGTCTGCTCCGTCTCCCATACTCACCTTACGGCTTTCCGTTCGCCCTCGAAAGTCCATTCGGAACCGTATTCTTTATCGCAATCCCACCGCCTGCGACTCTCTTTTAAGAAGTGACAGAACCTACTACTCTTTCTCATCGGTTTTACTAACTTATAGCATATCGGCAAATATGCTGTCAACACATTTTGACAATTTTCATTTTGACATTTTTCAGCGAACCAGATTCGTATATCCCATCAGCGATTCGTCTACTGCCGCAGCCGCCGCCCTTCCCTCGGCGATCGCCCATACGACAAGGGACTGGCCCCTGTGCATATCACCTGCGGTAAATACATCCGGTGCACTTGCAGCATACTCTCCGGCCGCCGTTTCAACGTTTCCTCTGGCACTCACCCTTACCTTGAAGTTTTCCGTAACATATTCTTCACTTCCGAGAAAGCCTGCCGCTATAAGAACGAAGTCGGCCGGAAGAGTCTGCCCGGATCCTTCCACATGCTCAAATTTCATACGGCCATCCGCATCCGTGCTGCGTCTTAAGCCAACCGTTTTCACAGCCGTAAGGCATCCTTTTTCGTCTTTTATAAATTCGGTTACCGTTGTGGAAAATATCCTCGGGTCGCTTCCGAAACAGCTTATTGATTCCTGCTGGCCGTAATCGGTCTTAAGAACCTTGGGCCACTCCGGCCACGGATTCGAATCGGCTCTTTTTTCAGGTGAAGGCGGCATCATCTCGATCTGAACTACCGATGATGCTCCAAGTCTGATGCTCGTTCCGACACAGTCATTACCCGTGTCGCCGCCCCCGATCACAACGACCTTTTTGCCTTTCATGCTGCCGAAAGAGTAATCCTTTGCACTTATAACCTTTTTATAGTCATATTCGTTATCCATGATCTTTTTGGATACTTCACGAAGGAACGGTACCGCAAACATTATCCCTTTCGCATCTCTTCCCGGAGCACTGATATCCCTCGGTTTAGATGCACCGCAGCAAAGTACGATCCGGTCATACTTTTCGCGCAGTTCATCTGCTTGTATATCAACACCAACATTGACATTACATATGAATTCGATACCGCTCTTTTTCATGACTTCGATCCGTCTGTCTACGATCCTCTTGTCAAGTTTCATGTTCGGTATCCCGTATCTGAGGAGCCCGCCGGGCCTGTCAAACCTCTCATACACAGTTACCTTATGTCCTCTTCTGTTCAGAAGCTGTGCACATGCAAGTCCCGAAGGACCGCTCCCTACTACCGCAACACTTTTCCCGCTCCGCACCGCAGGTTCCCCTTCGTCAACCAGGCCGTGTTCAAATGCGTACTCGATTATATCCTTTTCATTATCCCTGGTCGTAACCGGTTCGCTTATATGTCCGCACGTACATGCCGCCTCGCAGAGTGCGGGACATACTCTTCCGGTAAATTCCGGAAAACTGTGTGTCTTGGCAAGCCTTCTGTATGCCTGCTCATAGTTACCACGGTACAAAAGTTCATTGGTCTCGGGAACGAGATTATGAAGCGGACATCCCGATGCCATACCCGAGATCATAACTCCGGCCTGACAGAAAGGAACACCGCAGGCCATACATCTGGCTGCCTGCTGCCTTCTTGCCTCTTCTGAAAGCGGAATATGGAATTCGTCAAAGTTTTTGATCCTCTCCTTCGGAGGGATATCACCTGTATCGCATCTGCTGTATTCGATAAATCCTGTTGCCTTTCCCATGATCACACCCCCTTGCTTATAACCCGCTTGTATTCCTCGGGTATTATCTTCTTGAATTTCGGAATATACTCATCGAAAGACTCAAGTATCGCTGCTGCCTTCTTTGAACCCGTAAGATCAAAATGCTTTTCCAGCAGGGTGTGTATTTCATCTGTATCCGACTGTTCCAGAATATTTTCCATAAGAACCAGATCCCTGTTGAGATTCCTGTAGAGTGTATTGTGTTCGTCAAGAACATAGGCGATACCGCCGCTCATTCCGGCCGCAAAGTTCTTGCCGACTGTTCCGAGTATAAGCGCAACACCGCCTGTCATATATTCACAGCCGTGTTCCCCGACTCCTTCAACAACACTTTTCGCGCCCGAATTCCTGACGCAGAATCTCTCACCGGCCATTCCCGCGATATAAGCCTCTCCGCTTGTTGCACCGTAGAGCGCGACATTCCCGATTATGATGTTGTTCTCTGCATCATATGATGCATTATCGGGTGCTTTTACCACGAGTTTCCCTCCTGACAGTCCCTTACCGAAATAATCGTTTGCATCCCCTGTCAGTATCACGGTCTCACCCTTAGGCATAAACGCACCGAAGCTCTGTCCTCCGGCACCGCTGCACATTATCTTGACGGCATCCTCGCGAAGTCCCGCATGGTGATATTTCGTTATATATGAACCTATCATCGTTCCAAAGGCCCTGTCGGTATTAACCACTTCACACGAAACGGTTGCCGCGGCTCCTGTCTCGATCAGTTTTCCGATACCTTTGTTTCCCGAGAGGATCTTTGAATCCTTACGTTTCTCAAGGCCGAAATCATATGATCTCTTTTTATCATATGCTGTCCCGAGAGGAAGACTCTCACCGATAAGGCAGTCAAGATCGAGCTTTGCGGCGTGTCCCGTCAGGTCATCCCTTACCCGGATAAGATCGGTACGTCCCACCAGTTCGTCAACGGATCTGACTCCGAGCTTAGCCATATATTCACGTAGCTGTCTTGCTATGAAGATCATGAAATTCTCAACGTACTCGCTCTTACCGGTAAAGTTTTTCCTCAGCTCGGGATTCTGGGTTGCGATCCCCATAGGGCACGTATCAAGATTACATACACGCATCATAACGCACCCGAGCGTAACAAGCGGTGCCGTGGCAAATCCGAACTCCTCTGCCCCGAGTATCGCAGCAACTGCCACATCCCTTCCGCTCATAAGCTTTCCGTCCGTTTCAACGACAACGCTGTCACGAAGGCCGTTCATGATCAGAGTCTGATGGGTCTCGGCAAGTCCGAGCTCCCATGGAAGTCCGGCATTATGTATGGAACTTATCGGTGCCGCGCCGGTCCCACCGTCATAACCGGATATCAGTACGACCTGAGCACCCGCTTTTGCAACACCTGCTGCTATTGTTCCTACTCCCGCCTCGGATACGAGCTTTACCGATATCCTGGCCTTTTTGTTCGCACATTTCAGATCGTATATGAGCTGCGCCAGATCCTCTATCGAGTAGATATCATGATGCGGCGGCGGCGATATAAGACTGACTCCCGGGGTGGAATGTCTTGTCGCAGCTATCCACGGATATACTTTCCTGCCGGGCAGATGTCCTCCTTCACCGGGCTTTGCACCCTGCGCCATCTTGATCTGTATCTCCTTCGCACTCATAAGATAACGGCTGGTAACACCGAACCTTCCCGAGGCAACCTGCTTGATGGCAGAACTGCGGTCATTATCCGTCCCTGCGCTCTCAAGCCTCTCATCACTCTCACCGCCTTCACCGCTGTTGGACCTGCCGTGCAGATGATTCATCGCAACCGCAAGAGCCGTATGTGCCTCCTCAGATATGGACCCGTATGACATTGCCCCGGTCTTGAATCTTTTTACGATCTCATCTTCTCCTTCCACCTCGGACAGATCAAGCGATTTTTCGGCATAATTGAATTCAAACAGGCTTCTGATATATCCGCTTTCCTCACCGTCTATCATATCGGTATATTTTTTGAACTTCTCATAATCGTTTTCACGGGTTGCGCTCTGAAGCATATGGATCGTCTGCGGATTGTATCTGTGAGTTTCCCCGCCGCTTCGCATTTTATGAAAGCCTGCGGAATCGATGCTAAGATCGGCATCAAGTCCGAGGGGGTCGAAAGCCTTTGAATGCTGCCTGTCGGTTGCAGTTGCTATATCATCGATATCTATACCGCCTATTCTTGAGACGGTCCCGGAAAAATACCTGTCGATAACCGACCTGTCAATTCCAACCGCCTCAAATATACGGCTTCCCTGATAAGACTGTATCGTTGATATTCCCATCTTGGATGCTATCTTGACTATTCCCGCAAGTACAGCTTTGTCATAATCCGAAACAGCCGCATAATAATCCTTGTCAAGAATCCCGTCGTCTATCAGTTCCCTGACAGTAGCATGGGCAACATACGGATTGACCGCACATGCACCGAAACCAAGAAGCGTTGCAAAATGATGAACATCCCTCGGTTCACCCGTTTCAAGGATAAGCGACATCGCCATACATTTCCTTGTAGTCACGAGATAGTTGTGAACAGCCGATACGCACAGCAGCGACGGTATCGCAACATGGTTTTCGTCCACACCTCTGTCTGACAATATGAGTATGCTCGCTCCCTTTCCGTATGCCCTGTCCACCTCCACAAAAAGATTGGACAGTGCCCGGTCAAGCGGAGTCCCCTTATAGTAAAGCATTGATACCCTGGCAACCTCTATTCCGTGTTTGCGCAGGTGATCGATCTTGAGGATATCAAGGTCCGACAATATCGGATTATTGATACGAAGTACATTACAGTTGGCAGGATCCTCCGAGAGCAGATCTCCGTTTCTGCCCGCATATACGCATGTCGCTGTCACGATCTTTTCACGCTGTGCATCTATGGGAGGATTGGTGACCTGGGCAAACATCTGCTTGAAATAGTCAAACAGCGGCCTGTACTGCTTCGAAAGGACGGCAAGCGGCGTATCAACACCCATTGATCCGATCTGCTCGGACGCATTAAGCGCCATTGAATATATACGTTCATGGCACTCCTCATATGTATATCCGAACGATTTCTGGAGCCTTTCAAGTTCCTCTCTGGCTATGGCCGGCACCGCAACATTCGGGATCGCAAGTTCCGAAAGCCTTACGAGGTTGGAATCAAGCCACTCCCCGTATGGACGGCGCATTGCATACCTGTCCTTGATCTCGCGATCGGTGTATATCTTTTGGGTCTTCGTATCCGCAAGCAGTATCTTACCCGGATACAGACATCCCTTTTCGGTTATTTTCGATTCGTCAAGCGCAAGGACTCCGACCTCGGATGACAGTATCAGCCTGCCGTCGTTCATGACATAATAGCGCGACGGACGAAGTCCGTTACGATCAAGTATCGCAGCCATCACGTCACCGTCGGAAAGCATTATTGATGCAGGACCGTCCCACGGTTCCATCATTGTCGCATAGTACTGATAGAAATCTCTCTCTTCGACCGTGAGCGTATCATTATTCTCCCACGGTTCGGGAACGAGGATCATCGCGGCGAGCGCGGGTTCCATGCCGCCCATGATCATAAACTCAAGAGCATTGTCGAGGATTGCCGAATCCGATCCGCCCTCCGATATGACCGGAAGGACCTTGGCAAGTTCATCATCCGTAAAACAACCCGTTTGCAGGGTTTCTTCACGCGCCGTCATCTTATCCCTGTTTCCGCGTATGGTATTGATCTCGCCGTTATGAACGATAAATCTGTTGGGATGAGCTCTGCGCCAGCTCGGCTGTGTATTTGTTGAAAAACGCGAATGAACGATCGCGAGCGCCGACTCATAATCTTCATCCCGCAGATCATCAAAGAATGTCCGGAGCTGTCCTACCAGGAACATACCTTTGTATACTATCGTACGACATGAAAATGACAGGATATAGGTATCCTCATTAGAATGCTCGAACAGGCGTCTTATGATATAGAGTCTTCTGTCAAAATCAAGATCTTCATCCATCCCTTTCGGCCTGCTGACAAAGCACTGGTATATTTCCGGGCACGCTTCAAGTGCACGCTTGCCGAGGACAGCCCTGTTTACCGGAACCTGTCTCCAGCCGAGAAAATCCACTCCCTCCTTGGCGGCTATGATCTCAAACATCTTCATCGCCTGCATCCTTGCAAGTTCTCCGGTCGGGAAGAAAAACATTCCCACACCGTACGATCTTGCCTTACCGAGCCTGATCCCGATATCTGCTGCAGCTTTTACCATGAACTTATGCGGGATCTGGGTCAGTATTCCGACGCCGTCTCCCGTCTTGCCTTCAGCGTCCTTACCGGCGCGGTGTTCAAGGTTTTCAACGATCGAAAGAGCATCACTTACTATCTCGTGACTTGCCTTCCCGTTTATGTTTATTATCGAACCAACTCCGCAATTATCATGTTCGAACTGCGGATCATACAATGACTTCATCACATGTCACCCCTTTCATTTTCATGACCTTTATGCAGCAGCGCCGCCTTTATCAGTCCCGAAAAAAGCGGATGCGGCGCATCCGGCCTTGACCGAAACTCCGGATGTGCCTGTGTTGCAACGAAAAACGGATGATCCGACAGTTCGATCATCTCCACAATATGCCCGTCGGGTGATAGTCCCGACAAGACCATGCCACCGCCTGTAAGGACATTCCGGTAATCATTGTTGACTTCATACCTGTGACGGTGTCTTTCAGCGATCTCCTGCGTCCCGTACAGTTCGTAAGCCTTTGTACCTTTTTCAATGACACAAGGATACAACCCGAGTCTGAGAGTCCCTCCTATATCTTCAAGGTTCTCCTTCTCGGGCAGGATATGGATCACCGGATCCGGTGTTTCAGGTTCAAGTTCTGATGAGGCTGCCATTTCAAGACCGCATACGTTTCTCGCAAACTCCACTATGGCAAGCTGCATACCGAGACATATGCCCAGATACGGTACACCATTAGTCCTGGCATATTGAGCGGCTGCTATCTTTCCTTCGGTACCGCGTCCTCCGAACCCGCCGGGAACTATGATCCCGTCCGCGGCAGAAAGGACCTGAGATGCATTTTCCGCCGTTACATACTCTGCATCGACCCAGAGGATCTCCACTTCTGTAAGATTTGCGATCCCGCCGTGCTTTAATGCCTCGACAACACTCAGATATGCATCATGAAGTGCAACATATTTTCCCACAATGGCAATGGTGACTGTGTATTTCGGATTTTCAAAATCCTCCGTCAGCTTTTTCCATGCGCCAAGATCCGGCTTCGGGCAGGACAGCCCGAGACACTCACATACCCTTTGGGCAAAATGCTCTTCTTCAAGCATCAGCGGAACTTCATAGAGTGATCTTGCGTCCAGATTCTGAAGAACGTTTCCGGCCTTTACGTTGCAAAAAAGCGCGATCTTCTCCCTCATATGCTCATCGATCGGATAGTCCGACCTGCACACGATGATATCCGGCCACAGTCCCATACTCTGCAAAGTTTTTACGCTCATCTGGGTAGGCTTGGTCTTGAGCTCGCCCGAAGCCTTCAAATATGGGATAAGAGTAACATGTATGATAACGGAATTACTTCTTCCGATATCAACCTGAAATTGCCTGATAGCCTCAAGAAAAGGCTGGCTTTCGATATCTCCGACGGTGCCGCCTATCTCGATTATCGAGATCGTAACATCATCGGATTCTCCTTCCTTATGAAATCTGTCCTTGATCTCATTGGTTATATGCGGTATCACCTGCACCGTGCCACCGCCGTAATCACCGTGACGTTCCCGGTTCAGGACTGTCTGATATATCTTTCCTGTCGTGACGTTTGAATTCCTGTCAAGAGATTCGTTGATGAATCTTTCATAATGACCAAGATCCAGATCCGTCTCGGTACCGTCATCGGTAACAAACACTTCACCGTGCTGGATCGGGTTCATGGTCCCCGGATCCACATTTATATATGGGTCGAACTTCTGCATCGTGACCCGGTAACCTCTTGCCTTGAGGAGTCTCCCCAAGGAAGCGGCGGTTATACCTTTTCCAAGTCCCGATACAACTCCGCCCGTGACAAATACATATTTGACCATACACACCTCCACCTGCTGTACATCCTACGGATCACCTGCCGCTTGCGCCGTAGTTCGACAGTACCCTTGCCGACGGATCGTCGACATTACAGCCGTCCCACTCTTTGTTCGGCATCCAGAAATCCGCTATCATCTCCGATTGTCCGGGGTAATATTCTTCAAATATATCCCGGTAAAGGAGCGATTCCTTGGTGAACGGTCGTGCATGTTCATATTTTTCCACACGTTGTCTGAATTCTTCATCCGTGTATTTTGCTTCGGCATATTCCTTCAGATGATCGACGAGTGAATGTCCGACTGCATCGGAAAAAGCAGCCTTTTCACGCATCAGTATGTCCTTCGGAAGATAGTCCCCGTCAAATGCACGGCGAAGAAGATATTTACCCTTGTTGTATCTGTTGAGTTTCATCCCGGGATCTATGCTCATGACATATTTCACAAAATCAAGATCCCCGAACGGCACCCTTGCCTCAAGCGAATTGACCGATATGCATCTGTCCGCACGAAGAACATCATACATATACAGTTCCCGTATACGCTTTTCGGCTTCAGCCTGAAAAGCTTCGGCGGACGGAGCAAAATCGGTATACTTGTATCCGAACAGTTCATCAGATATCTCACCTGTAAGGATGACCCTTACATCCGTCTGTTCATGAATTGCCTTGCAGCACAAATACATTCCGATCGATGCTCTGATGGTCGTGATATCATATGTACCGAGGAGATGTATCACATCAGGCAGGGCCTTTATGACATCCTCTTTTGTGATGATTACCTCGGTATGATCTGATCCGATATAATCTGCAACTTCCTTTGCATACTTCAGGTCTATGGCATCCGTACTCATGCCGATCGCAAATGTTCTGATTGGTTTACATAATATTCTTGATGATACGGCACATACAAGCGAAGAATCAAGTCCTCCGGATAGCAGGAACCCGACCGGTGCATCAGCATCAAGCCGTTTTCTGATACCTTCAACAAGCCTGTCGTGGATGTTATGGCATACAGTGTCTAAATCATCCCTGATAACTTCCGTTACCTTCGCAGGATCGGCATACTGTATGAACTGCCCGTCTGCATAATAATATCCGGGCGGGAACGGGTATATCCTGCCGGCAAGTCCCACAAGGTTCTTCGCCTCACTTGCAAACACTATCTCCGCATTTTCGGTGTAACCGTAAAACAGCGGTCTGATACCGATCGGATCTCTTGCGGCTACAAGACTGTCCTTTTCGGCATCATATATGATGCAGGCAAACTCGGCATCAAGCATGGCGAACATATCTGTGCCGTACAGCTCATACATGGGCAGCAGTATCTCGCAGTCGCTGTCACTTCTGAAAGTGTATCCCTTTGATATAAGTTCCTCTTTTATCCTTCTGAAACCGTAGATCTCGCCGTTACATACGATCATATTCCCGTCATGTTCGAAAGGCTGCATTCCTTCCTCCGAAAGGCCCATGATCGACAGTCTCTCAAAACCGAGTATCGCGCTGCCGCATACGGCAAATCTTTGCATATCCGGTCCTCTGGATATTGTTCTGTCAAAGTACGGTTTTAAGTCCTCCTTTGTCAGACTGTTGCCCAAATATCCCATTATTGAGCACATGTTACTCTTCCTCCTGTTATATTTTTTATCCCATATTTATTACAAAAAAGGCGCCTTCCCCCTTGGGGGAAAACGCCTTTGTTTTCCGCATCCGGCAGATCGCTGCCGAACATACTATACATAGAACAGTATCTGTTCGTATGTAGGATACGGAAGATATCCTTCGGGTATGAGCGGTTCGGCCTCGTCCGCCGCCTCCCTGATCTTTTCCATATCATCCACTATCACGTCATGGTAGAACTTAGCCTGTTCGATGCTCGGATCCATGGCCTCGGCCTTATCGGTATCTTCGGAAAGCTTCCGCGTTGCCTTTACGACTTCTTCATACAGACCTGCCAGTTTTTCGATAAGATCCTTCTGGGTAGATACAGCTTTTTCCACACCGAGTTCCTTCTTGGACAGTACGGATGACGTAAGATCATCAATGTACTCCATGAGTGCCGGAGCGAACTGCTTCTGTACCATATCCTTTAATGTCAGTGCTTCGATATGGATCGTCTTGGTATAGTTTTCGATCCTTATCTCATACCTTGACTGAAGCTCCGTCTCGGTGTAGATATGGTGTTTTATGAACATCTTCCTGTTCTTTTCGGCGATCAGTGCCGGCATAGCGTCAGGTGTGGACTTAAGGTTATACAGTCCTCTCTTTTCGGCTTCCTGTACCCATTCATCCGTATAACCGTTGCCGTTAAATATAACTCTCTTGTGTTTTACGATCGTATCCTTGACAAGGGCATGCACGGCTTCATCCATCTTTTCCTTCGGCGTATCCTTAAGTTTCTCATAGAAGAGACTTAAGGACTCGGCAACAGCCGTGTTGAGCATGATGTTAGGGCCGGCTATCGAAACGGAAGATCCGAGTGATCGAAACTCAAACTTGTTACCGGTAAACGCGAACGGCGAAGTACGATTTCTGTCTGTCGTATCCTTTGCAAAATGAGGTATGACCTTTGCTCCCGTCTCTATTGTTACCTTCTCGGCATTACTGAAATATTCGTCCTTTTCGATCGCATCTATGACCGAGTTCAGCTCGTCTCCGAGGAACATTGAGATTATGGCCGGAGGAGCCTCGTTTGCACCGAGCCTGTGATCGTTTCCTGCACTTGCAACAGACAGTCTCAGAAGATCCGCATAATCGTCTACCGCCTGGATGACCGCCGAAAGGAACAGCAGGAACTGCGTGTTCTCACCCGGAGTCTTGCCGGGATTTAAAAGGTTTTCTCCTGTATTCGTCGTAAGCGACCAGTTGTTGTGCTTACCTGATCCGTTGATGCCCGCAAAAGGCTTCTCGTGAAGCAGGCAGGCATAGCCGTGCTTTTTTGCGACCCTCTTCATTATCTCCATCGTCAGCTGGTTATGATCGACAGCCACATTTGTCGTATCAAATACCGGAGCAAGTTCGTGCTGACATGGAGCGACTTCGTTATGCTTTGTCTTGGCCGGTATGCCGAGTTTCCACAGTTCCTCATCAAGATCATGCATGAACGCAGCAACCCTTGTACGGAGATTACCGAAATAGTGGTCATCCATCTCCTGTCCCTTCGGAGCAGGGGCTCCGAGAAGCGTCCTTCCGGTAAAGATCAGATCCTTTCTCTTCCTGTAATCTTCAAGATCTATCAGGAAATATTCCTGTTCGGGTCCGACCGTTGTAAGTACATTCGTGATATCATCCTTGCCCAGAAGCTTCAACACTTTAACAGCCTCACGACTTATGGCATCCATCGAACGAAGGAGCGGTGTCTTCTTGTCGAGCGCCTCACCGCTGTATGAACAGAATGCCGTCGGTATATACAGTGTTCCGTCCTTTATGAATGCGGGACTTGTAGGATCCCACGCGGTGTATCCTCTTGCCTCGAATGTGGCACGGATACCGCCGGAAGGAAAACTTGATGCATCAGGCTCACCCTTTACAAGCTCCTTGCCCGAAAAATCCATTATCACTTCACCCTTATCCACGGGACATATGAAGCTGTCATGCTTTTCCGCGGTATAACCTGTCATGGGTTGGAACCAGTGTGTAAAATGTGTTGCTCCGTTTTCTACCGCCCACTCCTTCATGGCAACGGCAACGGCATTGGCAACATCAAGTTCCAGATGCGTATTATTGTCAATGGTCTTCCTCAACGCCTTGTACATATCCTTCGGAAGTTTGTCCCTCATAATCTTATCCGTGAAAACACTGCTTCCGAACAGTTCCGGGATATTTTTCTCCATAACATTTTCCTCCTTTTCATTTTCGGATACACACCATCGGGATCACCCGGTCGGTACGTTCCGTTATAAATACAAAAGGCGCATCATCCCGTATGGGAAAATGCGCCATTGCATCCTGAATCAGAAAAAGGTGCCTCGGATATTCCGAAGCACCTTTGCTCTTTACGATTCGATACTATATACTCTTTCTTTTTGCTTGTCAATAACTTTTTTAATCCGGATAATCACCGTCAAAACATGCACTGCAATAGTCATCCCTTCCGGAGATCTCGTGGAGCGATCCTGTCGGAAGAAATGCGAGACTGTCGGCGCCGATCATTTTACATATCTCATCAACCGAGTGATGACACGCCACGAGATTATCCTGTGAATCGACATCCGTACCGTAATAACACGGATATAAGAACTCGGGAGCGGATATACGTACATGCACTTCCTTCGCCCCGGCCTCCTTTATCATCCTTACTATCTGCTCCATAGTTGTTCCGCGGACTATCGAATCATCGATCAGAACAACCCTCTTTCCCTCGACCTCCGAACGGACGACCGACAGCTTTATCCGTACCTTGTCATGCCTGTTTTCTCCTTCGGGTGATATAAAAGTCCTGCCTATGTACCTGTTCTTGACAAGTCCGATCCCATACGGTATCCCACTCTCCTGCGAGTAACCTATGGCCGCATCGATGCCGCTGTCCGGTACAGGTATGACCATATCTGCTTTTGTCGGAGCATTTTGTGCAAGATGCCGCCCCAGTTTCAATCTGGAACGATGTACCGATATGCCGTCTATGAACGAATCGGGACGTGCAAAATAAATATATTCGAATATGCATATCTTCTTCGGAGCCGTGCCACAGTGCTCCCTGCGGCTTGATACACCCGCAGAATCAAATACAAGTATCTCACCGGGTTCTATATCACGTACAAACTCTGCTCCCACCGAATAGAGGGCACATGTCTCCGAGGCTATCACATGAGATCCGTCAGATGTCAGGCCATAGCATAACGGTCTGAAGCCGAAAGGATCCCGGACCGCGATCATCTTGGAAGGTGAAGATATTACAAGCGAATATGCTCCATGCATATCGTTCATCGCTGCGGATACGGCATCCTCTATGCTGTCAGACGACAGCCGATGTTTTGTTATAAGATACGCGATTATCTCGGTATCGCTCGTTGTATGAAATATGGATCCGCTCTCTTCAAGTTCCCTCTTAAGCTCTGCTGCATTTGACAGATTGCCGTTATGTGCTATTGCAAGATTCCCCTTATGATGATGGACTTCTATCGGCTGACAGTTAACGCGCAGCGTTCCTCCCGTCGTGCCGTATCTGACATGTCCTATGGCGATATTTCCCGGAGGGAAACGCTCAAGTACTTCCCTGGTAAACACATCCCCGACAAGCCCCAGATCCTTGTGCGAATAAAAATCCCTTGAGTGGTTAACAAGTATGCCCGCACTTTCCTGACCACGGTGCTGAAGCGCATACAGCCCGTAATAGACTGTATGCGCCAGCATCTCTTCCTTATCACTCTTAATTCCGAATACTCCGCATTTTTCTTCCATTATTCAACGTCCTGCAATGCGGCAAAGTTCTCTTCACCAGTCCTTATCTTGACGACTCTCGTTACGTTATAAACGAATATCTTGCCGTCTCCGATATGACCCGTATAAAGAGCTTTCTTGGAAGCCTCTATTACCGAATCAACAGGGATACCGGATACTATGACCTCAACCTTGATCTTGGGCAGAAGTGTGGCATCCATCTCAACACCTCTGTAGTACTCTCCTGCACCTTTCTGTATTCCGCAGCCCATAACCTGTGTTACGGTCATACCTGTGACACCGAGTTCGTTCAGGGCTTTCTTCAGTGCATCGAATCTTGCCAGTTTTGCGATGATCGCTACCTTATGCATTCCCGTATCGTAGTATGCGCTTCCCTCGGCAGGGATCGTGACTTCTTTTATTACTTTGACAGCTGCATCCTTCTGCGCATCTGTTGCCTTATCGTATTCGTTCTCGCCAAGGTTGGTGTTCTCATTGACATCCATAACGGTACCTGTCATATCCTGTATGGAGAATCCGGAATATGCACTCGGAAGACCGTGTTCAGTGATATCGAGACCTTCTATCTCCTCCTCTGCCGAAGCTCGAAGACCCAGAGTCTTTTTAATGATCGCAAATGCTATGAATATCGTTACCGCAGTCCATGCTGCCGTAGCAATAAGTCCTGCAAACTGTATTCCGAGAAGCTTGAAACCTCCGCCATAGAATACTCCGAGAAGCTTTTCTCCGTTAGAATCGGCAAGTGAATATGTAGGGGTTGTATCAGTTGCAAAAAGTCCGACTGCAAGCGTTCCCCATATACCGTTTATAAAATGCACCGCACAGGCACCGACAGGATCGTCAACACGTGCGATATAATCAAAGAACCATACACCGAATACTACCAGAAGTCCCGCAACACCGCCGACTATAAGCGCGCCGTATACATCAACTACATCACAGGGTGCCGTTATAGCAACGAGACCTGCCAGTGAAGCGTTCAGACACATCGATACATCGGGTTTTCCGTATTTGATCCAGGTCAGGATCATGCAGACAACAGTTGCTATCGCAGGGGCTATGGTCGTTGTTACAAAGATCGAACCCAGCTGATCAAGTGAAGTTGCCGCTGCGCCGTTGAAGCCGTACCATCCGAGCCAGAGTATGAACACACCGAGAGCTGCAATCGGGATGTTGTGTCCGGGAAATGCATTGACTTTTATTATCTTTCCGCTTCCGTCCTTCTCATATTTTCCGATACGGGGACCAAGCATCGCGGCACCTATAAGTGC
>JBGUNV010000042.1:0-4235 GCA_045117595.1 Lachnospiraceae bacterium
GTATAAATGTTCTCGATCAAAGTGCGGAGGCCTTCAAAAGCTCCCGTATCCTCGATCTGGTCAAAGCTGTAATAGAACTTCCGGTACTCCTGATCAATCTGGTAATCCTTCGCAAGATACTGCTTGATTACATTCTTGAATCCATCAGGGCAGCTGTAGTTAGCAGCAATTATCAGATGGTAAGCACTCAGAAGCAGCTGATAGGTCTTTTTCGTCCGCTTTCCGAAATGCATCTTCATCCGCTTCTCACAGAGTTCCGGAATCGTGACGCGATCCAGCATTGCGCCGGTATCTTCAGCTGTCAGCCGGTCAATGAGCCATTTCACAAGTATCTGATCTGCGGAGATGAAAGTCTCGACATCAATCAGCATTTCCGGTTGCATCCCGGCAAAGGCCGACATGGTATTCAGGCCATCAGAAACATGCTTGGACAATTCATCAAAGCGTCCGCTGTAAAGCACGCTGTTCATCAGGTTATCCAGGAAAGCAATGATATTCCCGGATTTGTAGGAAACGAAGCTCTTCCAGCCTGCCGGCACTTCGCAACCGAGCTGTCTCGCGGTCGATGTGACAAACATCGTAACGATCAGCTTTTCCAAAGTCGGTTTGGCATCGGTATAGCCGAATTGCTGTTCACAGAGCTTCCAGAAAGACGGAAGAAGATCATACTTCTCCATTTCAGCAAGGAACTTGTTGTCCTCCAGCGATCCCTCTGTGATCATGACGCGCAGCACTTCCTCGAAGGAGCAGGTGCGCGTCTTGCATACCGCGCTCAGAAGTCCGACAAGGATATTCTCCTCGTTGAAGTTTTCGATCTCCAGGTCATAGAAGCGCTGTGTTCGCTCTTTGCTGGCAAAGAACTTAATATGCTTCTCGATGATCGGCTTGTATTTTTCCTCAATACCGAGATCAACGGACAGCAGCGAAGCACGGTCTGCAAAGAAGCGCTTGGAATACAGCAGAGTGTCTTCCAGATGGTTTTCTCTGACATCCGGCTTCGGGAACGGAGCATAGATCAAATAGTTTGTCGTCGTATCCTCCCGCTCCAGGAAACGCTTCGTTGCAAACTGGTTATCCGGCTTCAGCTGATAAACCTTGGCATTCTCCAGCTCAACGCTTTCAATGTCCTCCGCGAACTCAGCTTTGTCGTCGTACCAGAAAACCAGTTTCCGGGTATCGCCCGTAAACTCGGCATTCAGTCGATCTATGATTTGTTTTAGGTTAAGCTCTGCCATAAGCTATACCTCCGTTACTCCTTGGACATGATGTTCTTAGAATCAGCAAGAACCTCATAGAATTTCCCATCATTCGCAGTCTGAATCTTGCGATAGTTTTTCTTTACGCCATCGTCCAGATCGAGCTCAATACGAGACAAAGCCAGATGCGCAAGCTTCTCGTCGTATTCACGGCACTCTTTAAGTTGCTTAGTTAATTTCTCTCGGCGATTGGTAGCATGTCCAACTTCACGCGCGCTCGTGCTGTGATCGATCATATCCTGCATGCGGCTGATCTCACTCTCATAGATACGTTGCATACGATGCAGATAATCAATGCGGAGATTGCCGATGGTATCAGCATTATAACGGTGCAAATAAATCAATGCCTTAAATCCGTTCTGCTTGCCGGAATCAAAGAGCCAGTAAATCGGACGTTTACCGGAGCCACTCACCGAGTATGTCTGGCAATGATCCTTAAAGAAATCATTCAAGAAATAGTTCCGAATGACCTCACGGCTGGATGCGCCTTTATTTCCAAGTGCATTTGCAATGGAATCAAGATTATCTTCAAGAGTTTCTTCCCCATAGACAACTTTCAACCAGGTACATAACCGGGAAACAATATCATCTTCAAGGTACTCTTCATCTGTGACGGGAATCACATTATCAGTATCAGGAGTAAAGGAACTATACTTGTTTCCATCCCAGTCTCCTCCCGCATAGGCGAGACCCTCAACATCTAAAGAATAACGACCAAACATGCATCCAACAGCATAGGACAAAAGGCTTTTAATGTCTCTCTGATAATCTGCCTTGCGGACAGTAATGTCTCTGTCAGCAACCTCCGGAGATAATTCTTCGTTCAAACCGTAAATATCAATGAAAATACGATTAAGCGCCTCTTCATTAGCTTTGAGCCGGTCAAATCGATCATCGCACTCAAACATCCACTCTGAGTATGCATAGTCAACAGAAGATTGAACTGCGGCGCCATATTGTGATGCTACCGTTCGATTCGATTCACTGATGTTTCGCCATTTCAGCAACGGATGGCGCTGGAAGTCCCATGAGGTTTCAAAGGAATCCCAATCACTTCTCGAAAACCCTATACATTCTGCAACAAGACCTCTAATTCTATTAGAATAACCACTGCTTGATATGAACGGGACTTTCCTAACATATCCGCAGTTGAAATCCAATGTCGGTGATACTACTTGAAGAAAATATGCACCAACTTTGCTGTTTAATAATGCAGCAGAGTAAAGTTGAATATCTACATCTGCAAATAGTCCTTGTCCCTTGTCTGCGCAAATGGCACCATCAGGGAATTGTCTGATTGAAAAATCATTACTCAGAGCCGACCAAGTTAAACCTCCATGAAAGTACGTTTTAGAATTTTTTACGACAAAATCTGGAGTCTTTAAATATGGGTATTTTCTTAAAACATCTCTTTTTATGGCCTCTCCATCGTTCCCATAATTAACCAAAAGGTCGTTATTTCCGTACCATTTCCTAAAAGAACCGCCTTTGTTAAATGGGAACCAAGTTTTTTGACTTTCCTTAGCGCTATCTGCATTATTGATTCCAAAGCCAATATTGCTAATGCAGACTTCATACCAATGACGCACATATAAATCATTATTAGTTGTAGTCAACCCCTGACAAAGGAGGGCCACATCACCAAGTGCCTTATTGTCAAATGCTTTTAAGGCATTTATACAAAGCCAATATGCGACAGGCTCACCAGGAAGTTTTTTAAAATCATTTTGTGATGCAATGTATCGAGATTCTCCCGATAGAAATAGCTTTTCTTTTTCGCTTTGTGAATTTGCGCTTAATAGCCGACAGTATACGCCCCTGAACTCATTGATAATTGTATTGCACAGAACAAATGATGTTGTCTGTACTACTTCACCGCCTATATCTTCAAATGCTCTTGCACCCAAATGCACCATATTCGTGATAATGATTGACTGCATCTTGGGCCGCAACTTTTCAAAGCTCTGTAAATACATCCAAGCATGCATAGTTATCATTGCTTGATAACCATTCTTTATAGTGAACCGTTTACATCTTTCAATAAAGACAGCATATAAATCGGCTTTGCTATCCGGATAATTCTTCTTCACATAATCGCTTAATTCTTTTGATCCGTTTGCCGGGCTCATGTACGGTGGATTCGTAGTTGTTACATGGTACTTTTGTGCAAGAATCTTTCCCTGTGCAATCATTTGATTCAGCTGTTCCGCAGTATCATCCAAGCCTACAGTGTACATGCTCAACTGCCCAACAACTTCAATGTCGGACACGAACCGACAAAGCAGTGTCCAATCATACTGATCTACCGTCAGAATAGAGCCATATTCCTTTGCATCCTTGAACGTGTCTAACAGCCCTGTCATCTGGGCAATAGCATTGTTCTTTTCAAAATCGTTCAGTCCAGCGCCAAAGTATTTGAGCTGATCCCGATTGATGCCGTTACTCTCCTGGATTGAATAGACATTGGGCTTGTACTCACCGTTAAGAATCCGACGGTTATACTGACGGGCTTTCATCATGACAGCAAAATACGCCATCTGGAATGCACGGTCGTCGATATCCAGACCATACAGATTATTTTCCAGAATACTTCTTGCTGCGTCGCGCTGTCCGTAACCAGCACTCTCGTAGATCTGCATCAGCACATCAAATGCGTACACCAGGATATGACCGCTGCCCATGCAGGGATCGATCACCCTGATATCTTCCGGATTCAATTTCGCATATTCTGCACGAATTTCAGTCAGTTTTGCCTGTACTTCCGGCTCCTGTTCAGCTTCTTCCAGATAGTATTTCCAACCTGCCTTAAGGCTATCATTCGGGTGTCCTTCCACCCAAAGACGGCCAAGGCTGTTTTCTACCATATAACGGACAATCCAATCTGGCGTGAAGAGCTGCGTAACAGCAGGTACTTCTTCTTTTGTAATCTTGCCCTTCTTTGCAAAAGCCTCGTTCTTGGGCTCGGTGTTGTAATACTGA
>JBGUNV010000043.1:0-9839 GCA_045117595.1 Lachnospiraceae bacterium
GCCGGTATGGCAGTATTTCAAAAAGCCTGCTGCCGTTGCACAGCTCCTCGGCCTTTTTTATATTGTCCTCCCGTGTATAGAGAGGCACGATCCTCATCGAGGCGAGACAGTCTCCCGCTTCAACCCTGAAATGCCCCGGGATCGTTGATATCGTAATATCATCTATACTGTTTATCTGAAATAGCAGCTCGCGGTTGAGCATAAACATGCCCTTTGTATCGGATATGAGCACAACCTTTCCTTCCGAGGGGCCTTCATAATGTGCTCCCTGAACCGGTGCCATGGCGGCAAGCCTGTTCGCGCACTCTTCCTCATGCACCATTCCCGGATCAGGCTCCCCGACATAAACGGTGCGTTTTCCGATATCCAGAAGTTTTGGTATATCATCCTCTGATATTATATGACCGCGGCGAAATACCGGGCCCTTATAACCTTTTCCCATTCCGGTAAGGTCATGGGTGAGCATCTGCCCTACGGCATCTTCTACCTTGACTTTTCTCATATCATAAATCCCTTTACAGTTCCGCCCTTTAAAACGGATGAACGAGGTCCGACAAGTGCATACGCATTTGTGTTGGCGGCCGAACTTATCACAGCATTACCCTGCGGTTTCGGATAACGAAATACCACCCTCCCGTTTTCTGCGACTGCGCGTCCGCGTATCAGGCGAAGGTTTTCGCTCTTATTTTCAAAGTCCGTCTCCATCACCATCTCGATGAAATCATGTTCATAGTCCTTAAAACCTGCCATTTTGCGAAGTGCAGGTGCGCATATGCACTGCAGGTTCGTGAGTGCGGATGCGGGATTTCCCGAAAGAGCCAACATCAGTACGTTATCTTTTATCCCATACACACATGCCATCCCGGGCTTTATCATTACGGAATCTGCAAGAATCTCAAATCCCATGTCCTCCATAACCTCCGGGACCAGGTCATAGTCACCTGCGGAAACACCACCCGTCGAGATGATCACATCGCATTTTTCGAGGCCTTTTGCGATAAGCTTTCTGATATCCTCCTTATCATCCGTTGCGTGCCCGATAAAACTTACCCTTGCACCATAACGTTTCATGGCGGCATCCATTATGTATCTGTTGGAATCGCGTATCATACCCGGGGCCGGCTCTGAAGTTACGGAAGTCACCTCATCGCCCGTTGTGATGATACCAGCCCTTAGCCGTTTATAAACTCTGATCCGGGATATGCCAAGCGACGACAGTATACCCAATACGCCTGGATCTGCCCCCGATCCGGACAGAGCAAACACTGTGCCCTGCCTTATGTCCTCACCCGCTGTTACTATGTTCTGACCGGACCTGTACGTTCTTTTTATCACAACTTCATCATCCGTATAGTCCGTATCCTCATACTTGCACACACAATCCGCGCCTTCGGGGATCGGGGCACCTGTCATTAGTCTTATCGCAGTACCTTCTGTCACGGTTTTTTTTGCGACCTGGCCGGCTCTTATGTTTTCTGTTACCTTTAATGTTACCGGGGCGGTGCTTCCCGTGATTTTTTCCGTATCGGCGCTCTTAAAAGCGTAGCCGTCATATGGGGATCTGGCAAAGCACGGAACATTTTCAGAAGCCGTTATATCCTCTGCAAGGATGCGTCCGCACAGTTTTTCAAGGCCGGCCAGTTTCGTTCCGACCGGTTTTACATTTTGGGTAAGTATCTCAACTGCCCTGTCATACGGTATTTGTTTCATGATCTTTTTCCTTTTGATTCGAAAAAGTTGATCGCGATCAGCACAACGGCCGAGATCGCAAGGTTTATGAGCACCCACTTAATGGCAAGCGCGTCGTTATCCGTGCGCCACATCTGGTAAACGGTAGTCGAAATGGTCGCGGTCCTTCCCGGAGTATACCCCGCTATCATCGTAGTGGCTCCGTATTCCCCGAGGGCCCTTGCAAATGAAAGCACGCACCCAGCTATTATTCCCGTCCTGCAGCACGGCATCACCACTCTGAAGAAAATATAGGGATTCGACAGTCCCAGCGTCCTGCCGGCCTGGGATAAGGTGACATCAAACGATTCGAATGCACCTCTTGCCGTTCTGTACATGAGCGGGAATATCACGACCGAAGTTGCGAATACGGCTGACCACCAGTTCATCGTAAGCTTCGTGTCAAACACACGTAAAAACCATGCTCCGATCAGACGTCTGGGGCCGAGCAGCCGCAGCAGCATATATCCCACTACAGTCGGGGGCAGAACGAGCGGTAATGTGAAAATGCAGTCAAGCACTCCCTTTATAAGACGCGGGAGCCTTATGACATACCATGCCGCCATAACGCCCAGTACAAATATGACTGCTGTACTTATGAACGCTATCCGTAGCGAATTGTAAAGCGGAAACAGGTCCAATAGTTTTCTCCTACTACTTATTTCAGGCAGGTGAAGCCGACCTTTTCAAATATCTTCTTGCTCTTGCTGCCCTGCAGATACTCAAGGAATGCCTTTGCCTCATCGGGATGTGCGGATCCCTTTAATACGGCTGCGGGGTAGATGACTCTTCCGCACATATCCTCCGTGGCTGTATCGACCGCCTTGAGCCCTGCGGAATATGCATCCGTCGAATAGATGATACCGCAGTCGGCTGCGCCTTCCGCCACCTGTGTCGTTACTTCCTTGACGTTGCTGCCGTATGTGATAAGACCGTTATCAGCAAGCTGCTGTTCATCAAGATCATAGAACTTCAGTATCTTCTGTGTATACTGGCCTACCGGGACATCCTCGTTTCCCATGGCAAGCAGTATCTTCTTCTCGAAAAGGTCTCCGGCCATAACCGCAAATGTATTTATATTGGCGGGATTACCATCAGGGACCGCAAGAACTACCTTGTTCTCGAGAAGATCGATCCTTGTGTCGGGATCTATATAGTCAAGCCCGTCCGGGTTTGCTTCACTGTCTGCCGTTATATCAAGCTGGTTCATCTGCTTGGGGGCGGCCGATATGAACAGGTCGCAGTCAGCTCCCTCTTCTATCTGGGTCTTTAACGTTCCGGATGAGTCAAAATTATACATGATGGCCACATTGGGATTTTCCCTCTCATACTCGGTTCTGATCTCCTCAAGCGTTTCGGTCATTGACGCTGCCGCAAACACGATAAGTTCGACATGCTCACCCTGTGCACTGTCAGGCTGGGGGTTTGTCTTCACATTGACATTTACGTTTGCGCAGCCGGAAAGTATGCCGGCACATGCACAGATCGTGATAAGGGTTGCGATGATTTTCTTCATGGTTTGTTCCTCCGTTTTATTTATGTACTACTGTTCACGGCCGGTGGAGCCAATGGACCACTGACCCCGACCCGGGGGGCCAAAAGGCCGAGGCCGGGGCAATGGACCACTGACCCCGACCCGGGGGTTCATTTCAGCAAAATGATTCTGGCAGGTGATACGCTCACATTAGCGGGGATAAGTTCGGGCGAGTATTTATCGCCGAGTTCCTTCGGCATTTTCCACCACAGGCCATTCTCGAGTGTTACATACCATTCGAACGGGAGACGTGAGACTGCAGTCTTACCGCATGATATGATGTTCTCCCCATGCTCACCTCCGATAAGGTCATGGGCTCTGATGCCTATATGGGTGATATCATCTCCGACGACATCCTCTGTTGTAAGTTCGATGTTGTTCCAGTCAAGAGCGCAAACACGTCTCGGACCGATGCGCTCTATGCGGCTGACGTTCTTGCATCCGGTAAGCTTTGCCGCTTCGCATGTCCCGGGGTCCCTGAACACTTTTTCGGTCTCACCATGTGCTATGACTCTCCCGTTATCCATAAGCACGAGATAGTCGCACATCTGATACAGTTCATCCCGGTCATGGCTGACCATGATCACGGGCCTGTCATATTTATCAAGTATCCTTATAAGCTCGAGGCGCATGCCCTCGCGCAGGAAAGCATCCATTGCCGAAAACGGCTCATCAAGCAGGAGCAGGTAGGGTTTTGCCGCAAGCATCCTTGCAAGTGCACACCTTTGTTTCTGGCCTCCGGAAAGCTCATCCGGACGATGATCGCCTACATCTGCAAGACCGAACCCATCCAGTATCGTTTCTATATCCGCAAGTTCATCATCACGGTCCCTTTTTACCGACAATGCGGTCATGATATTCTGCCGAACGGTCATGTTCGGAAACAGTGCATATTCCTGGAACAGGTACCCGACGTTTCTCTTCTGTGCTTTTATATCCGTTTTGGTTTCCGCATCTAAAAGCACACGGTCATCCACGCTGATGAATCCGCTGTCAGGCCGTATCAGCCCCGCTATAGACTTGAGAGTCAGACTCTTACCGCATCCGCTGGCACCTAATATCCCGATCCTTCTGCCGGCCGATGCAAAATCCACATCAAGCTGAAAATCCCTGTATTTCTTTTTTATACAAACCTTTATCGACATATACTAAGATCTTCCGCACTCACTCGCATCCCCGCGGAGTATCCTGATCCCGTGTGCAACCGGACCGAGGATGAATCCCAGGCACTCCTGTACAGCCTTCGGGCTTCCGGGAAGATTGACTATTATGCTCCTGCCTCTGATCACGCTGACGCCTCTTGAAAGCATGGCGCGGTCAGTCACCTCGGCAGATCTTGAGCGCATATATTCCGCGATACCGGGAGCATTTCTTTCGGCTACTTCCATCGTGGCTTCGGGAGTCGTATCCCTGACGGAAAACCCTGTTCCGCCGCTTGTTATTATAAGGTCAACCTGTCTCTGATCGCAGAGTCTTATAAGTTCCGCCTTAAGCCTTGCCTTGTCATCCGCGATGAGTATCTGTTCGACAACCTCATATCCGGCATCCTCGAGCATGGCAGCCGCGGCAGGTCCGCTCGCATCTTCTCTCTGCCCTGCGGATGCTTTATCGGACAGAACGATCACGGCAGCCGTAAACGCCCTGTCTGGATCCGGCAAAAGTACTTTTACCGCCTCGCCGCATTTTATAGTGCCGCCCTTTATGACCTCGGCAAAGACGCCCATCCGCGGCATGATGCAGTCCCCAACCCTCTTATATATCTCACAGTGGCTGTGGCATTCCTTGCCCTTCTGAGTGATGCGAAGCTGCACCTCATCACCTCCCGTGATGACGATAAGCGTTCCGACCTCAAGAGATGCCACATCGATCCCGTCTATGATAAGGTTCTCTCCAAAATCCCCGTCACTTACCGATGCGCCTTTTTTGTTGAAATCATCTATGGTCGCTGCAGACAGCATACTCACCTGTCTGTGCCACGATCCGGCATGCGCATCGCCTTCTATACCGTGACCTTTTACAAGAGTTGCGCTCTCTACGGGGTGCTTGGCGACGCCCCGCATTTCGCTGATGCATATTGCCTTTATCTTTCCGTTGTCATTCATTCCTGTCATCCTCCGATCGCTGACATCGGCAGCATTTCACTGACATTTTCCTTATGTGCAAAATCATGTCCGGACGGTTTGTCCGCTATGGCCTGTTTTATGGCGCGATGGAGCATATCCTGTTTTTCCGTTTCCGGCACATCCGCCCTTAGAAGCGGCATAAGGTCAGTTCCCGTATCATAACACAGACAGCCCTTCAGAAAACCCCTTGTCGTAAGCCTCACCCTGTTGCAGCTGTCGCAGAATCTGTCGGACAGGGCGCTTATAAATCCGATCTTACCCTGATATTCCGGGATCGAATAATATCTAGCGGGCCCGTTCCCCTTTTCATCACAGGGGACCGCCTGAGGATAGTTATTGCCAAACCATTCAAGAAGCCGGTCATGCCCGATCGCATCATATTCCTTCGCGAATCCGATCGGCATGAGCTCTATGAACCTTACGTCGACCGGATTCTGTCGCGCAAAATCCATAAGTTGTGCCGCATCCTCCGGATCATCAAGAGTAACTGCATTGATCTTTACCTTCAGTCCTTTTGCTATGGCACTCCTTAATCCGCCGACTACCCTTTGCAGTTCATCGCTTCCTGTGATCTTCCGGTATTTATCGGGATCGAGCGTATCAATGCTGACATTTATCCCGTCGATCCCGGCAGCTGCAAGACCCGGCAGGTTTTCCTCAAGTAATACCCCGTTTGTCGTGAGCGTTACCTGTTCTATTCCCTCTATGCCCTTAAGCATACCGACCAGATCGCAGATTCCGCGTCTTATGAGCGGTTCTCCCCCCGTGAGCTTGACGTGTGAAATACCAAGCCCGGCCATGCACCGGGTTATCATCACTACTTCCTCAAATGAGAGTATCTCCTTCATATCAACATGCTCGATGTCGGTGGGCATGCAGTACCTGCAGCGCAGATTGCATTTGTCCGTCACCGAGATCCTGACGTAATCGATTGTCCTTCCAAACCTGTCCTTCATATTTGTATCTGCCGTCCTGCCAAATGACCGTGCTCTTGATTTATTATTTTATCACAAAAAAGTGGCCGTTGAAATTGTGGCTGTGATAATGCAATAATGAAACTGTTATGATCAGAAGATTATTCAGACAAATGATGATAACCCAGGTTATCTCTTCCATGACGGTTACACTGTGCATGCTGATAGACAGTATCGTGATCAGCCGTTTTCTGGGTGTGAACGCAATGGCAGCATACGGCTATACCCAGCCGGTCCTTCTCGCATTTGCCGCTCCAGGTGCGATGATCTCGGCAGGCATACAGGTGGTCTGCGGCAAGACCCTCGGCAGCGGTGACCGTGAAGGCACCGATTCATGTTTTACGGTTTCCGTTGCAACAACAGCGATGATATCGTTACTGGGACTGGCGACAGTACTGCTCGCTTCGGGACCGATCTGCACACTGCTCGGAGCCGGAAAGCCGGGCGTAAATAACCCCGTATATTACCTCACCAAAGACTACCTGACAGGTTTTATGATCGGGGTACCTGCATTTCTGATGGCACAGATAATGGTGCCGTACATGCAGATGTCCGGCAGGCGCACAAGGCTCATTGCCGCAGTGGTCATCATGACGGTACTTGATGTCGCACTTGACCTTTTAAACGTTATCGTGATCAACGGCGGGATCTTCGGTATGGGGCTCGCGTCAAGTATCAGTTACTATGCGGCGGTCCTTGTAGGGCTCGGTTGTTTTATCGGAAAGGACAGGTTTTTCCGTCTGCGTCCAAAAGGTCTGGATCCCGGCATGCTTCGTAATATCCTTGCCAACGGTATCCCGACCATCATCAACCAGCTCAGCCTCGTTCTGCTGGTGCTCCTGCTGAACAATCTGCTGCGATCCGCAGGTGGGCATATCGCAGTTGCCGCATACTCCGTGATCTCCACGATCAGTAATCTGTGTTATGCTTTCTGTAACGGCAACTCCTCAGTTGCGCTAACTATGGCCTCCATATTTCATACGGACAGGGACCGTTCTTCCATATACGAACTTGTAAGGATCATGGTGCAGAGCGCGGTCATTGCACTTGCGGGCGTTACCGTCATGGTCGTACTTTGCGCCCGGCCGATCGTGTTACTGTTTCTTCCGGATAATCCCAGCACGTCCCTGCTTGCGATCAGAGGACTTCGGCTGTTTGCACTGTGCCTCGTACCCTGCGCACTGAACACCACCTTTAAGTTTTATTATCAGGGGATCAGAAAAGTCAGACTGATGGAACTGATATGTGTATTACAGAACTTTGCATTTCCGGCACTATCCGCACTTCTGCTCACAAAACTCATCGGCACCACGGGTGCGTGGCTCAGTTTTTTATGCGGCGAAGGATCCGCCCTGCTGTTCATATGCATATACGTGTGGCATGAAAACAGACGTATAAGTTTTGATGCACCGGACTTTGCGCTGCTGCCGTCATCCTTCGGTGCCTCGGCCGATAACTGTTTTGAGTGCAGGGTAAAAAGCATTGATGATGCCGTGAAGGCCTCGGAAGACGGAATGGATTTTTGTCTGGCTCATGGAGAAAATATGACCACAGCCGCCATGATAGGCCTGTGCATAGAAGAGATGACATGCAATACCGTGATCCACGGATTTATCCCCGGCAGCAACCACAATACGATCGATGTCCGTCTGATATTTGACGGCAACGACAGGCTGATCAGAATACGCGACAACTGCATAGACTTCGATCCGGTAAATTATCACAAACTGCACCGTAATGACGATCCGGTTGCACATATCGGGATCCGCACGGTCGTTTCCGCTGCAAAAGAGGCCGTCTATCTAAATACTTTCGGACTCAATAATCTAATGCTAAGACTGTGATCAGTATGCCGCCGGTCTTCATCCCCGCATGCGTCCTTTGACCGATCCCGCCATATAACAGACGGCAAATACCGCAACATCCACAGCTACTATCGTTGATCCAACCGGGGTTCCCGCCAGAATGGATATCACCATCCCGCCAAATGCGGATATGACCGACAGCACCGCGGAACAGACAGTAACAGATCTGAAATTATTAAAAATTCGCATCGCCGACAACGCCGGGAATATGACGAGCGCCGATATGAGAAGCGATCCCACAAGATTCATCGCAAGGACGATTATTACCGCTATTACGATCGCTATCATCAGATTATATAAGTCTGCCCTCGTCCCGGTCGCCTTTGAGAACTCCTCATCAAAGGTCACCGCAAATATCCTGTTATAGAAAAGAATAAAAAACACCACGACCGCAACGGATAATATCGCGCACAGCCAGACCTCTCCGGGGGTCAGCGTAAGGATCGATGTCGAACCGAAAAGCGTGGAACAAACATCCCCCGAAAGGTTGGATGATGTCGAGAACAGATTCATCAGAAGATATCCGAGCGCAAGCGCGCCGACCGATATCATCGCTATCGCGGCATCACCCTTTATCTTCGCGTTCTGTCCGGTTCGCAGCAGCAGAACGGCACTGATAACGGTTATAGGAAGCACGAGTACCATTTCATTTGTAAGATTAAGGACCGCCGCTATTGAGATCGCACCGAAAGCTACATGTGACAATCCGTCTCCGATAAATGAAAAACGCTTCAGCACAAGCGTCACCCCGAGAAGCGATGAACACAGGGCGATGAGTATTCCGACTATCAGCGCATACCTTACAAACGGATACGCAAGGTACATCATAAGTTTATCCATAGCAGTATCATCCTCCGTTTATACCGCTCTATTGCAGGGCTTCATTAAGTACCGACAGATTGTTCTCCATTACAGACAGATAGGTTGTACCGCCCTTTATGTCATCTGCAGTAACAGACTGCATGGAATCCATGGTCAGTATCTTCCGGTCACGGCTTGCGGTGTTCTCCACGATCGTTTCGGCGATCCTGTGATCACTGCCTTCTATCGTCATAACCGCATGTAACGAAAGCTCATCAACTTTTCCGGCAAGAAACATGATCGTCTCAAAACTCGCTTCTGTTTCCGCAGAGCATCCAGCGAATGCTGCATAATAATCAAGGCCGTAATCATCCGTAAGATATCTGAAAGGGAAACGGTCGCCAAAAAGCAGGGTTTTTACATTTCCGGCAGCTACAACATCAGCATATTTTTTATCAAGTACATTTAACGCGGCAACATATTTTTCTGTGTTCTTCCGGTATTCATCTGCATTTTTCTCATCAATCCGCACCAGTTCCTGTGAAATATGTTCGGTCAGTACAGAAGCATTTTCAAGGGACAGCCACACATGTTCGTCATACTCTGTTTCGCCGTCTTCGTGTTCCTCGCCCTCTTTGTGGCCTTCTTCTCCGTCCTCATGTTCATGTCCTTCTTCCTGCATTCCCTCCGTAACCTCTTCTTCCTTAACGGAATCTCCGAGAACATCAAGAAGGTTTATCACAACCATGTCCTTATTTACGGCTTCGGCCAGGGCATCCTCCACCCACGCATCGGACTCGCCTCCTACATATAT
>JBGUNV010000044.1:0-31526 GCA_045117595.1 Lachnospiraceae bacterium
GAGATAACCATAACAGTTGTACCGTCCGGAAATCACATTCGCGGCAGTTGCCTGACCATGCCTGTTAGGTTATTATATTTATAAAAAAAGGAGGAACTATCATGCCGTTCATTGACTCAAAAATAAGCGTAAAGATCACACCGGAGCAGGAACAGGAGCTTAAAACCCGCCTCGGACAGGCGATATCACTTATCCCCGGAAAAAGCGAAAGCTGGCTGATGACGGGTTTTGACGATGATTATCATCTGTATTTCAGGGGCGATAACAGCGAGCCCATGGCATACATCGAGGTCAGGATATTCGGTTCTCCGAACAGGGATGCCTTTGCAAAGATGACAGCCGAGATCACGAAGATATTCGGTGATGTCTGCAACATCGCTCCGGATCACATGTATATCAAATATTCCGCAACCCCGGACTGGGGATGGAACGGAAGTAATTTCTGATGAGCTTACCGTCATACGATTCGCCGGAGTCGGCGATAACGGGATGCTTCGGCGAAGGTGTAACCATTTCGAAAAGATCATATGTCGGCGGAGGAGATATCAATGATGCCTTCTGCCTTGATCTTTCCGACGGGCAGAGGGTGTTTGTAAAATCAAACACCTTAAATAACCGTACCTTTTTTGAAGCCGAATCGAAAGGTCTTGACGCGATAGCAGGGACAGGTGCGATCAGGACACCGAAACTTTTCTGCATCGGAAGCGACAGCCGTGCGGGCATATCGTTTCTGATGATGGAAATGATCGAAAGAGGCAGGCCCGCAGGCAACTGCTGGGAAGTATTCGCGCAGCAGCTTGCCGCCATGCACAGAGCCGACACCACGCCGCTCACTCCTGACGGAAAGTTCGGTTTTACAGCCGATAACTATATCGGCGCATCCCGGCAGATCAACGACTGCCGCGACACCTGGATCGGATTTTTCAGGGATTGCAGGCTTGCGCCGCAGTTTGAGATGGCAAAGGGATATTTTGACAGCAGCATATCAAAAAAGGTGATCAGATTTCTCGATCACCTTGAAGATAAACTTATTGAACCTCCATACCCGTCACTCCTGCACGGAGATATGTGGTCCGGAAATATCATAACCGGTCCGGACGGGTTGATAATGCTGATAGATCCCGCGGTATATGTCGGGCATGCCGAAGCAGATCTTGCGATGACCGAACTGTTCGGGCGCCTTCCACACAGTTTCTACAAAACATACCGCGAATGCAATCCGCTTCAGGAAGGATACGAAGCACGGAGAGATATTTACAATCTCTACCATCTTCTCAACCATCTGAATCTGTTCGGACGGTCATATCTGTCAGCAGTCCTCGATATAATCGGACGGTAAAAGGTCATCCTGCCATCCGCTTTGTAATCATTCATTTTATGTGCCAGATATCATCGTTATACTGCGCGATGGTACGGTCCGAAGAGAAGAACCCTGCCTTGGCGATGTTAACGAGCACCTTCTGTCCCCACGCACTTCTGTCCTCGTAATCCGCAAAAGCACGATCCTTTACCTTTATATAATCCTCGAGATCGAGCAGTGTCATGAACCAGTCCTTATTGATAAGCTCGTTCTTAAGACGGGTCAGGTTTTCCTTGTGTCCGACCTTAAGCACCTGCTTGTCCGTGATAAAATCAACCGCCTGTTTTATCGTCCTGCTCTTCTTGTAATAATCCTTGGATACGTATGCGCTCTTTGCATACAGATCGATAACGGTATCCGAATCCTTACCGAAAACATAAATGTTGTCATCACCTACAAGGTCGTGGATCTCAACATTCGCTCCGTCCATCGTTCCGAGTGTCACGGCACCGTTTAACATGAACTTCATGTTACCGGTTCCCGATGCCTCCTTGGATGCAAGCGATATCTGTTCGGAGATGTCGCATGCGGGGATAAGCTTCTCGGCGTAGGTAACGTTATAGTTTTCAACCATAACAACCTTCATGTATTTTGAAACTTCGGGATCGTTGTTAACTATCTCCTGCAGACACAGCAGAAGATGGATGACATCCTGCGCAATAACGTATGCAGGCGCTGCCTTGGCCCCGAATATGAATGTCATGGGGCGCTTCGGCACCATCCCTCCCTTGATCTCGAGATATTTATGTATGATATACAGAGCGTTCATCTGCTGACGCTTGTACTCATGCATCCTCTTGATCTGGATATCAAATATCGACTCGGGATCTATCTCAACGCCTTCATGCTCTCTGATATACTGCACGAGATTTTCCTTCTTCGATCTCTTGACAGCCATGATCTGTTCGGCAACACTGTTTTTATCTGTTATATCCAGAAGCTTTTCAAGCTTTGACGCATCCTTCTTCCATGCATCTCCGATAAACTCCGAGACCGTACGGGCCAGCTCGGGATTACACGACATCAGCCATCTTCTGAACGTGATACCGTTAGTCTTGTTGTTGAACTTTTCAGGATATATTTTGTAAAAATGATTGAGTTCCGTTTCCTTCAGTATCTCTGTATGAAGAGCCGCAACACCGTTTACGGAGAATCCGTAATGGATGCATATATGCGCCATATGTACACGCTTATCCTTGTCGATGATCGCAACGCTCCTGTCCTTATACTTCGCACGTACTCTCTTATCGAGTTCCTTGATTATCGGAACAAGCTGGGGCACAACCTTTTCGAGATACTTCAGCGGCCACTTTTCAAGGGCTTCCGCAAGTATGGTATGGTTAGTGTATGCACATGTTTTGGAAACGATATCTATAGCCTCGTCCATCGGCATCGCCTTTTCCTCGGTCAGAAGCCTGATGAGTTCCGGGATGACCATCGTAGGATGCGTATCGTTGATCTGGATCACGGCATGCTTGTACATCTCGTGAAGATCGATCTGCTGTTCATGCAGTTCCCTCAATATAAGCTGCGCACCGTTTGATACCATAAAATACTGCTGATATATACGAAGCAGATTGCCGGCCTCATCGGAATCATCGGGATACAGGAACAGTGTAAGGTTCTTCTCGATATCTTCCTTATCAAATGTTATACCCTTCTCCACGATCGACTCGTCAACCGTTTCAAGATCGAACAGATGAAGTTTGTTGACACCGCTCTCATATCCGATCACATCTATGTCATACAGTACCGATCTTACCTTCGTGTCGCCAAACGATACCTCGAAGCTCGTATCGGTCCTGTGCAGCCACGAAGCGGGACCGTCATTACCGTTTTCGATCCACTTATCAGGAACTGCAGTCTGCAGTCTGTCCTTGAATACCTGGTGGAAAAGCCCGAAATGATAGTTAAGTCCTATACCGTCACCGGGCAGTTCGAGCGTTGCCATCGAATCGAGGAAGCAGGCTGCAAGCCTTCCGAGTCCTCCGTTTCCGAGCGACGGCTCGTTTTCGGCCTCTTCTATGTCCGTGATATTCTTGCCGTATTTGGCCAGAACTTCCTTCACTTTTTCATATATACCCAGGTTGATCAGATTATTCGAAAGAAGTTTTCCTATAAGAAATTCCGCGGAAATATAATATATCTTCTTGTCTCCTGAAATCCGGTGCGTCGTTGCGGTAAGATCCTCCGTCATCTTGAGCACACAGTTATATGTCTGCACATTGTCAAGTTCGGCAAGTTCCCTGCCGTACAGCTTCTTCGCTGCGGACACAAGCTCATTTTCAACTTCCTGACAAAATACTTCTTCACGTATCTTTTCGTATCCCATTATTTCCTCCTTCATACTACGCCCGCATACATTCTTGATACCTTATCATCAAAAACATATAATAATCACGAAACAGTTTTTTCGCAACCTCTTTATCAATAACAGTGTTATTTATCCTATGAGTGAAAATCATTTTGCCGAAGCACTTCGCAATTTAACGATGGATGCCGCTGCGGGAGATGCCATAAGGTATCTGACCGACAAAGGCTATACCCCGACTCAGATCAGGGAAACTCTCACATTTCCCGCACCTATGGACTATATAGTCCATGTCATGTGGGACAGAATGATCGCTACCCGCAAGATACTCCTTACAGATCCGGCAGCGATACAGGAGATTTCCTCCGATGATTATGAGACCGTCGAACATTATGACAGTTACGGCCGCAAGAGTTTTCTGCGTGTCAGAAAACAAAACTCCGAAGAGATCAGATTCTCTTCGGAGGATTATGTAAAATGTGAGTTCGCTGAGCGCCTGGCCCGCGGTGAAGTCTTTGAAAATGAGTTCATCTCAAAACTTCCGTGGCCGAAAGGTCCCGTCTGGGGTGTTGCGGACATCTTTCACGAGGATTGATGCCCGCACCCGTCCTTTTCGCTCATTCACCCTTCTCGAGCGCCAATGTCCTGGTTGTCAGATCGCATACTTCCGATGGTCCGTAATACTGGATAGCTCCGGGATATGTGAATGCAGTCTCAACTGCCCATTTATCCCTGTTTGCCGCAAAATACTTAAACGGTGCGCCGTCAAGTTCGACAAGAGCTTTTCTTATAACGGGCTTGTCCTGTCCGTTTCTTCTTTCTATGTTCATCATCTTCGTGATGGGCATTCCGCCTGCAACCCACTCCTCAGCGGGCTTGGAAAGATTGGAGACCTTGGACAGATATCCTGTATAGCCGTACTGGATCAGCATGAAAGCGTTGTATCCGAGAGAATAGCAGTAATCCGCATCAAAGTTTGAAGGGAATGCACATCTTCCTTCGTATCCGAAAAAGTGATGGAGTGAACCGAATTTCCCCTTATATGTGCCTGCTGCCTTTCTCTTATCAAGTTCGTCCTTAACAAGAGCGGACAGAAGCTTCTCCGACTCGATAAGTGATACCTGTACGTTTCCGTGAGGATCACGTTCGAGGAAGAGCTGCTGCTGGATGAGCTGGGGAAGGATTGCAAACACAGCCATGGATTCCTTCGTCAGTCCTTTTTCGATAAAATCATATTTTGCATCCCAGTCGGGAAGAGCATTGAACTTATCCGTGTTCTCTCCTGCAAGGAGTTCGTTGATCTCGGCGATGAGCTTGGAGAACTCGGGAACGAACTCAACGATACCTTCGGGAATGATCGCAACACCGAAATTGTTTCCGGCATTACCGCGCTTTTCTACAGAATCAGCGATCTGTGAGGCGATCTGTGAAAGTGACATCTTCTTTGCCGCAACTTCTTCACCGATAAGGCAGATGTTAGGCTGTGTCTCAAGAGCACACTCAAGCGCAACATGGCTCGCACTTCTTCCCATGACCTTGATGAAGTGCCAGTACTTCTTGGCCGAGTTGGCATCTCTTTCAATGTTTCCGATAAGCTCCGAATATGTCTTGGTCGCGGTATCGAATCCGAATGAAGCCTCGATATCCTCGTTCTTGAGGTCGCCGTCGATGGTCTTCGGGCATCCGATAACCTGTACGCCTGTGTTATGTGCTGCCATATATTCTGCAAGGACAGCAGCGTTAGTATTTGAATCATCTCCACCGATTATAACGATAGCCGTAAGTCCGTGCTTCTTGGCTACTTCGGTAACGATCGCAAACTGATCTTCCGTCTCAAGCTTTGTTCTGCCTGATCCTATGATATCGAATCCGCCCGTGTTCCTGTATGCATCGATGAACGCATCATCAAACTCAACATAATCATCATCGATAAGACCTGAAGGGCCACCCTTGAAACCGAGCAGAACGTTATTCTTATCCGTAGCCTTGAGTGCATCATAAAGACCGCTGATGACGTTATGTCCGCCGGGTGCCTGTCCGCCTGAGAGGATAACTCCGACAACCTGCTTCTTGGCAGCTGATGTGTTGGAACCCTTCATGAACGTGATCTCGTTCTTACCATATGTATTGGGAAACAAAGCCTGTATCTTGTCCTGATCGGCAACACTCGTTGTAGCTTCTCCTACATTAACGCATATCTCGGATATACCGTTCCTGAGCATGCCGGGAAGCTTCGGAACATACTCATATCTTGCCTTCTGAAGCGGTGAAAGATTCATAGTATTTCTCCTTTTCTTATAAAAATACAATTGCTACAAATTATATTCAAAAAAGTTGTCAAAAAGAACCGTCCCTTTTGACACCTTCTCGATTTTAACACAAACGCATTTATTTTCAACCGCATTTTAATAGAAATGATCGGCGTAATACTGTGAGTATTTCAAAACCTCGGAATCGATATAATCGGAGCCGAGCGTCTCACACAGAGTCGGCTTTCCGGAAAACATGTTTGTACCGAGTCCGAGCCTGTCGTCAGGGATCTTATATCCCATAGCCGCAAGTACGGTCGGGAACATATCCATTGTATTCCACATCCTGTTCTTCATCTTGAGGGCTGCGGGATCGTAACCGGTATTGATAAAGCAGTTGTATACCATCCTGTCGGCCGCCTTGTCGACAAGAGCCTGATCCATCCTCGGATGATCGCCCTGGATGATTATCACCGTATCGTCGTACCAGCTCTGAAGGCTGCACCAGTCAAGAAAATCACTGATCTGTCTGTCGGCACACGCAGCAACATTTGCAAGCTGTTCCGGGTATTCATCCTCACACAGCGGACATATCCAACCGTCATAGTGATGCGTATCAACCGTCAGCATTGTAAGGTTGAACGGTTCATCCTCGGCAGCCAGTCTTGTAAGCTCATCCTTCGCGATCTGATATAACATCCAGTCCTCAAAGCCCCAGTTGACTTCCTCTTCGGGCGTCATATATCCCTTATCCTCAGCCGTATACAGGTCAAAGATATTGAAATGTCCGTGCTGCTCGAAGAACGCCTTTCTGCCTCCGAAATGCGCGTCGGATCCGCACAGGAATTCCTGGGTATAGCCTTTTTTCTCCAGAATGTCACCGAGAGTTATGGTATTTTTTGAAAAATGCTCCTGATTGCCGAAATCCGAATTACCCTCGATCGGGAAGGCAAAAGCCGCTCCCGTCTCCGTTGCCCATATGGCGGACATCGTCCAGTCAGTGTTCTTGGCACTTATAAAACCGCCGAGCCGGTCCTCATCGGAAAATGAAACATTACTGTTTGCGATCCTTGTAAGATTGGGAATGTAGTTGATCTGCGGCTGTTCTCCGCCATCCTCTTTTGATGCGTATGTGGTCTCCATACTCTCCATATATATATACAGGAGATTCTTCGGCTTATCCGCGGTTATGGCATCGACGTCGGGCATCACATAATACTCGTCGTATATCGTCGTCTGCGCATTATAATCCCGCAGAAAACTGCTGATCTGAAGACGCGAATCAATCCTTGCACAGATATAAACAGCATATCCTGCCACAACCGTAAATACGATCACAGACAGTATCACCACGCCGTCAAGACGAAAAGCCTTACTGCGGCGTTCTCCAAAGATCAGATCCATCGAAACGAATTTCCCGAGTCTGAAAAAAACAAAATATCCCACGAACAATACAATGAGAAAAAGCGCCATTTTGGGAAGTACATATCCTACGGCGCCGAGAAAGAAATTGCTGTTGGCTCCGGACAGCGGCGACTTGACCGTGTAGATTATCTCACGAAAAGTCACCCCGTAGGATGCCTCAAACCATGCGAACATACCCGAAATGGCGGTATCGATGAAAAGAGCGATTATGAATATGACGAATGCCGTATTTTTGAAAACCTTATGACTGCTTTTCATCCGACAGACTATCCTTCCTGCCTTTGATCTCGCATCTGACATCACAATATGTTGCAATGATCTGCCTGACATACGGAACGATCACTGCGATCACCGTGGCCAGTATCGTATAGATCCCCGTTCCCGGATCAGTCGTAGCCCCAATACCCAGCCTGCTTACTACCAGGCGTATGATGTAAGCTATGATCGCGATCGCGACAACGTACCCGCTGTATCGCGGAAGGAGTGACGCCGACCATTTGCGCTCCTTGTCGCTTCTTGCAAGATCGATACCGAGAGCTATGAACGGTATCAGCAGATAGTCAATGAACATCAGGATATAATCGTTATACATGTCAAGTCTCCTTAATACTCTCTTTCTTCCCTGTCGACAACATCCGTATATAATCCGGTAACGCCCTGATCAAGGAGCCGTCTCATACTCTCCCTGTCGTTGACGGTGTGGGCAAAAAGCGGAACCTTCGTCTCCTTCAGCGCGTTAAAGGTTTCTTCATACTGTTTCGGATAATCTTCCCAGAACGTGACTGCAAGGAGTTTCGTGTCATTTACAAACCCCAGCAGAGCGTCCTTTTCGAGCTCACTGTCATCGGCACGGTAAAGCGTATAGATGATGTTGTTGAACCCGAGCTGTTTTATCCTGTCGTATTCGTCTTCATGATATATCTGAATGATGAAGTTGCGCATCAGATCCGGATAATCCTGCCGTATCCTTCTGCAGACTTCCTCATTATCATCCTTAACATCCGTAACTACATACAGATCGCTGTGCTGCCTCATAAATGCCGCCAGCTCATCAAGCGACATCGTTGTGAGGCTTCCCATAAACTTTGCACCAAGAAAGCCCTCCAGAGTCGGTGGATTGACCGGATCGCCGACACCGGGCAGGCCGTGGGCCCATCCTTCTCCGCCCTCCTCAGCTTCATCATGGGCACATACTATCTCATCATCGGATGTGATCATCAGATCAAATTCCGCGATGCGGTTTCCGTTGTCATAACAGCTGTTGAGAGCCTCGACGCTGTTCGTATACGAATACTGCTGTCCGTCTTCACCTGTAACGAATCCACCCGCATGGATGATGTACTTCTCATTCGCAAGGAGCTCGCGTCCCTTTGAAACAGTGCTGATGCCGCGTCCCGGAATAAGCACGAGAACCGCGATGCAGGCGGCGGCAAACAACACGACACCTATAAGGATGAGGGCCGTTATCCTTATCTTCTTTTTTCCGATATATATGTTTACATCAACGTATCTGCCCAATTTGTACTAACCTCACAATGCTTTATTGTATCATCTGAGAGTTTCGGGGGCAAGGTGGGTTTGATTTGAAGCAGGTGATGTGATAAGATGCATAAAGACTCGCGCATTTTAATCCTGCTTCGCAGGATGGGCGCTCGTCGTGCAGACAGGGGCCCTACCCTATCTGCATATTGCGGATATGGCGGAATTGGCAGACGCGCCAGATTTAGGTTCTGGTGGGAGACCGTGCAGGTTCGAGTCCTGTTATCCGCATTAATACGCCTTTTCCTCGTTTTCAGGATAATATCTGAAATGGAAAAAATGGCCGATTTCTACCAAATTTCTACCATTTTCAAATCATTTTCGAAACAGCCTGATTTAACGATAAATAGGCATCTTGCAAAGAGTTGAGGATCTCAACTCTTTTTTGCTCATCATATATCCTTTCATATTTCCATGAGCTCGTAGTCGGTATCCTCTTTCATTATCTTCAGCATGATATCCGTTATCTGCGGATCGAACTGTGTACCTCTGCCCTTTTTCAGTTCTTCCCTTACAGACCGCTGCGACATATATGACCTGTAACTGCGGTTACTTGTCATCGCATCGTATGCGTCGGCCACGCTGATTATCCTGGCGACAAGAGGGATCTCCTCACCTTTCAGCCCATCAGGATATCCGTTTCCGTCATATCTTTCATGATGCCATCTGGCTCCCACGCCGATGTCTTCCAGTTCCGGCATCTCCGACAGTATCTCATATCCCGTGGCAGGATGTGTTTTTATGATCTCATATTCCTCGGGTTCCAGTCGGGACGGCTTGTTGATGATCTCATCGGGAACGCCTATCTTCCCGATATCATGAAGCATTGCCATGTTGTAGATATGTTCAAGCTCGGCTTCGGAAAAATCCATCTTTTCCGCTATCATCCGGGCATATTTCGCGACTCTTCTGGAATGGCCGTTTGTATACCTGTCCTTGGCATCTATCGTTTTGGCAAGAGTGTACATGGCCTGCAGCGTGATCCTTTCGTTTGACTCCGCCAGAACAGCGTTTGCGGCATCAAGCTCCTCCCTCTTTTTTTCATATGCACGGTTCTGGTATCTTATGATAAGACCGAATATGAATGAAACCAGGATGAGCGACTGGATCAGGTCGAAAACGGCGGCCTCTTCCGACGGGAACTGGACAACGTATTCGGGATGCTTCATGCCGAACCAGATGCACGCACACTGAAATATCAGACTCAGCGCATACACGACATACAATATCCGCTTCCTGATCGTGACCCAGATCAGTACGAGGCTGAAAAGAAACCACAGCGGCATGCCGCCGAGATGTCCACCGGAAGTAAAGAACATGACCGGAAAGAGAATAAAGTTGGCAACAACGGAAAACAGTGTCGCTGCATATATCACATCCTTAACCTTCATGGAAAGAACAAGACAGCTGATCGCAAATACCGACGTGAATAAAAAGACGGCTATCGCTATCGGCGAGTCGATAAAAAACAGCGACAGGAGCACGGAAATACCGGATCCTATGATTGCGATCAATACGGCAACATTATAAAGCTGATGCCACAGGTCGTAACCATATATGAATCTGTCATAGAATTTTCTGTAAAGTGACCAAAACTTCTTTTTCATTCAAATACCGCCTCAGGCTATTTTGTCCTGCCGCCTCTTCTGTCATCATGGGTCTCATAATATGCTTTCTTGTGCTCATACATCAGCCTGTCCGCACGGTCAAATGTATCCTGGTAAGTTTTATCTGACGAAGCATAAAACTCAGCAAACCCGGAAGACATGATCAGATGGTTACTGTCCTCGTCATTTGCATCGGCAATGTACTTCTCATACTTCTTAACCGCTCTTTTGGCCATTTCACCTGTATAACCTAAAATGACCACAAATTCATCACCGCCGATACGGAATATCCTCTCTCCGGAAAAAGCCTCTTTCAGTATGGTGGCGGCTCTGATTATCTCATAGTCTCCTTTGTCGTGACCTTCCTGATCGTTGATGTCTTTCAAACCGTTTATATCAAACATTGCAACGGAGAACGAAGCAGTCTGATTTTCTATCTGGCTGTTCAGATATGTTATATATTCTATGTAAGCGGTCCGGTTCCCCAGGCCGGTTAGTCCGTCCCTGTATGCCTTGGCCCTTACATTTTCGATCTGCAAGCTCAGGTACTTCTGGAGCGAGCGGATCTTGTTCCCTATCGCGGCCTCCTCATCCTGATCCGATGTGATCCTGTCCGGCACATTATGAAGCAGCTCCGTACCCTCCAGCCTCAGACCCTCCGACAGTTCAATTGAAAGAGTTTCGATTCCGTTGGAAAGATTATTCAACTCCTCCATAAGCAAACGGTATCTCTTTTTGGATCTCGAAGTGATCATAAGCACGATCACCAGTCCGAAAGACAGCGAGAGTATTGTTATTATGATCATGGTCCGAATGAGTCCGTGCACCTGTCTGTCATACCAGTCCGCGGCAAAATCAACCGCCACTATGCCTGCGACCTCTCCCTGTGAATCAAAAACCGGTGAATATGCGCTGTAGAATCTTCCCCATTCATCCGTATACGGTTCGCTGTCAACAGAAGCATGTCCGAGGCTCGCCTCATACAGGGCGTCCGTATATACTACAGAATCTCCGAACACAGCCGGATCCTTAACCGTGGGATCAACCGTAAAAATAAATTTCCTGTTCCCGACATCACGTATACAGTAAATATATTTCAGGTCTATGTTGTCCTGATAATACGTAAGCGTTTTAAGGATCGTTCTGTACCCTGCCGTGTTTGCATCCTTGGCAGTAAGGTCCCTTAAAACATCACCATCGATCATGTCAGCTGCTGTATTTGAAATATCAAGCATCCTGCCTTTGATCAGGTCCTTCATGGCATTGCCTGACTGCCTTGTCATGATAATACCGAGCGTTACGTTTACTAGAAGCACGAACAGGGCTACCACGACCATGTATTCTTTTGTCTGGCTGAATCTCTTTCGCATAGTGTTTATCACATGACCGCCTGATCGTCTGGCGTCATTTGACCGAGGCTTTGATCCTGTTGTAAACCCCGGGCATAGTCAGTCCCTGGATTATTGTTGTAAATGCGACGATCGCATATGTTCCTCCGAGAATTACCCTGTATGTCTCATTGGCCAGCATCGGTTTCGTGCTCATTGCAAGTGCTATGCAAAGCGCTCCCCTCAGTCCTCCCCAAGTCATCAGACTGACAAAACTTTTCCTTTCATATCCGGACGGGATCGGTCCCATAAAGAATGTACACATCCATACGCTCGCCGCTCTTCCGATAAGGTTACATACTATCGCACATACAGAGACCAGGATAACATACGGTGTACCCAGTATCCTGATCAGCGACAGCCCCAGTATCACATACAGTACGGGCTTCATGTGACACGAACCCGAAAAGAGCATGTAACACAGAACACCCTTCATCAGATAGTCTTCAAGATCAAATGAAGTTATCCTGTCCAGCAGTGCAGTTGTATCATGATTCCCGGTCATCCGGTAGGCCACGAGCAATACGGCACCTATCACCGCAGAAAAGAGCATCAGTGCTATCTCATAGGTTATCTTGGTCTTGCGCTCGTTGAAAAATCCGAGCACTACGATGAGCAGCATTATGCCGACCACATATGGCAGAAAATCACTCAATTCCCGATACCTCCATAAACTGTCCTTTCAAAATAATATGACGTGATTTTAGCAAAAAGTGATACTATTCTCAAGTTTTAATATATAAGAAAGGACCGTCGTCAAAACGGCCCTTTACGTTCATGGTATATCCCGGTATGAGTCCCGGGTCAGTTTGTGTAGATAAGGTCGAATGCATAGGCTTCGATATTGATGATCGCGGTAAGTGTGTTCGGATCCGTATCGATATCCCGGAAAGTCACAGCCTTCCCATTCTTATCAAGCCCGATAAGAGCAAACTGTCTGCCGGCCTTTACCAGTTCCCCGGGAATAATGATCGTCAGTGTTCCGCTCTTAAGCGTATAATCCAGCTTGCCGTTTACGGCAATATTGAATGTAAATGCCTCACTCCATCCCGTTGGGCACGAAGCCTTAAATACAGCCTGTGCGGCAGGTCCCTGTTTCATCTTGGCCATTAATACTCCGGGAAGCGGCTGGCCGTTTACAATGAAATATCCTCCGACAGCATCGGGATTCACTGATGACTGGGCATTTGACGGCTCGTGATCATCATCTTTGTGATCTTTATCATCCTTGTCACCTTTGTCATCGTCATCATCATTATCGTCGTCATTATTGTCGTCGTTATCGTCATCCTTCTTCTTATCTTTCTTCTCAAATAACGCCTTGACTTCCACATCGGCATTTTTAATATTGAAAGTCGTCTGTGCGTCCTTGCTGTTTGCAAGATCGACTCCGCCTGCTATGACCTTCCATTCCTTGAACTTATAGCCCTCATCCGGTGTTGCCTTTATTGTTACTTTCGTTCCCGAAGCCCCTGATAAGGGACTTGCCTCGGCGTTTCCGTGACCATCGCCAAATGCCAGGACTTCATAGGCTGTCCCGGGTTTACGCTCCTCAAAATGAGCCGTTACCGCAACATTTGCATTTTTGATCGCAAATGTAGTATGGCGTGATTGTGCATTTTGGAGCGTAACACCGCCTTCCGTGACTTCCCAGTTCTTGAATTTATATCCGTCATTCTCACTTGCCGTGATGGTAATCTCGTCACCCGTCCTGCCCGATTTCTTTGAGGCATTTACAGTCCCGCCTTTTGCCGGATCGGCGTTTACCGCGACAGTATACTCATGTGTCTCATCTTTTACGTAGGAGTATGTATATGTTTTATCAGAACTTACCAGATATTCTGTAGTATCAGGAACCTCATCCCATGATCCCACCTTATATCCGGCATCAGGTTTGCTACCGACAGCAGGGACATCAGCTGCCAGCAACACAAGAGCCTTGTCCTCGCCCCTCTCTCTCCATACAGTCTTTATCTTATCCTGTTTTGTTCCGTCATTCCACGCGCCGTTTTTTACCTTAAAGGTAACATCAAAACCTTCAAACAGCATGGTTTGAACATTTACAATCATAGTCGCAGCATGACCATCATCATATACAAAAGAAAACGAATTTAACTTAGGATCATTATTTGTCTCATTAAGATAAGATTTGATCATATATCCGTCCTCAAGTACTACATTGACTGTTATATTGTCTCCATAGTCATACCATTGTTGACGGGGAGTCCATGAAATGCTTCTTACTCCTTCGCCATCAACATCAAATCGCAAATCACCTGCCTTAACCTCATTTGTAAAAAATAAGCTGCAAACTATTGCAAACAATGCGAATACTACCGGTTTCATAACGATCCTCAATGCTTTTTTCATGCCTTTTCTCCTTGGGAGCACCCCTCACTTAAATGCAACATTTAGTACTATAAAAGTCATAATACCACAAATTATGCCTGTGATAAAGTGACTTTTCATCATTCGCAAGAGGGATCGATTTCATAACCGGGAGATGGGATTGTTTTTTTCTGTACAGGAATTCCAGCATTCTCTCTTTTTATATCATTCGCTAAACATATTTCTTAACCACGTCTGATATTTATATTCAGACCAATGTGGACTATAAAGCCCGCGGCTTAAATGTTTTATCTATAAAAAAGGAGGAGTGATTATGATGCGAATAACTTGATTTCTACAAATTTTCTACAAAAATCAAATATTAAACACTCTTTGTTAGATGCAATCTTTCGATGAAAATGCTATAACAAGTGGAAGAAAATCGCGGAAATATAGGGCTTTGAGGCCCATTACAGTAAATTACATTATCCTATAAGAGATATCGAACGCAAAATTTAGGTTCTGGTGGGAGACCGTGCAGGTTCGAGTCCTGTTATCCGCATTAACATCTTAAAAGAGTTGAGAATCTCAACTCTTTTTTTATAAGGGTTTGGATGAAGTGCTATTAAAATCATAGTCGACTATTGATTTCATCGAACAGGTTTACATTATCCCGCAGATCGTACGCTTAATGTTTGCTATGGCGACTTCCTTTTTCATGGCTTCTTTTATATCCATTCCTTCGGGCGTTACCGGATAGATGGCATCAATACCGATCCCGAGGCATTTTTCATACCCGTCTCCAAGGCATCCGCCTATCGCTATTACTTTTTTGTTATGCTTCTTCGCCATCTGCGCGATCCTTACCGGAGCCTTCCCCATGGCAGTCTGTCCGTCGATCCTGCCCTCACCTGTTATCACAAGATCAGCTGATGCGATCTTATTTTCGATAGCTGTCCGCTCTAAAAGGACCTCAGCTCCCGGCTGCATCTTTGCACCGAGAAATGTCATAAGCGAAAATCCCATACCTCCGGCAGCACCCGCTCCCGGAGCGTTTTTATCTGCCCCGGGGAAATGATTTTTCACGATGTCAGAAAAGGTCCCCATCCACTTATCCATCTTAAGGATGTCTTCGGGCTTTGCTCCCTTTTGAGGAGCAAACACACAGCTTGCTCCGTTTGGTCCGCACAGGGGATTATCAACGTCGCAGGCTATGAGCACCTCGCATTTACCAAGTTCGGGAAGAAGCGCTGTTGTATCTATTATAGCCGCCTGCGATAAACCTATTGCTCCGTCATCCACCTCTTTACGGTTACTGTCGTATATCTTAAGTCCCAGTTCTTTCATCATCCCGGCTCCGCAGTCATTTGTCGCGCTGCCGCCTATCCCTATGATGAACTTACGGCACCCTCTGTCTATGGCATCTCTTATGAGCTGTCCCACACCTCTTGTTGTAGTGTGCATCGGGTTCTTCTCATCGTCTGACAAAAGATATAGCCCCGCAGCCTGTGCCATTTCAATGACCGCGGTATCATCCGACAATATGCCGTAGCTGGCCATTATCTTCCTTCCAAGCGGATCCGATACTGATACCGTTATTCTTTTGCTGCCCTTGTCTGCGGCAAGAAATGCATCAAGAGTTCCTTCCCCGCCGTCAGCAAAAGGATATACGGACACATCAGCATCTGTTCCGGAATCGGTAATGCCGGACTTTACTGCCTCTCCTGCCTCCATCGAGGAAAGGCTCCCTTTGAATGAGTCCATGAGTACGGTGATCTTCATTATGCCTCCTCGGGCTATTATATCACAAAAGCGCCGAAAAGCAGGCCACGTGTACTGTGGCAAAAATCAGAGTTGCATGTATAGTAGTCAAAAACTATATAATCTCTACCATTTTCAAAGGAGATTCTGCAAAGATCATGGAATACTCCATGCAGGATATCGACGGCAACGATGTCAGACTGGGAGATCTTATCGCCGCGAACAAGGTAACCATGCTTAATTTCTGGGGGGTCGGCTGTGGCCCGTGCATAGAAGAAATGCCGGGACTGGAACGGCTTTATCAGGAACACAAGGATCAGGGCTTTACCATAATCGGCATTACCACGGACATTGTGAGGTCAGACGGGTCCTTTGCAGATGATGCCATTGATGAAGCAAAATCAATCCGGAATCTTTTCATTTCATAATGATATTTACATGCCCGTCGTAATCGTATCGTTTCATCGATTCGGCAAGGCCTTCGTAGTCGCTGCTCTGCGCCTGACCTTTTATCTTGTCAAGCGGAACATAGTATTCCATATTTTCGGGGATATAGGAGTATTCCTTAATGGAATCGAATTTCGTTTTGCTGTCACATGAAAAGACATCCAGTTCCTTACAGTCTATCCCGTTTTCAAGAAGGGCTTTTGCGCAGTTGCCGAATATCATGCGCAGCTCACCTTTTAGCATATCACCGTAAACATAAACATATATATGCAGATCGTTGTGAGCGAGGTAATCCTCAAATGATGTCATGGCATCGTAATCCTGAAATGCGAAGTGATTGTAGTTAAACTCCATCGGAACTATCTTGGCACCATCGGGAACCACGGGCCTTAATACACTCATTATTTTCTCATATGCTTTGTCGCCGTATTTCTGATATATGTAATCACTTGTAACGCGCTCATTTCTGATCGACCAGAACACCCGGATATCCTTACCGGGGATCTCCTCACAGGTGGTGGTCACATCACACAATACGCCTCCGGGAAACCTTGCTTTCTTTTTAAGCGTCAGTTTTGTATCATAGCGTTCTTCAACCGTTTTTATCGCTTCGGCTATATCCTCATCCTTATTGCCGTCACGAAGCGAACACCCCGACAGGGCAAAAATACAGATGATAACCGTTACTGACCATACAACAATTTTCTTCATGTTATGAATTCCTTTTTTAGGGAGACAGGATTCCGATGTCCTATGAACTATCCTCAACCAACTGATGCCGTATGGGGTTTTCCTGCCGGGTGATTATAAGCGATACAGGACTGTCAATGAAACATAGAATGCGATAAGGCATCCGAAGATCACCGCCTGCTTTAGTCTGTGTTTCGTCAGAAGACCGACGAATTCACGCACCGAAGCATTCGGCCAGAAATACCATTTCGTTTCTGCGCTCATCCCGACTGCACGCATTTTTACCCTTCTCGCGAACAACCCGCCGCGGAACACGTGGTAATTGGTCGTGGAAAATGCGACTTTTCCTCCGGGAGGAAGGGTTTCTATTATCTCCTTTGAAAACTTCATGTTCTCAAAGGTGCTTGTGGACCTGTTCTCTTCTATGATCCGCTCTGCAGGGATCCCTCGCGATATCATATAATTCTTCATCGCCGTGCTCTCGGGGACCGGCTCCTTCGGACCCTGTCCTCCCGAGGTTATAAAGGTTACCTCTCTGCCTGTAAGCTCATTCTGTTTTGCGGCAAACTCCAGAGCCTTCTCTATCCTTCCTGCAAGCAGATTTGTAGGTGTCCCGTCCTTTCTGATACCGCACCCGAGTATGATCACATAGTCCCGGTCATACCTTGGTTCTATCTTCGCGGCAACAGCACCTGCTATTATCGTGCCGATCAGCATGCACTCAAAATACAGATATACAGCGGATAAAAGGTTCGATAATTCGGGATCGATCACAAACAGCAGCACTTCCCCTGCTATCATCAGAAAAGACAATATGATCCCGAGTATATTTACCACACGCTTACCTTCATGTTTTATCAGGGATATATTGGATATGCACAGGGCAACAGCAAAAACTAAAATAAAGGGCGTTGAGATCACGACAAAATTTTTCGCCGATGTCAGCAGTATCAGCAGGATCTTTTTGAAGTTGTCGTTCGGCGGAAAACGGATCAGATCGACCATTATATACAGTTCCATGATCATAACGGTCACAAAGAACAGTGCAAAGCCCATATAAATTATCGTATTGTATGAATAGGGATTATAACTGATCTGGCGAAAAAAATTGATCACAAGCTGGATAATCGCAAGAAGTGCCAGAAATGCGATCAATCCCGAAGAAAGTGCGGCATACCTGTCGGCATCGATATGCAACAGAACGGATACGATACCGAGGATGATCACTGCCTGTATAAGCAGAAAATACAGTTTCGGTTTTTTATCTCTTGTATCTACTATTCTGTTAATATATTCCATCATGATCTTATAAATATAACAGACCCTTACATTCCGTTCAGGAGCGCATCAACCTCTTCCTGGGACAGGCCGACCTTGAAATTGCTGGACATTATCTGACCGGCCAGAGCCGCCGGGTCATCGGGGGCATCGTCAGCGGGCACAGCCTGAGAGCCGTCACCGTGCGGTGTCAGTTCGTAGCCCGAAACATGCGGCACATCCTCCTTGATCTCATAAAACGGGTGATCCTGCGTGATCTGGCGCTGCTGGACAACATTATAGGTGCCGTACTTGAATATCTTCTCACGGCCTACCCTTGTCAGATATAAGACTCTTTCCTCCTCTGCATCCATGGCCCTACCCCAAAAATTAATGGTCCCTACTCCATCTGCATATCATAAATCAAAGTGAGATCATCATTTATCTCTTCGGCTTCCTCGAACACGGCGAGCATCGCACCGCTGTAATCACCGAGCATCTCAAGTGCATCAAGGTTTCTGAAAAGAATGCTGCATTCATCAAGATCCGTCAGACAGTCAAACAGTGCATCAAGGTTCTTGCCGTAATAGTCGGGAAAACCAAGCTGTTCGGCTATGTATTCATGCGCCTTGTTCCTGTCTGTCATCATTTCACAGTCAAGTGTATATTCCCTGCTCACCCGCATTCCTCCGAAATTGTTGAAGTTACAAATACATGTTTAGGTGACATTAATTATACAGTTTTTGCGCTAAAATGTACAGAGATAACTTCACTTACGTGACAACATCACTTGATTTACCTACTTGCCCTGTGGTATTATAGGTGAAAAGATTTCTAACTTTATTCAAACAGAGGTGGATCATGATTTCAACAAAGGGAAGATATGCAGTAAGGGTTATGATAGACCTGGCCGAAAACAATGGGCAGGAATGCGTTCCGTTGAAGGACATCGCACAGCGTCAGGAAATATCCAAGAAATATCTGGAGATAATAGTCAAGGACATGGTTGCCGCCAAACTGATCGTGGGAACGAGCGGGAAAGGCGGTGGTTACAGGCTTTGCAGAAAGCCAGAGGACTATACGGTCGGGGAGATAGTCGAGATCATGGAAGGTACACTCGCACCGGTCGTATGCATCGCGGACAAGGCATATGACTGTCCCCGCAGATCTGCATGCCAGACACTTCCGTTATGGGAGGAATTCGACCGGCTGGTCCATGATTTTCTGTACGGTAAGAAATTAACCGACCTTTACGAACAGGTCTGATGCCCTTTCAAGAAATGCCGACAACCCTGCGGGGATCGGCGTTTCTTCAGTTAATGTCGTGTCGCCTATCTCAACAAGTTTGTTCGTGCCGTGATAATCACTTCCGGCCGTGACATACAGATTATATGTTTCCGCAAGGTGAAGCACCTCTTTAGTCATTACTTCACTGAATCCCGAATAAAACCCTTCTACTCCCATGAGTCCGAACGCGATCAGTTTGCGTATACGCGCATCCAGTTCACCGCCCATGATAAGTTCATCTCCACTCCCGTATATCGGGTGTGCCAGTACCGGTATGCCGCCCGCTGCCCTTATCCCTTCTATGACCGTCTCGGGACGGATATATTCGGCAGGCGGAAAATGTGCTTTATCTATGTAGTTGCTGATCGCTTCTGCTTTGTTCGGGGCATATCCATGTGCCACCATAAGATTTGCTATATGCGGTTTACCCGGATTATCAAGGGTTTCAAGTTCATTGACCTCTTCGGTCGAAAACTCGAATCCGAACTCCTTTTTCAGATACTCAAGTCTTCCCGTCAGTTTTCTCATACGAAAATCATGCCCGTAATCAACGATCCTGCCTATCGCCTCCGAATCAGGATCATACCCGTATCCGAGGATATGATACTTTCCTTCCTGATCACGACAGTTGAATTCCACACCGGTCATAAACTTCGGGTCTGAAGCGGTCAGCCGGGAAATTATCCTCCTGCACCCCTTGACCGCATCATGGTCGGTAAGGGAAAATGCCGTAAGCTTCGCATTCGATATAACGGATATGATATCCTCCGGAGTATCGGTACCGTCTGAAACGGTCGAATGCATATGAAAATCTGTTTTATGTGCTATAAGATCCATGTCAGTTTACACAGTATCGAACACCACGCTGTCATATTGACCGATAAGGTCGACTAGTCGTGATCTCCACATATCGTACTGTTTCCTTCCTTCCTCGCTGTTTAGTCCTTTATGGCTTATCAGGTAATGCAGAAGTCTGATATGACCGATCAGACTCGACTTGTCCTCCACATCACGAAGGAACGCCTCGTCATCTGTTTCGAAATAAGCCTTAAGCGTCTTTTTCCAGAAAGCATTCGACAGTTCATAGCCAAACCCCTGGAAACGACGCACCTGCTCATGATCCGTTTCGGAAAAACCAATATATGCATTGAACATCCTGGCGAACTCAAATACGGGATGCCCGGTAGCGAGTGACTCCATATCGACCACAAAAACTTCGTCATTCATACGCATGATGTTTTTCGTATGGTAATCTCCGTGCAGCATACGATCCGAAAACGGAACGGCTTTTATCATTTCCCTCAGCTTGTTGCATGCACTTACAGGAAGATGCTCCTCTAACCCGTCTATCTTCCTGAGCAGTTTTATCCTCGCATCCGGAAGCTTCTCAGGCGGTACTTCCGTCTGGTGTATCTGTCTGAGAAGTCTTACGGATTCCTCTACACACCGGTCAAGCATTTCCTCATCCCGTGCAAGTATCCTGGAAAACGGAACGGCATTTAACTTCTCAAAAACCGAACCGTAACTGTCCCCGACCTTAACCACATCATAGGATATAGCCGTAGGGATCCCGAGGATCAGCGCGATCTTCGCCATCTTTCTCTCATGAAGTATCTGTCCCAGCGTATTATCACCTTCATATACCTTAACGATATTGTCGGTGTCCGTTTTGTAGATACGTGCCTTTGCACCGCGGTCAAGATACTCGCAGTCCTCAATACTGATACTCTTTATAGCCCTTTCAACGGGAAACATTTCGGTAAATCCGGTGATATCGAATGTCTCATACACATCAGGGTTCACATTCATAACGCGGAATTTCGGAATAGTATTCCTGATGTGCAGCAGAGTGCGAAGTCCCGCACTCGAAATGCTCTGCAGATCACCTGCATCGATCACGACCTCGATGTCTTCATCTTCCGGCAGAGCGGACAATATTTCTTTTTCCACCGCCGCAATATTACCGGAATCTATCTTTCCATGCAGTTTTATCGTTACCTGTTTACCATCCATAGAAACATTCTACTCTTTTATCTCGGTTTCAACAATTATCAATGAAACTCACATCAATGATATCATCCATGGGGATGACCGTACCATCACTCACAGTGACCTTACCCTGCATTACATCGACCTTACTGATACGGCCTGATGCGATAATGTATTCGCCGCCTTCCTTGAGAAGATCGGGAACAAAATACGTGATCGCGGCCGTCCGGGCCTCCAGAGTCGCCTCATTCAGTTTTCTGTTGATCTCTTCTATCGCATCATCGTCAAGTATCATCTTTTCGACAGTGAGTCTGTCCGTTTCCCTTACGGCTTCATCATAACCCGTAAGGGCCGCAAACGGGGAAAACTGCGCCGCTCTGGAACTTATTGGCAGATGCGGCCGTGTTTTTGACTGATGATGCGAATGATCCATTATATCCGAATAATCATTCATGCTTTGTGTCCGCCTACCTGTTCGTTCCTTTCCCTTGTCGTTGCCCCTTCAAGGAAATTCGTACCTTTAAGTATCGCATTTTTTCCGTACCTGCTCTTGATACTCAGTGTTGCAAGCTGAAGCGCCCTTTCTTTTTCCAGTTCCTCTTCTTCTCTTTCCCGCCTTTTCCGATCTTCCTCATAATCCGTGAACAGATCAAGCTGCACGTATTGGTCCTTATCCTCTACCTCCTCGCGTGATACGACCTTGTTGGCACAGATGTTGACGCGTCTTATCATAAGCGACGGATCCGTGATCCTTTCATACAGTTCCATGACTGCATCCGTGATCAGCTTCGACGAGGAAGTCTGCCTGTCAAGGTTAGCTGTTCCGTGCCCGTGTTTTGGAACGCTTCTTCCGTACCAGTCAACACTCATCTCCCCGTTATAGCCCTTAAGCGTTGCCGGATCCTTAACACTCTCATATCCTATGGTCAGAACGATCTGATCCGTGACAAGTTCTTTCCTTACAAGGTCAAGAGCAAGCAGATCCGCCATCTCACGCACTATGATTGCCGCCTCCGGATTGGAATACGGCCGCATCAGGACCTGCCCGGATGTAAGGCTGTTATTCTGAGGCCTGTAACTCTTGGCATCCTCTATGGTACACGGTTCCCATCCCCATGCGTGATCTATTATCAGTTCAGCATTTACCCCGAATGTTTTGTACAGATTATCCTCGTATTTTTCAGAATAACGCGCAACATCACCCATTGTCCGAAGCCCCAGCTTTTCCAGCCTTCTTGCGGTTCCGGGGCCTATCCTCCAGAAATCGGTGATCGGTGTATGTCCCCACAGTTTCCTGCGGAACTCCATCTCATTAAGTTCGGCTATCCGCACTCCGTCCTTATCGGCCGGCATCCGCTTGGCTTCAATATCCATGGCGATCTTGCACAGGAACATATTCGTTCCTATCCCGCAGGTGGCGGTTATTCCCGTCTGTTTCAGAACGTCCCTGATCATCGTCATGGCCAGCTCATGAGCTGTCATATGATATGTGGCAAGGTAAGCCGTCACATCGATGAAGACCTCATCGCACGAATAAACAAGGATGTCCTCCGGTGCTATGTATTTCAGGTAGATCTTGTATATATCGGTACTGTATTTCATGTACAGTGCCATACGCGGGGTTGCGACTATGTAATCAACCATGAGTCTCGGATCGGCAATGAGTTCGGTCGTTATATACGAACTCCCCTCGAGATCTCCGTGCCGGAGATGTGAACGCCTTGCGGCATTGACCATCCTGACCGCCTGGACAACCTCAAACAGGCGCGGTCTTCCCGGAACACCGTATGATTTCAGCCCCGGCGAGACCGCGAGGCATATGGTTTTGTCCGTACGCGAAGAATCCGCGACAACAAGATTTGTCACGAGCGGGTCAAGTCCCCTTTCCACGCATTCCACGGAGGCATAAAAACTTTTCAGGTCTATCGCGATATATGTGTGCTCCATCCTGATTCCCCGGCTGTAAGAAAATAACATGATATCATCATATCATGAACACAAAAAAAGCGGTACCGTTATCCGACACCGCCTGTATTTTCCTTTATATAAGCTGATCGCCCGGTTTACTCCGTAAACAATGCCGTTGAATAATAACGGTCACCACTGTCCGGAAGGAGTGCGACTATAACCTTACCCTTGTTCTCAGCCTTCTTCGCATACTCTATTGCAGCTGAAAGCGCAGCTCCCGATGATATTCCGACCGATATGCCTTCCTTTCTGGATAAAAGCTTTGCTGCCTCAAAAGCTTCCTTGTTCGATGCCTTGTAAACTTCGTCAAATACCTTGGTATTAAGAACATCAGGTACAAAGCCCGCACCGATGCCCTGTATCTTGTGTGCTCCGGCTCTGCCTTCCGAAAGTACCGGTGAGTCCTCGGGTTCAAGCGCAACGACCTTCACTGCGGGATTCTGTTCCTTCAGATATTCTCCCGTACCTGTAACTGTACCGCCTGTACCAACACCTGCAATAAATATATCAATCTTTCCGTCGGTATCCTTCCATATCTCCGGACCCGTTGTTGCCTTGTGAACGGCAGGATTGGCGGGATTTACAAACTGTCCGGGGATAAATCCTCCGGGGATCTCCTTTGCAAGTTCCTCTGCCTTTTCGATAGCTCCCTTCATACCCTTTGAGCCGTCCGTGAGAACGATCTCAGCACCGTAGTTTTTCAGGATGCTCCTTCTTTCGGTACTCATCGTCTCGGGCATCGTCAGTATGATCCTGTAACCTTTTGCGGCCGCGATCGAAGCAAGTCCGATCCCGGTATTTCCCGATGTGGGCTCTATTATGACAGAACCTTCCTTCAGCAGTCCCTTCTTCTCCGCATCCTCGATCATGGCCTTTGCGATACGGTCCTTAACGGATCCGGCGGGATTGAAGTACTCAAGCTTTACGAGAACGGTTGCCTCAAGTCCGAGTTCCTTTTCAATGTTTGTAACCTCAACAAGAGGTGTGTTTCCTACAAGTCCGAGTGTTCCTTTGAATATATTAGCCATCTGCTCTCTCCTTTACGAATCTTTGAAGAACATGGATCAAAGCGTTTCCGAGGATCATGCAGACAATTCCCTGAACCGCATTACTTCCTACGGAAGCGATCGCCCCCGGACCGTATCCGAGGATCGTCGATTCATACAGGAAGTATCCGGCGATCATTATAATCTCTGCCGCAAGGCTGCTCAGAACGTATCCCACTGCCGGCGGCAGGTTCATACCCCGGCTTCGCTTATATATCCCGGCAGCGGCAAAAGCCATCAAAAACTTTATAATGGCAGTTCCCGGAATATATGCGGGATATCCCGACAACAGATCCGCGAGCGCTGATCCGAGTCCGGCTGCGACAGCCCCGTAGGGATTTGTCATAAGCCATGCAGACAGCAGTACCATCGAATCACCTATGTTTACATAGCCGTTCGTACCAAAGGTCGGAACCTTGATGATCATGGTCGCTATCGTGGTTAAGGCCGCCAGCATGGAGACCATAACCATACGCTGTATCCTGATGTTCATATCGTTTTCTCCCAAACTATGAGGGTGCACCAATATAGTTCACAGAAACACTATCACTATTTACCTATTGTGTCAATAGGTTTTTTGTAATTTTATTTCCGCTCTGTTATCCGAGCAGATCTTCAACCGCACTGCGGACCTTTTTCATATCGGTCGTAGGCTCAAATCTGGCCACTACTTTACCACTCCTGTCAACAAGGAACTTGGTAAAATTCCACTTGATATATGCCTTGTCACCGTATTTGCTGTTGTTCAGCTCGGCAAACTTTTTGAAAGCAGCGCTCTTTAACCCTTTTCCGAATCCCTCAAAAGGTTTCTCGCCGGCCAGATATGCAAACAGCGGATCGGCATTTTCCCCGTTCACATCGATCTTGGCAAACTGCGGAAAATCGGTTCCGTACTTGAGCGTGCAGAATTCATGGATCTCATCCTCACTGCCCGGGGCCTGGTTCGCGAACTGATTGCACGGGAAATCGAGTATCTCAAAACCTTTGTCCTTAAGATCCTTGTACATCTGCTCAAGCGGCTCATAATGCGGTGTGAACCCGCAGCCCGTTGCGGTATTGACTATAAGCAGAACCTTGCCCTCATACTCCTTAAGGCTGACCTCATTTCCTTTTCTGTCCTTTACACTATGATCATATACATTACTCATGATATTTACCTCCTTGTGATCTATTTATATTTTGCAACATTTACTTTTGCAAAAGCGATTATCTCATAAAATCCTCTTCCCGTCAACCGGAAAATTTGATTTTTCCAGATCAGTATCCGATCCGCTCGAGTATCATATCGATCAGTTTTGCATTCTTTATGGAAAAATCGGGCGAGATATGACGTTCCTCCCCGTTTATTATACAACGTCCGAACTGCTCTATCTCAAGTGAATAATTCTGCCTTGCCGTTACAGTCCGCTCCGTTTTCTTTCCTTCGGAGACTATCGTATAGCTCAGCTCGCCTGCCTGATTATACTCAACCGGCGATACGATCGTTCCCTTTGATCCGTGGATATACAGTCTGTCCCATCTGCCGTCCGCCCCGGCCGGGAAGATCATTCCAACGTTAAACGCCGCTCTCATTCCGTTCTTAAACTTCATGATGGACGATGTGAAAATGTCCACACCGTTGTCGTTAAACTCCGCATCTGCCATGACCATATCCGGCTCGGAATCCGTCAGTGACAGGATCATTGTCGTACAGTAACATCCGAGATCATATAAAGCACCACCGCCGGTCTCCTTTCTGATACGGATATCATCATGATAACCCTGTGTCACAAAAGCCGTTTCGATATAATCCACATCTCCTATCACTTTGTTTTTTATATCATCCTTCAGCGAATATATATACGGACTGTGCAGGTAAGCATATGCTTCCATCAGGAGCACGTTGTTCTCATCAGCAGCATCAAACATTTCCTTTGCATCCTCTGCACTGATCGCCAATGGTTTCTCACACAGTACATGCTTCCCTGCCTTAAGCGCTTTTATGACCCATTCCTTGTGCAGATTGTTCGGAAGAGGTATGTAAACAGCCTGTACATCAGGATCTTCAAGCAGCTTTTCATATCCGACGTATCCTCTGGCAAACCCGAATTCGTTCTTAAAAGCGGTCACCTTGGCTTCATCCCTTCCGGCGATCGCGTAAAGTTCGCAGTTACCGGCTTCCTTCATTCCCGGGATCGTACATCCCTTCGCGATGTTAGCAGTTCCTAAAACACCCCATTTTATTTTCATATTCCAGCTTCTCCTTTATAAAATGCCATAGCCCTTATTATCTGTTCACACCATCAAACGGTAGATCTTCGCGCAGTCTTCCTTATCAAGCGTAACGAATCCCGATATGCTTCCTTTCCGAATACAAAATAGGTCGGTGAGTAAAAAGTAAAGTTTTCCAAAATGATATTACAACCTGTGAAATTCAAATCAATCGGGGTATATTATGATGGGAGAAAAAAGGTAGATCCGTCCGCAGTTAGCAGGGTATCGTATACTTCCATCGGTGTTGCGGCAAATACCGTGGCACCGTTTTTTATCAGCTGATCCCGGTCACGAAAACCCCACAGTACCGCAATACACGGAAGCTGCGAGTTTCTCGCCGTCTGAAGGTCCACTTCCGAATCACCGACATACACGGCCTCGGATCTTTTGCTCCCAAGCCTGTCAAGCGCGGCAAGAACCATATCAGCCGCGGGCTTTCTGTTTATTCCCGGGGTTTCTCCGATCGCAACATCAACATAATCTGAAAAAAAGCGGTCATTAAGTTCCTTTACCGCCGAATCTATCTTGTTTGATACGATCGCCATCCTGTATCCCCTCTCCTTCAGTGCTTTCATAAGCTCTGTTATTCCGTCGTAGGGCCTCGTTTTGTCCAGGCAGTGTTCGTTATAGTGCTTCCTGAAATGCGGCAGCATCTCTTCTATCGTGCTCTCCGGTGTATCGGGAGGTGTGGCACATGTAAGAGCATACTTTATCCCGTTTCCGAAAAAGCGCCTGTATTCATCGGCACGTCTTACCGGCATACCGAACATCTCAAGCACATGATTCACCGAATCCGTAAGATCATCGAGCGTATTCAGGACTGTTCCGTCCATATCAAAAACTACTGTATTTATGTATCTTTTATCCATTTTATTTATCAGAAAGCCTGTGATCTGCACGTCCTTTTTATCACATATGGCCATATACAGACGCCAAAGATAACCATTATAAAACGGGCTGCCATATTGCCCCAATGACCGCCCAAGGCAGCCACAATGGTAGCCGGAGCAAACAATTCCTTCCAGGCAAACATGATCGCCGCACCAATACAAGTAAGCATCGGCAATTCACGCGCACCTGCAGGTATCTCATAGTGAAGATAATGCCTGTCCGCAAAACTGCCTGTCATAAATCCCAGAAAAGCGCCGCATGCTTTAAATGTATCATTCATCATTTTATCCGGATCTACCAGAAGTTTCCCATCCACATAATCCATGGGATACGGCTTTAACAGTATATATACCAGCGTAAGTATAACTGCAATGACTCCGGCCAGTGTCAGTATATCCGTAAGTTTTTCATTTCCCTCAATTTTCTTCTGAACCAGACCCACGATCCAGATTATAAGAATCGATTCGCAAAATCCCGTTACTACATCCTGAGGCGTATGTACTCCCAGAAAATTCCTTGAAAAGGCTGTCAGCAGAATAAGGACACCGCACAGAACGGACAGCCACTTTCTTTTATCCTTCTGCCAGACCAGAACCGTGCCGTAAGTGGCCGTGGCAACCATTGTATGTCCGCTCGGAAATGAATAACCTGTTGCCGCCACCTTGGAATCTCCCGCGGGTTCGATGAGCTCGGATCTTATCCACGGCCTGTAGGCACATACCGTCAGTTTGATGATACCGTTTAGCAGCTCACCTATTCCCCAGGTTGTAATAAAACGGTATCCCCACTTCTTATCCGCACACCAGAATACGATAAACGGCAGAAACGGCATTATATCCACAGCAGACTTTGACAGTGAATTAAAGAATTCATCGAACATGCCACCTGTTGCATTTCTTAAATCCTGAAGCCACAATAAATACTGAATATCCATTCCATTTTGCTCCTTTCACACAGATGATCTGCAGGTTTCAAAGTCATAGGTCTTCAACCCATGTATAAAACTTATCGATGCTCCTGTTTTTTGCGCGGCTCTTAACGAATACACCTGCCGTATACCAGGAATGAGTATCAAGCTCATCCGTCACTTCATAGAGTTCGCACTGCATGCCAAGTCCGACAGCTTTGTCGCGAAAATCTTCAGCAAACGAAAAATCCACCAGTCCGTCATGCCTGCTCTGTATCAGCAGCATCGGAATATGATTGTTTGTCAGAAGAGCGATCGGCTCTGCCGTTTTTCTGTCATATCCTTTGGGAAACAATTGATTCTCAAGAATCCTGAGTACAAAGGATGAACGTTCATTAAAACAGTACGGACCTCCCCAGCCGACATATCCTATAACACCGGATATATCCACACCATACCTCTCCTGATCCGCCCGACTGAAAGTTAAGATCGCGGAAAGATGGGCTCCCGCACTGGGGCCGCATATTATCATCTTTGAGGTATCGATTCCCTTATCTTTCAGATACGAGACCGCATGATTATATCCTCTGCACACATCTTCAATCTGTGCGGGGTATTTATTCCGGGTGGACAGCCTGTAACCCATCGATATAAACCTGTAACCTTCACCGGCGATCCTCTGTCCCATATAGTCAAAATCCTCAGGTGTTCCGGCATTCCAACCGCCCCCATGGATCCAGAATATGATCTTATCCGACAGAAGCTTATCAGGCTCATAACAGTAGTAATACTGATTCTCTTCAGAACCGTAATCACATCTTTCGGGCTCGATCTTCCTTTCGATTTTCCTGATCTCTTTGAAAATCTTTGAATAGCTGAAGCTTTCTCTTAAAAAATCTACTATCATCTTCTCTTCTTCCATAAGTCAGTTCAAATGACCCCGCCCCCGACAGACGTATTTTATATTAACATTTATTTAATCACCTGTCCTCTTTTTCTTAAATTTCCGTATCACCTTCAGACAATAGCAACCATATATAACAAAACACCTGTGAAAATGTCATCTTTTGTTGGTAGACGCAGGGCATTCATTTGATGTATTATCATTATGATGTAAATAATAATTGCAAAGGTGGTATAAGTATGAGAAAGCACTACTTGGACAACATCAGGTGGATCACGGTTGTGACGGTTGTAATTTACCACGTATTCTACATGTATAATTCCGAAGGAATACTCGGAGGAGTCGGCAAGATCACAAATCTTGACATTCAGTATTATGATATCTTCATGTACCTTGTATATCCCTGGTTCATGCCGGTGCTCTTTCTTGTTGCCGGGATAAGTTCAAGGATATATCTTGAATATCACCCGGATAAGGAATTCATAAGGGACAGGACAAGAAAGCTCTTAGTCCCTTCAACTATAGGCCTTTTTGCATTCCAGTTCATTCAGGGTTATATAAACATGTCGCTGGGTACCGCTTTTCAGGATCTGCCCGCCATGGGTCTGCCTAAGCCGGTGATCTTTCTTATCATGGTCGCATCCGGAAGCGGAGTTTTGTGGTTCATACATCTGCTTTGGCTTTACAGCATTATCCTGGTATGGATAAAGAAGGCTGAAAAGGGACGTCTCCTTGAAAAAGGAGCCAAAACCCCTCTGTGGATGATAATACTGTTCTTCTTTCCCATATGGGGAGCAGCCCAGATACTTAACGCGCCTATCATACCGGTATACAGGTTCGGCTTCTATTTTGTTTTCTTTCTACTGGGGTACTATGTTTTCTCGCATGATGAGGTGATTGAAAAGCTCAAGAAATACGCGGTATTGCTGATAGTCGTGGCAGTCGTTTTATGTGTGGTTTTTGCGGTTTACTATTTCCTTATGAATAACGGAATGAATTACGCCGACAAGCCGGTAAACAGGAGGCCTCTCTTTGCAGCATGTGCATACACAGGTTCACTGGCAATGCTTGGCGGCATGGCAAGGTTTTTTGACTTTTGTACCGATTTTACAAGCTGGATGAGTAGGAAGAGTTTCGGATTATATGTCTTCCATTATCTTGGGATCTCGGGTGTTGCAAGATTCCTGGCAAAACCGGGACTTCTGCCCGCACCTGCATGTTATCTGCTAAGCCTTGTCATGGGCTTTTGCCTTGCATATCTCCTGTATGAGATAATATCCCGTATACCCGGCTACAGATGGGCCGTACTTGGGATCAGGGCAAAAAAAACAAAACAGGAATAAGAAAAACGGAGAGAGATCATGTTCAGTGATAATCTTATACATATGCGTAAATTAAAACAGATGACCCAGGAAGATGTTGCCGAAAAAGTAGGCGTTACCAGACAGGCTGTAGCCAAGTGGGAATCCGGTGAAACGGTACCCGATATTGACAAGTGCAGAATCCTTGCCGAAGTATTCGGGGTATCCCTTGATGATCTTGCCAACTACGAACCCGAAGAAAATCTGGGACTCGGGATGCCGCCCAAGGGTAAGCATCTTTTCGGAATGGTAACGGTAGGTGACAAAGGACAGATAGTTATCCCCGCAAAGGCAAGGAAGCTTTTTGACATTAATTCCGGGGACCGGCTTGTTGTGCTCGGAGATGAGAATCAGGGCATAGCGATAATGAAGTCGGAATACTTTCTTGCCCTGGCAAATGCTATAACCGGGCTTGAGAGTCCGATAAGCCCTCCCCGTTGATTAATTTCATTAACTCCCGATACACTGCGTCTTCGTCATCTTTCCCGTTAAGACAGTAAAATCCCAGTTTTTCATTCGAACCTGCGAATGGATAAACAGTAACGTATATACCCAGAA
>JBGUNV010000045.1:0-16499 GCA_045117595.1 Lachnospiraceae bacterium
CTAAATCAGACAATATATCCACAGATATTATTACAAAAAAGCTCTTTATCCGAAATAAATCTTTCCGCCCTTTGCGCGGATCGTGACATCATCGCCCTCCTTGATCTTTCCCTCAAGTATCTGGCCTGCAAGTGCATCTTCAAGCATGGTCTGGACCGCCCTTCTTATCGGTCTTGCCCCGAACTTCTTGTCATTGCCCTTTTCCGCCACGAGCTTTTTGGCCGAGTCGGTGATGTGAAGTCTGATCGAGTGAGCTTCATACGCACGGTCACACAGTTCCTTTGTCTGAAGTGATACGATCTTCTTCAGGTCATCGTCATTTAATGTCCGAAATACCACGATCTCATCTATTCGGTTGATGAATTCCGGCTTGAAGGTATTCTTTACCTCTTCCATGACTCCGGACTTCATTCGGTCATGCTCACTTGCCTCATCGGTCTGTGTTATAAAACCGAGTTTTTTCGGATCGATGATGCGATTGGCTCCGGCATTACTTGTCATTATGATTATCGTGTTCTTGAAGCTTATCTTTCGGCCGTTTGAATCCGTGATATGTCCTTCGTCCAGAACCTGCAGCAGTATATTGAACACATCCGGATGAGCCTTTTCTATCTCATCAAACAGCACGACCGAATACGGGTTTCTGCGTACCTTTTCGGAAAGCTGTCCACCCTCTTCAAATCCCACGTATCCGGGAGGCGACCCGATCATCTTCGATACCGTGTGTTTTTCCATATATTCGGACATGTCTACACGTATCAGTGCATTCTCTGTTCCGAACAATGCTCTTGCAAGCGTCTTGGACAACTCCGTCTTGCCTACACCGGTAGGTCCGAGGAACAAAAATGATCCTATCGGACGTCCCGCTTCCTTCAGGCCCACACGTCCGCGCTTAATGGCGCGGGCTACGGCTCCGACAGCCTCCTGCTGACCTATTACAGACTTCGAAAGCACGCTTTCAAGCTTTACAAGCTTACTGCTTTCTGATTCCGACAGTCTCTCGAGCGGGATCCTGGTAAGTGCCGATACAATCCTTTCGATATCATCCTTTGTGACAACCGTCTCGCCGGATCCCGATGTTTTCCTGTTCTTCTTTTCAATGGATCTGGCCAGCTTTTCCGCTTCCTTCTTGCGGGCGGAAAAGCCTTCAATATCGTTATTCTTCAGACATTCCTCTTCCTGTTTTTCCAGTTCCTTCAGTTTTTCACGAAGTTTTGCGACATCCTTAGGATCCTTCATGTTCGCAAGGCGGACACTCGATGCAGCCTCATCGATCAGGTCTATGGCCTTATCGGGCAGGAATCTGTCGTTTATGTATCTTGCCGAAAGCTTTGCCGCTGCGACAAGCGCTTCGTCATCATACCTCACATTATGATGTTTCTCGTATGCCGGTGCGATACCGCGTAATATCGCGATGCAGTCTTCCTCGGAAGGTTCCTCGACGTATATTGGCTGGAATCTCCTTTCAAGGGCAGCGTCCTTTTCAATATGCTTTCTGTATTCGTCATGTGTCGTCGCACCGATAAGCTGGACTTCACCTCGGGCAAGGCTCGGTTTCAGGATATTGCTCGCATCGATCGACCCCTCGGCACCGCCGGCACCTATGATCGTATGGACCTCATCCATGAACAGCAATATGTTGCCTTCGGTTATAACCTCGTTGATAACACGTTTGATCCTCTCCTCGAACTCGCCCCTGTATTTACTTCCGGCAACCATCGCAGGAAGGTCAAGGGTGAGCAGTCTCTTGCCGGCAACTGTATCGGGAACAGCCCCATCAGCGATCCTCTGTGCCAGACCCTCAACTATGGCAGTCTTGCCGACACCGGGTTCACCTATGAGGCACGGATTGTTCTTGGTCCTGCGCGACAGAGTCTGGATCATCCTTGTGATCTGGGCATCACGTCCCACCACAGGATCCAGCTTTCCTTCGGCCGCAAGCGCCGTCAGGTCACGGCTGTACCTTTCAATCAACATCTGCTGTTCGCCGCTCTGGCTGTTTCGGGCCGCGGCTTTTATCTGTTCCTTATAATCCTCGAGATTTTCTCCCATCGCAACAAGCGTGTCGGCAAAAAGCTTCTGCGGATTGACCGACAGGGTGTTTATCAGCCGGACCGCCAGATTATCACCGTCGGATATGAGTGCGAGGAGCATATGTTCCGTTCCGATCTCCTCACAGTCGAATGATTCCGCCATCTCCTGAGCGAGATCAAGAATGGATTCGACTTTTGGCGTAAAGCCCTCGCGCTCCTTTTTCGCGACCTTGCCGGGAAGTGCGATCTGCTCATCTATAAGCTTTACTATCTTCTCCTCGTCGATGTCATTGGCCTGCAGAACAGCTGCCGCCACACCGCTTTTTTCCATGCACAGTGCCAGAAGCAGATGTTCGCTTCCGATATATCCGTGCTTGAAACCGTCCGATAACTGCCTGGCCAGTGTCAGTACCATCCAGGCCTTTTCAGTATATTTGCGTGACATTTAACTCTCCTTTGTTGATACGATTATAGCATGACCGGTATCAGCCGGTTTACAGGTTCAGAAATTCAAACTGGAAATCTTCATCAAGATCTTCGTCTTCATCTCTGGCGGCGATGAACTGTTTCTGTTCTTCGAGCCTTTGTTCCTCGAGCCTTTCCTCTTCGATCCTGCGCTGTTCCTCTATCCTCTGCTGCTGTTCAAACAGTCTGCGCTGCTTCTGGCGCATCTCCTCCTCATGAACAACCTTCGGCCTTACTTCCTCTGCCGGTGCGGACTCTACTTTTCTCGGCGGGAGCGATGCCTTTTTTTCGCTGTTTAGGGCTTCCTCAACCTTCTCCCTTTCATAGCCTTCCGTCATGTATTTCGGAGGAGTACTGTTTTTGTATGCTTCTTCGTCCTCCTTGCTGCCCTCGCTCTTTTCAAAAGAACTCCAGTCCATGGGAGTGGCTTCCTCATAGCCCTGCATCCTTCTTTTTGCTGCCTTTTTCTCCTCTTTTGCGCGCCATTTTTCTTCACGTGCCAGTTCTCTTCTCTCGCGCCTTGTCATGGGTCTGGAGTATATGGCAACATCATCTATATCTTCATCATCATCTTCCGCTCTTTCGTAATTTATGTCCCGTTCATCAACCTCGGCATCGTCTTCATCCTCGCCGTCTTCTTCATCTCCGGTATCATCTTCATCCTCGTCGTCTTCCTCATCCTCCTCATCTTCTTCATCCTCTTCATCTTCTTCGGCAAAGGATCTTCCGACAAGGGAAGCTGCAGTTACGGCGCCGGGCTTACCTGCCTGTCTGTAATCAGCTTCATCTTCTTCCTCGTCTTCGTAATAATCATCATCCTCATAATAATCATCATATTCGCTATACTGATGAAGTCTTACCGCAAGCACTATCACCGTTATCAGAAGCACCAGTGCCAGCGGTGCGAACACAAGAAGCAGTATGGACTGGATATTTGACGGAATGTATTTGTCAAGAATTCCGGATGATGAATCATCTTCAGTATCCTCATCCGAGCCTGTACCAACCGTTGATATCAGACCTGCAGGGATAAATCTCTGATAAGTCCCTTCGTTTTTATCATATCTGTACCATCCTTTATTACCTTCTGAACTCATCGCATAAACAAGGAAGAAATCAGCAGGATCCACTCCGCCTTCAGGAGACGTACTTCCTGAGGCGACGCTTTCCTCCATAAACGCCGTAAGAGTCTGGCCGTTCCATTCCAGTACAGCCTTTGTATATCCGGCGGGTATATCTCCCTCGCAGTCGGGCATTACTATGATAAATCTGTTCTCAATGCCCTGTATCATCCTGAAATCAAGCAGTTCACCCTCATTTTGCCCGATCATCATGAACCGTCCGTCAGAGCCTGACGGATCAGTCGTATACAGGAGCGTCACATCTCCCATGTCAAATTTGGCGCATTCCGCTGTCTGTCCGTTATATTCAACGGTTTCCTTGTGGAACAGAACAGGCATGAATTCGTCGGCAAATACCGTCTGTACCATTCTTCCGTCACCGGTATCAATGCTCCCTTCGGCCACCGAAGACGATGTGCCCGCTGCCTCACCTGCCGCAGCTGTATCCTCGCCGTTAACGGATACCGTGACCGTTGACGTCACCGGTTCGGCAGCATCCTCTGCCGTAGCTGTAACGGTAACGGTGCAGTCTCCTCCGGACAATGCGGTAAATTCCACGCTTGCGCTTTTTTCCTTAAAAGTCACAAGACCTCCGCCGCCTCCGCCGTATTCCACGGAACAGTTCTCAAAGTTCAGTCTGGCCGAGCTGAACTCAACCTCTATATCGGGAGGAGTCGTCCCATCTCCGATACCTTCGGCATCGATCGAAACCGTAATGTGGTCTCCTATCTCACAGTTTTCCTTATCAGCCGATACATTAAGGCCCTCCGCATATACCTGTACGGTACCAGGCACGGTCATCATCACAAGGACCATACATGCTGTTATGATCTTGGACAGATGTTTCATTTTGCTCCCCCTATCTGTTCACTGTTATCGTGTAAGCTTTAAGCGAACCGTTTTCGGCCTTACAGCTTACATATAGTTTGTTTGCTCCCGGTTGTATCGGATAAACACCGACACCTCCCACCGATGATGTGGAACATACCGCCGTTGCGCTTATTTCAACATATTCCTGATCAGGATCAACCGTCACGGTATAATTGTCTGTCACGCCGGAAAACTCGGGATCAAGCTTCGCCCCGCTTATGGAAAGCGATGCGAGATAAGTATTCGGGTTTGAATCCGATGTCGGCTTTACGCACGGACTGTCCGGCATATTATGATAATACGGTATCCTGAAGCACAGCACTTCATCATCGCCCAGATATGCAAGCTGCAGTCTCGAACTTTCCGAAGATGCGGCCTGAATGTTTGACATATACTGATGCGAGTACAGAGTATTCTCTTTATTTACCACATTGAACTTCTGGAAGTAAAGAGTGTTCTGTCCCTTTGAAACGAATTTTTCGGACAGATATTTTGCTCCACCGTATATCGATCTTGCCCTTGTGTTCCACGGGCGCTGATAATCCTCGTCAGTTCCTTGTGCATATATGAGCCCGTTTATAGTAGCACTCCTTCCGCTGTATGCATAGGCCCCGACATTAAAGTAATTGAAATATCCCTCATATCCGGGTACGTTTCCTGAAATGCTCTGGCTGCTGCCCCTGATACCCTGTTCCTGAAGAGCCCTTCCTGCAAGCAGATAAGGACTGACTCCCGTCTGCTGCCCGACATTCGAGAACCATTCGGCATAATTGAACGTGTTCCCGTCGGAGTCCGTCACATCACCGCTCATGAACGTTCCGGTGAGCATCTTGGCAACGCTGGCGCTTGTCTGGGATTCGGAATGATCGAGCTTCTCAAACATGTATATCCCGCTCTCGTTCAGGAAATTCCTGGGATCCATGTAATACGCTATGAGTTCGGGTGATGCCGATGCCCAGCTTCCCCCGTCGAACGTATACCATTGGTTTGATGACTGGTTATATGCCTGCGGAGCAGTGGATTTCCATGATGCAATTGAATTCTTGGACACAAGATTCTTGCCGACTGATGATTCGGCCGCAAGTGCGTTTGCCCACTCAAGACCTGTGTCCACAGTTTCAAACTGCCATTTGGGATGTTTGGCATGCAGACTGCGAAGACTGTTCCTGTACCCGTCCGGCAGGCTCTCTATGGACTTTTCAAATTCCTCATCTCCGGGCGGAGCATCTTCCGCCTCCTTTTCCGAACGTGCGGTAAGATCAGACCTGACATATCCGGTTCGTTCGCTTCCCAAATACGAAAAAGACACCTGATACCAGGTGTAATCGTCGCTTCCGGATGTTTCTTTCTTTATTGTCAGCGGATGCCCCGATGACAACTGGCAGACCACATTGCCGTCGACCGGGGCCTCCCTTATCCTTACGCCGACCCCCTTTATGGAGGCGGCAGATGACTCGGGTCCGGTATTTTCACTCACAGTCCGTCCGGCACTGTCGGAGGCCGCCTGGGTTGTGGTCGAAGCTGTATCATTTCCCACAAGTGTCTGAGTTGTGGTAGTCATCACTACTTCTTTGACTTCCTTGGTCACTGTCACGTAATCACGTGCTATATATCCGCTTACAGGTTGTCCCTGCACAGTTGTCTCTATCTTGATCCAGTCCCTGTCTCCGGCCTTTTCCACTCCGAGAAGTTTTAATTCACATCCGTTGCTTACTGTTCCCTTTATGTCGCCGTTCGTGCCGGCGATGCTTCTGATCCTGACGTTAACACCTTTGACCGTCCCGGCTCCGGGTTCTATCGTCCTCGTGGAATTGGATCCGCCCACGTTATCTTTTATCGGAACCGCAGCAGCCCCTTGTGCTGCAGCGGGTGAATCCGGCAGCGGAACAGCGGCCGTTGATGCAGATGCCGCAGATGCTGTGGCAGGCTGTTGCAGGCTCTGTCCTGTCTTATTTACGAGATCACTCCTTATAAAACCCGTCTGGTCCTGAGTTTTTACCTGATACCATATCTGACCGTCACTGCCCTTGCCCTCGGCAAGTATATTTACATTCGCTCCGGTATTTAAATATGTAACAATACCCGAATTCTGCGAAGCGCCGCTTCTCATTCTGACAGAAGTCCCCTTTATCACTCCCGTCGTGCCGCCCGTCAGGGCTGCAGCAGTGCCTGACGCCGCTGCCTGGGTGGTATTGACCGGTTGCGTCTGAGTCTGTGTCTGTGCCGGTTCCTTTGTCTGTACCTGCGTCTGTGTTGTATTCTTGGCGAGTGTATCGCTTACGTTTATTTTTTTGCCGGTTTGGGAAACAAGATCCGAACGGATATAACCTGTAGAAGTACCTACCGCAACCCTCAGCCATGTATATCCGTCCTTACCCTTCTCCTCGCCGAGGATCGCTACTTCATCCCCCGAAGAAACGCAAAATGAGACGGCAGACTTACCGTTTGCGGATGATCTTACGAATCCGCTTCTGGCTTTGACCGTCCCGGATGATACTGTTGCGCTGTAGACCTGCGTCGGAGCTGCAACCGCAATACCCGTTGCAAGGAGCATTGCGGTAAGCATCCCCATCGTGATACGGTGTTTCATAATATACCTATTCCCCTTTAAGTATATCAAGACCCCTGTTAATCGACTCCCCAAGTCAATTAAGTTATCTTATAGTATATAATACAATCGTATTTGATTTATGTCAACTATATTATTTACGCAGGCGAAATAATTAAAATCGTTCACGGTAATCATATCAGTGAAAACACTGCTCATAATCATATGCAGTCACAAAATCATACATATCAAGTAAAACATCAAAGTATGTATCCGCATGGATCTCATGGGTTCCATCTCTCATCGCTTCATACATATAGTGATTTATACCTTCGTCATAGTGGGAATAATCCCTGTAGTGAGACAGATCGGTGATCACATCCTTATCGTCCTGAAAATAGAATAGACGTACATTATCACACTGCAGGAGTTTTTTGTATTCACGCTCCAGAACGCATATGGTAGCCGTGGCACTTCCGCGCAGCACCACATCATCCCAGAACAGTATACTGTATGGAGGAGTATAAAGATAGAATGTCACATCCGGATGCGCATTTATCTGTTCGATAAAAGCATCCGTAAACCTGTCGGCATTCTCAAAATAAAAGTCATACGGTTTCTCTTCCTGCGCTGACAGTATCCTCAGCGGTGTATAAGCGGCTCTTGCCACATACTCGGAAAACTGATAGTCCCCCGACCACACATAAGCGTCATCATTGTCATAGTTTTTCCATACATTGTTTATCAGGAATCTCGGCAGATAATCGAATACGACCGATTTGTTGAGCAGATACCTGATGTCTCCGATCCCGTATCCCGGCATATACCAGTCCTCTATAGTACGCGGAAAATCATCGGCGGCATCGGAAAACAGGTATATATCCAGACAGAACACAACATTTTTCGTGCCGGGGTGTTCGAGTACTTCCTGAATGACAGGCTCATAATCACCGTAGTGGGCACCTTGGAGCGGCAGTTTTACGCACTTTTGACCAAACACACCATCTTCAAACCAGGATCTCCTGAAATTCTCGCTCATGGACGAACCGATCAGCGCGGTATCATAATCGAGATTACGGGCCATACCTATGACCGATGACCTCTCATCCGTCTCAGCAGCCGTAAGACCGAACCACGGTGCATGATAGCGCACAAACGGATCGACAACCATTACAAGAAGCCCTGTCAGTACGAGCGCTATCAATGTATATGCTATTGTAACGACCACGAATCTCTTCGATGCCATACAGTCTTTACGATCCTTTCAATTACCGTATCAGAAATTGGTATAAAGAAACTCCGACACCTCGGACAGTGACAGCACAGACAACACCAGCAATACAACGCATGTTGCAACTGTCCGTCCGCTTATTTTAAGGGAAGCCAGTCTTTCAGTCGAGTTTTTGCAATATATCGAAATAAACGATGCTATGAGCAAAAATGCGATTATAATAACACATCCGCTTATATACGGGGCTTCACCGGTCATTTTAAGCACCACCCACTGGAATATCTGAAACTCTTCCGGGGTTGCCCCGGCCACGAGTTCCATATTCACCGGCACGAACCGGAGTGACAGCAACTGCCTGAAAAATTCGATCGCATACACAAGTTTCTCCGATCTGAAAATGACCCACGCCATGTTCACAAATACGAAAGTTGCGAACCATCTTATCGCTTGCGGTATCTTCTCCGAAAGGCCGGAAAATGCCCTGGATATTATCATTGCTACACCATAGACTATCCCCCATACGACAAATGTGTAATTTGCGCCGTGCCACAGTCCGCTCAGAAAGAATATTATGAAGATATTCAGGTAGGTACGTATCTTTCCCTTACGGTTACCGCCGAGAGGTATATAGACATACCTGGTGAAAAATCCCGTAAGCGTCATATGCCATCTTTTCCAGAAATCGGAAACGGATACAGCCCTGTACGGAGAATTGAAGTTGTCAGGAAGATCTATCCCCAGCATCAGGCAGACTCCCTTGGCCATGTCACAGTAACCGCTGAAATCAAAATACAGCTGCATCGTATAACCAAGCATTGCTATTAAGGCATTGACAGTACCGAGATCATTTATATGCGAAAACCCCCAGTCGGCATAAGGAGCGAGATTATCGGCAAGCAGTACCTTCTTGGCAAGACCTGCGGCAAAGATCACAAGGCCGCCGGCAATATTGTCATAATCGGTTTTTTTTCGCGATATGTCATTAAACTGCGGGATCATATCCTTTGCTGTCGCTATCGGGCCCACAGAAATCTTAGGGAAAAATGTCACGAACAGTGCGTAGTCAAGCGGCGAATACACGGTTTCGGGATCCCTGTATCCGTCAACAAGAAACGCTATCTGCGAAAACGTATAATAACTTATCCCGAGGGGAAGAAGGGCTTCCCGGACCGGAAGTCCCTGATCCAAAAGACGGTTTATGATATCCGCAAAGAACCCGAGATACTTGAAATATACCAGCATCCCGATGTTAAGTATTATACCGGCACATAAAAAAACGCGCCTTACGCGGTCATTTATTCCCGTTACCAGCACATACCGGAAAATACAATAGTTTATTACAAGGCTTGCGAGCAGGATACAGGCAGCTTCAATCCCGCCCAGGCAGTAAAACAGCACCGATCCCGCAAGCAAAAAAACTTTGGCAGCCGTATAACGGCCGCCTTTATTGAGCATATTGTACAGTATCACAACTGCCGGGAGGAAAATAAAAACGAACAAATATGAATTAAACAGCATCCGGTGACCTCATATCATCTCGTATATCTCCTGGCTCCCGATTCACCCCTCGGTGCCTGGCCGAACCCCTGCATGGACGGTCTGTGACCCGCAGTTCTCTCTGCATCTTTCTGCTTTTCGATCTTCTGTGCACAGGCTACGCAGTACCTGCCGCTTCTGATCGGCGCCTGACACAGTTCACAGGCCATAAAGACCCCTGACCCTGCAACTATCTCTATCTTGTCATCCCTCAGGAGCTGTCTGACGGTCTCCCTCGATACTCCCGTGGCGTTACATACCTCCACCTGAGTGGCGCCTCTGTGAGTTTCCAGATAATTGCGCACTAACCCGAAGTCATCATACATCACATGACCGCACTCACTGCACTTATATTCTCCGACACCTTTGTACTGTGGAGATCCTGCTCCGCATTTTTCACATGTTCGGGGAACATGCATGTCTCTGATCAATAAAGTCTTATCTTCTTCCATATATTTCTAACTCCGGATATCGGCTGCCGATTTTGCGATATCGGTCCTCATATACTTGTTTTCAAAACTGATCCACCCGGTCGCTTCGTAAGCCTTGGCTCTTGCCTCGGCAATATCAGCTCCGAGAGCAGTGATCCCAAGAACCCTTCCGCCGTTTGTAACGATACTGTCTCCGTCAAATCTGGTCCCCGCATGGAAACAGAAGTAATCATTTTTTCCTTCAAACGCCTCAAATCCCGTGATCGGAAATCCCTTCTCGTAATGCTCGGGATATCCGTCGCTCGCAAGTACCACACACACTGCCGCTTCATCGGAAAACTCCAGTTCTATATCAGACAATGTACCGTCGATACATGCGTTCATCACGGTTATTATATCATTTTTCATCCTGGGAAGCACCACCTGGGCCTCCGGATCACCGAATCTGGCATTGAACTCGAGAACCTTCGGGCCGTTCTCCGTCAGCATCAGCCCGAAAAATATCACGCCCTTAAAAGGTCTTCCTTCTGCAGCCATGGCTTCAACAGTCGCATTATAAATATGCTCACGGCAGAAATCATCCACTTCCTTTGTATAGAAAGGACTCGGGGAAAAGTTACCCATTCCTCCGGTATTAAGCCCTTCGTCATTGTCCTTTGCCCGCTTATGATCCTGAGCCGATGACATTGTCTTTATCGTGGTCCCGTCCACAAACGACAGAACCGAAACTTCCCTGCCTGTCATGAACTCTTCTATGACCACGGTATTCCCGCTCTTACCGAATTTCTTCTCGACCATGATCGTATTGATGCCTTCTTTTGCCTCATCAAGCGTGTTACAGATGAGAACTCCCTTACCGAGGGCCAGTCCGTCAGCCTTAAGGACTATCGGCATCTTTGCCGTCTCAAGATAAGCAAGTGCCGCCTTCGGATCGTCAAACTTCTCATAACCCGCTGTGGGGATACCGTATTTTTTCATAAGGTCCTTGGAAAAAGCCTTGCTGCCTTCAAGTATCGCAGCATTTGCACGTGGTCCGAATGTCCTGATACCTCGTTTTTCAAACACGTCAACTATGCCGCCCACAAGCGGATCATCAGGTCCTATCACAGCCAGATCCACGGACTTTTCAATCGCAAAATCGGCAAGAGCGTCAAATTCCATCACTCCGATCGGAACGCACTCGGCAATTGCTGCAATTCCGGCATTACCCGGCGCACAGTAAATCTTATCCACCTGAGGAGACTTGGCAACAGCCGTCGCTATGGCATGCTCCCTGCCGCCTCCGCCAACTATAAGAACCTTCATCTTCAATCCTCCTGTACACTTCAATGCTGCTTTGCGATCATCGATATCGCCTGTGGCAGTATCACCCACTCGGCCTGCTCCATTACCCTGCGCTGCAGTGTTTCCGGAGTGTCACCCTCTTCAACATATACGGCCTTTTGCAGTATTATCGGGCCGGTATCCGTTCCCGCATCCACATAATGCACCGTGGCTCCCGTAACCTTTACACCGCGCGACAATGCCGCTTCATGCACCTTCAGTCCGTAATATCCGTCTCCGCAAAACGACGGTATGAGCGACGGATGTATATTAATGATCTTTCCTTTAAATCCGTTTATGAACACTTCGGGAAGCACAACAAGGAATCCCGCGAGCACAACAAGACCGATCCCCATATCATTCAGATAAGCCGCAAGTTCCCTGCCGTACTCATCCTTATCATGGTAATCCTTCGGATTCAGGCATTTAACGGCAATTCCGTGATCTGCCGCTCTTGTTAGGGCATATGCCTTCGGATTGTTTGAAATGACTGTCTCGATCGAGACATCGCTTAACGTGCCGTTATCTATCGCATCCATTATTGCCTGGAGGTTTGTTCCGCCTCCGCTTACCATCACGGCGATCTTCAGCATAGAGTCACTCCTTTTTGTCCGGCAGTGATCTTTCCTATAACAAAAGCTTTGTCGCCGGCTCTTTCAAAACTCTTTATCGCTCTGTCGGCATCATCGGGCGAAACCGCAACTACCATCCCGATACCCATGTTAAATGTATTGTACATCATATCCTCGTCAAGACCGGCTTTACTTTTCATAAGACCGAATATCGGAGGTACAGGATATGAACCCTTTTCTATCACTGCATGCATTCCATCCTTAAGCATTCTGGGAACATTTTCATAAAACCCTCCGCCTGTTATATGGCTGCATGCCTTAATGGCAATACCGTCCGCCATGGCATTCTTAAGCGCTGCGACATAAATCCTTGTCGGCTCAATGAGCGCATCTCCGAGCTTTTGCTGCAATTCATCATAATATGTATCAAGGCTCTCCTTTGTCATTTCAAATACTTTCCTGACAAGCGAGAATCCGTTGGAATGCACGCCGGTCGATGCCAGACCTATCAGCACGTCACCGTCACAAAGGGTACTTCCGTCGATGATCTTCTTTCTGTCCACAATGCCGACTGCAAATCCCGCAAGATCATATTCATCCTCCGGCATAAGTCCCGGATGTTCGGCCGTCTCGCCTCCGACAAGAGCACATCCCGACTGACGGCAGCCTTCCGCCACACCTTTTACGATCTGTGCGATCTTCTCCGGGTAGTTTTTGCCGCAGGCTATATAATCGAGAAAGAAAAGAGGTTCCGCTCCGCCGCAGATTATATCATTTACACACATCGCAACCGCATCAATGCCTATCGTATCGTGTTTATCCATAAGGAAGGCAAGTTTGACCTTTGTCCCACAGCCATCCGTTCCGGAAACAAGCACCGGATCTTCCATCGACTTGTATTTTTCCATCGAAAACGCGCCTGCAAATCCCCCGAGTCCGCCTATCACCTCGGGCCGGTTAGTCTCGCTGACAAATCCCTTTATCAGTTCTACTGACCTGTAGCCCGCTTCAATGTCAACTCCCGCCGATCTGTAATCCACTGTTTTGTTCCCTCCTTCGTTTCAAGTCATCCGTTGTCCGGTTTCAGTATTCCCTGTATCCCGTCTTTGCAAGCCTCTCGTCCTTTTTAACGACCGCTTCCTTAAGATCCTTTGCATAGTTTTCCAGTTTTTCAAGGATCACCGGATCCGATATTGCAAGCATTCTGGCCGCAAGAAGCCCTGCATTTGCACCACCGCCTATAGCTACCGTCGCAACCGGGATACCGGAGGGCATCTGTACTATCGAATACAGGCTGTCCCTTCCTCCGAGTGATGTGGTATGCATCGGTACGCCTATTACCGGGAGCGGAAAGATCGCCGCGAGCATTCCGGGCAGATGGGCTGCCATCCCTGCACCGGCTATGATCACTTTCATTCCGGCATCTTTTGCCGACTTCGCATATTCAAAAAACACATCCGGTTCTCTGTGCGCGGATATGATCCTCATCTCATAATCTATACCGAACTGCTCCAGGATATCGGCCGCCTTGCTCATGACCTGCATATCCGAATCAGATCCCATCACTATCCCTACCGTAGCCATAAACACCTCCGTTTTAATAACTCCCCACCGTATGGTGAGGAGTCATTGTCTTTTATTTGTTTTCCTTATTGTTTAACTTCGGAACCATCACGCAGCTTATTATAAGCGCAATTACATACAAGGTACCCGTAACATACAGCACCGTCTGGTATCCGACCGGGTTGACCATATCGATCGCACCGTTTGAAAGAGTGATCTCTTCGAACTGGCCGACACGGTTTACGATAGCAGTCGCCATCTGGTTACCTGTAAGACCCGCTATAGCCCATGCCGACAGGCACATGCCGTGTACCGAACTTATCTTGCCCATTCCGAAATGATCGGACAGAAGCGCCGGAACATTGGGGAATCCTCCGCCGTATCCCGCATTTACCATGATCAGAAGAGCCACGCACAATACTGCAAGAGCCGGTATCTGCGCTCCTCTGACAATACCCTGGGTAACAACGACAAGAGCCGTAAATGCGATCGACAGGATGAATATAAGCTTATATATCGTATTTCTGTCCTTAAGCGTATCTGCCCATGCGGAAAATCCCAGACGTCCTGCCGCATTAGCAATGGCTGTTACCGTAGCGAGTGTTGCACAGACGCCTACCGACAGGCCGACTGACTTGAATATCATCTTCTCCTGAGAGATAAGTGCCAGACCGCATGCAATGTTGATGTAGAACATCAGCCATATACCGATGAAAGTCCTGTTCCCGAACGAAGTCTTGAAATTGCTCGCAAGAGTCTCAAAGAATTCCTTAATACCTCCTTCGGAATGTGCCTCCGTCCATGTAGAAGGCTTCTTTAATATAAGATGTCCGATGAACATCATCACAAAATATATGGCGCCCATGATAAAGAACATAGGTGCGGGATTATTGTCAAATTTATTCAGGATCGCCTGCATAACCGGGCTTGCGATAGCCTTTGCAAGACCGAATCCCGCAACGGCAAGACCTGTTGCAAGACCCTTCTTGTCTTCAAACCAGAGCATCAGGGTCTTGACGGGAGACAGATATCCGGTACCGAGACCTATTCCCATGATACATCCGTAGAATATCAGTATAACGGGCAGAGACTTGATCATTATACCGAATCCCGTTCCGATCATACCGGCCGTAAAGCATACGGTTGCGATCAGTGAAGATCTGTGTATGTTCTTTTCCACTACATCGCCCAGAAAGGCCGCTGACATTCCCAGGAAGAATATCGCAAGAGAGAACGCCCATTCGGTCGCTGATTTTGTTGCCCCGATATAGTCTGCGATCTCCTTGGAAAAAGTCGACCAGCAATACACCGTACGGATACTGCAGTGAAGAAGCAATGCCGGGATCGCTCCGCGCACCCATTTGTTTTCCATGATGATACCTCTTTTCAAATAATGTTGATCAAACGTTTTTGCAAAACAAAATAATTATAGATTACAGCCCGAAAAAATCAACCCCGTTTGTCCATATACAGCTTTGTCTCTGCTGCCACAACTCCTCCGAGAGCAAACAGTGCGATAAGGTTCGGAACAGCCATCAGGCCGTTGAATATATCGGCAAAAGTCCATACAAACGATACCGTAAGGAAAGGACCGATGAACACTGCAAGGATATATATCCATCTGTAGATCTTGACCGGCTTCATATTTCCGCCCACAAGATACTCTAAACATTTTTCCGAATAGTAATCCCATCCGAGGATCGTTGTAAAGGCAAAGAATATCAGACAGATCATCAATATGAACGATCCGATGCCATCCGGTCCCGGAAGGCCGTTTGTAAAAGCATAATTCGTAACCTGCGCACCCTCAAGTCCCGTCTCTGCAGCTGCATTATGTGCACCTGTCGTGATTATGCAAAGCCCTGTCATCGTACATATTATAAGTGTATCAATTACGGTACCCGTCATTGAGATAAGTCCCTGCTTGGCGGGTGAATCAACCTTGGCTGCACATGCTGCTATCGGAGCGCTTCCAAGTCCGGCCTCATTTGAGAATATACCTCTTGCTATACCCTTCTGCATCGCAGCGAGCATGGCACCGAGAGCACCGCCTACGACTGCTCTCATTCCGAATGCGCTCTGTATTATCTCAACAAACGCACCGGGGATCGCAGAAGCATTACAGATAAGTATCACTACCGCTGCAACAATATAAAGGACTGCCATGAAAGGCACAATTACAGTCGATACGCTTGTTATCCTCTTGATACCTCCAATGACAACAAGGGCTACAAATATTGTGACAAGCAAACCGCTCAGCACAACTGCAAGCGAATAGCTTCCGCCGAAGATCGACACGACATGTGCCTTGCCCGGATCAAAGAAACTCTCGACCGCGCTTGTTATACCGTTGATCTGGGTAATGGTTCCTATACCCAGTACTCCGGCACCTACACCAAGGGCTGCGAACAGCTTGGCCAGCCATTTCCATTTTTCTCCCATACCCTTCTCTATATAGTAGAAAGGTCCACCGAGAATATGACCGTCTTCCGTCACCACTCTGTACTTGGTCGCAAGAAGGCACTCCGCATACTTTGTCGCGGTTCCAAGCAGTGCTGCAACCCACATCCAGAAAAGCGCACCGGCACCACCTGCACAAATGGCGGTTGCAACGCCGACGATATTTCCGGTTCCAATGGTTGCCGAAAGGGCTGTACATAATGCACCGAATGACGAAACATCTCCTTCTCCCGAAGAATCGCTCTTGAACGCATATTTAAACGCAAGACCAAGCTTCTTAAACTGAACTCCGCCGGATCTGACAGTCAGCCACAATCCCGCAGCCAGGATAAGGACTATCAGCCAT
>JBGUNV010000046.1:0-5428 GCA_045117595.1 Lachnospiraceae bacterium
TGAGGTAAATGATGACCAGTATTATCTTGACGGTGATAACCTGATGAAGGGATCGTTTAACGTCACGGCTGATACGGCTATAGTCGATGGTGTCAAGGCGGGTACAGGTACCGTTACGACGGTATTTTTCGGTGATACCCGTTATTCCACGAGTGTAACGAAGCCCGGAACAAATGAGAGAGTACTGTATACCCAGGCCGGTGAAAAGGTCATAAATACGGTTTTAAAGGGAGGCCAGGAGTATTCGGCATCAAACGTTGATATCGTCGGCAGCAAGTATTATACATATTACGTTCCGCTCTACCAGGAGGGATCCAATGAGGTCATCGGTATGGTATTCTGCGGACGTGCTCAGGCTGATGTAGAGAAGGAGATCAGGGTTGTTACGAACAGTATCCTTGTAGGAACGATCGTGGCAGTGATCCTGGCATCGATCCTTGCGATCTTTGTCGCACTTGCTATCGTTAAGGCGATCAATCAGGGTATTTCAGTTCTTGATAAGGTATCAAACGGCGATCTCAGCGAGGAGGTTCCCGAGGCGCTTATCAACCGTAAGGATGAGCTCGGCCAGATGAACAGATGTATAGAGAATCTCCGTCAGAGCCTGATAGAGATCATACGGGAAATCAAGAACCATTCGTCCAATCTGTATACTTCATCGGACAAGCTTGATTCAGCATCGCGTGAGGCAACGGATTCCATCGGTCAGGTCAATCAGGCTATTGCAGAGATATCCGACGGAGCTACTTCCCAGGCTAGCGAGACCCAGTCGGCTACCGAGAATGTCATACTCATGGGTAACATGGTCGAGGATACATCATCCCAGATCAAGGATCTCATAAACATAGCAGGTACTATGCGTGATGCCGGAAACAAGGCGATCGATACGCTTGATAAGCTCGACAAGATCAACAGGAAAGCATCGGATGCCATCGATCTGATCTATGATCAGACCAATACGACTAATGAGTCGGTAGCACGTATCAGAGAGGCAACGGCTCTCATCACGGATATTGCCGAGGAGACGAACCTGTTGTCGCTTAACGCATCGATAGAAGCAGCACGCGCAGGTGAGCAGGGCCGTGGATTTGCTGTAGTTGCCAACCAGATACAGAAGCTTGCCGAGCAGTCCAATGAAAGCGCCAGCAAGATCGCATCGATCATCACGGAACTTCTTTCGGATTCGGAGAAGAGTGTTCAAACCATGGATGAGGTTCGTCAGATCATGGAAGAACAGAGCGAAGATGTTCGCAAGACGCAGGAAGCATTCGAGGATGTGCGTACAGGTATTGATCAGACAACTTCGGGTATGGGCAATATCTCAGAGAAGACAGGCAGCCTTGATGCGGCCAGAGTATCAGTTGTCGATGTGGTACAGAATCTTACCGCGATCGCAGAGGAGAATGCGGCAAGTACTCAGCAGACAAGCGCCAGTGCCAACGAGTTCTCTGCTCTTGTCGGAGACATTCAGGATGAAACAGTTGCACTTAAGGAGATCGCTGAGGGCATCGAGAAGAGTGTTGGTGTTTTCAGATTTTAGAACAACGGTTATAATATGATCAGTCGGAAAGCGGTAATGCTCCATTACCGCTTTCTTTTAAGTAAAAGGTAAAACAGCAGATACATACAGGGGGTATGTAAAGTGGCAAACAGATCGATCATTGACGGATTTGCGTTTTCGGATGATGCAGATGTGGCTATCGCATCAGCTGAAGTCGAGAAGATCAAGTTTATAGCTCAGAAGATGAATATGGATAATCCGCGTGGGGTTCTCGCGGTATACGACAAGCTGATAACGAGCGGTATATTCGTAACGCCGGTCGGCTATGAATATCTGCGCACTCTGCAGAACTATCTGTATAAATGCAAGGATATACCTGATGATGCGGTAAGGGAGATTCCGGTTCCCATTTCGTATTCAAGAGCGCTTAATATCAGGAGCGAGGAGAGGGATGAGAGGATGTCCGCACAGCGCGAGGCCAGAACGCTTCGCAAGACATTCAAAAACGAATACAAGATATCCCTTATAGTGAACATTCTGCTGATAATCATGGTGATCGCGATGTTTGTCATAACGCTCAAGGCGGAGAATCCCAATATGATCAATTACCGTACGGCGATCCTCAATCAGTACAGTGAATGGGAACAGGATCTCAATGAACGTGAGGCGGCGATCAAGCAGAAGGAACTTGAGCTCGGCGAGTGAGAATTGTCAGGGATATAGTGGAGGTTATATATGGATAACATTAAGATCCTTGTTGTAGATGATGAAAGCAGAATGAGAAAACTGGTACGTGACTTTCTGGTCCGTAAGGATTACAAGGTCGTGGAAGCGGCTGACGGACAGGAGGCTGTGGATATATTCTTTGAGCAGAATGATATCTCACTCGTTATACTTGATGTCATGATGCCGAAGATGGACGGACGCGAGGTCCTGAAGGAGATAAGGCAATATTCAAAGGTTCCCGTTATCATGCTGACAGCAAAGGGCGATGAGGCGGATGAACTTAACGGTTTTGAACTCGGTGCCGATGAATACATTTCCAAGCCGTTTTCTCCGAAGATCCTTGTGGCAAGAGTTGATGCCCTTCTTCGCAGGAGCAACCTTATCACGGAGGAGGAAAAAATAGAGGCCGGCGGCATTGTTCTTGATAAGGCAAGCCATACCGTAACTATAGACGGTAAACCGGTCGAACTGTCTTTCAAGGAGTTTGAACTCCTGTCATATTTTATGGAAAATCAGGGACTCGCACTTTCACGCGAGAAGATCCTCAACCATGTCTGGAACTACGATTATTTCGGCGATGCGCGGACCATCGACACACACGTCAAGAAGCTCCGCTCCAAGATGGGAGACAAGGGCGAACTGATCAAGACCATCTGGGGGATGGGCTATAAATTTGAAGCCTGATAGAAATCTTATATTACGCGAAGCTAGTAAATACAGGGCTTGAAGAATTAGAGATCTATGCACGTTCAACATTTGATATTATCCTGAAGGTGATATGAGTGCAAGTCAGGTAAGTATTAAAAAGAACGATAAATAAATATTTTTGATGGAGACAGTAGGATGAAGAAAGCTCAACTGGTGATAGTATTTGCAATGAGCATACTAATTCTCTCTTCATGTGGATCAGAAAAAAACAATGAAACAGCAAATACGGCTATAGAAAAGGAAAGCGTCGCAGAAGAGAATAATGATGAGTCGTTTGATGAGGATGCAGAGAACGAACCGGTAGAGAAAACAGCCAATATCATTGATAAGATATGGCTAGATCATTATGAAGAGGAATTTATAAACAGTGGAGACTATAATCCTCTCTTTTCTGAAAGATGTTTCTATGTTAAAGGGGTAAGGGTTCATATACCAACTACAGTCAGGGGATTTGAAAAACTATTTGGAACAACATTTTCAACAGTACGTGGGGGCTACGATACCGTATACATAGATGATGATGATCATGTTTTACAGGTGGAATTTATAAGAGCAGACAGAGAAAAACTTAGCGGTGACAGTGAATATGATGAAAAAATGAAAGATATGCCTATAATAGGCTTTTACTATGATGATACTCCATACGGAAAAGAGCATTGCATCCTGAATGTTTATGATGTTACTTTTGAACCTGTACCACAAGAAGGGAAGGACAGTGCAAATGAGTATGGATATGATTGCACTTCAAATACAGGTGATACTGATAAGATAGTTTATCGCTTCTATCCTGACTGTTATCAGGCATATTATCTTTACCAAAACGGAAAACTTTCGAATGAGTTTATAGCAGAAGGTACGGAAAGCATTAGCGATTATTCTGATGTAGAATACGGTGATGTTACATTGGATGCCCTTGATGAAATGTTTATTTTTCAAGATGATGCGGCATATGTTTTTACGTATGATACTGTGGATAATAAGTTGCGGCGAATTTATTATACAGATGATGCTGAATGTTTAAGCACAGAGAGAGGTACTCTTATATATAGTTATGACCCACGAGGCTCTCAGGATTACTATGAACTCACAAAATATTATGTATTTAACAGATATGGAAAAGAATGGAAGCTTGCTGAGCTGGAAAGGTGGCAGGACGATAATTATAATGCTCACCGTGTTTTGAATGGCGAAGAAGTAGATGAAGATACATTTATCGATGCAGAAAGATTATATGGTAATCCCGGAGCTTTTGAGGGTGCAGGGGTTGAACTGACTGTTTGGGGATTCAGAAACAACAACGGTAACTATGAACGAATAATGAACCATAAAGAAGAACTTAGTCTGGATGCAGTAGGATATGATCCGGATGCAAAGCCTGATGGTGAGATTGATGAGGAAGAGAACGATGATAGTATAGATGGAGACTATGATACGCTTAGAGCGGCATTGATTGAGGCAGGATTTGATGTTGATACATACGGCTTAGAAGGTTTTGAGGTAGAGGTTTCTGCACCTGACGGCTATATTAATGTGAGAGAAGGGGGTGGATTGGAATACAACATTGTAATGCAAATAGATAATGGGGCACGGTTTTATATAAGTGATTGTCATGTGGATTCATCCGGAAGGTTATGGGGAGCGATCAGAGAACCGGAGTTTATAGGATACATCGCTTTGTCACAAGTACAGCAAGTTCATTGAAAGAGTTTTATTCTTAAGGGCACATCATCGGAAATGGGACGGATGTATTGACTTCAGTAATACTAATTTTTTAGGTTCATAATAGGAGCTTAAAACGCGATACACTAAGGAGGAAAAACCTCCTTTAAAATACTAGAACTCCGTGAAAATGTCAGCGAGAATATATTCCCGGACTGATCGCTTATCAGCTGGAGTATGAAAAACTCATGAAGAAGGGACAAACAGGAAAGAATTGATTTATATTGGATAGATTTAGTTGAAAATACTGAAACAAGTGTAGTAGAAGTCACGAAGGAACTTCTCAGGGAGAAACGAAATAAATAGACTTCATATGGATCTTGGCTCAGTTGAAAAAGCAGATGTCTGATGTCATGAAACTGTTGGGTGATGCGGTAACTAAATCAGAATATCCATTAACAACACTTAAAGGTGACAGAGCCAAATATGAAATTACGGGAGGACAAATACTATGTTTAGAAAATATGATGATAGTACCTTTAAACGGCTTGCTGAACAAAAACAGCATAATATTCTTGTTTTGGTTGGAAATGGTTTTGATATAGCGATACTAAACAAGTATAAGAAAAATGATAGGAAACGGAAGACTACAAGCTATCAGGATTTTTATGAGTATATTCAATACTATAGGCTCGCAAATGAGAATAACAGATTATACTGCAAGATGAAAGAAGATCGGGAGTCAGGCAAAGAGGACTGGAGTGATTTCGAAAACTCGATATATGAGATGCTTCCTGATGCCAACGTTAATCTGCTAAGTGAGGATGCAGATGA
>JBGUNV010000047.1:0-3286 GCA_045117595.1 Lachnospiraceae bacterium
GAATTCAATTACTATTATGGCTCCCAGGCAGATCAGTTTAGCTTTATCCGTATCCCGAAGGTCATGCTGACAGAAGAATTGTTCTCCAGCCTTTCCATTCCGGCAAAGGTGCTGTATGGGGTACTTCTGGATCGGATGACGCTATCCCGTAAGAATGCCTGGTTCGATGAAGATAACAGGGTCTTTATCATCTATCAGATTGGTGAAATCCAGGAAGATCTCGGTTTTTCGAAGAAAAAGGCGATGGAGCTGCTGGCAGAACTGGAGAAATTCGGGTTGCTGGAGAAGAAACGACGGGGGCATGGTCTTCCGAACATACTCTATGTGAAGAGCTTTATGACCGGATTTGATGCAGGAAAAGCAGATAGTAATGGTCTTGTGGAAGGGAAAATGAAGGCCAGAGGTTCTGAAACCGGAACCTCTGGAGCGGAAAGCACCGGTTCCAGAAGTGCAGCGGACGGAACTTCAAGAAGTGACGGTTTGGGGACCTCCAGGGTGACCGATCCCGGACTTCTTAGGGTTCCCGTTTCGGCACCTCTTAAGAGTAAAACTGAAATAAACCATACTGACTGGAATAATATCGAATCTGATCAAATCAGATCTGCACCGGCACAGGGAGAGCTGATGACACAGATGGGATCGGATGCGATGAGATTGGATGAGGATGTGTCAGAGACCATTGCAGCGTACAGAAAGCTGATCCGGGAGAATATCGGCTATGATGACCTGTTGATTGCACATCCGCATGACAGGGAACTGGTCGAGGGAATTGCGGATCTGATCCTGGAGACTGTAATCAGCCGGAAGGAATATATGCTTATTGCCAGTAGCAGTTATCCTGCAGAGGTTGTCAGATCGAAGTTCTTGAAGCTGCAGTATTCGCATATCGAGTATGTGTTGTTCTGCATGGAACGAAATACGACAAAGGTCAACAATATCAAGAAATATCTGCTGGCGGCACTCTTCAATGCGCCGTCAACGATTGACGGCTATTACAGGGCAGAAGTTAATCACGATATGTATGGAGTGCCTGTTGGAAAGTGATAAAGGAGGAAGCGCCGATGTTAAGAACGATGATGAAGATTTTATTGTTTCCTGTGACAAGCCTGCTCTGGCTTGTGGAATATTTGTGCTCTGTAGCTGTCAGTCTGTCCGGTATAGTATTCCGGATCGCGGGAGGAGTTCTCATACTCTTCGCTGTTTTGAGTTATGGCTTCGGATTGGAGCCATGGGCAGTCGCAGTAAAGATGATTATCGGCGGGATTGTTTTCCTGGCAATACCATTGGCAGGTACAGTCCTGACTGCGGGCATCGCATTGCTGAGAGCCTATATCCGGACGATCTGAGTAATAGCAGGGATACCACAGGGGCATATCCAGAGCGGGTATGCCTCTTTTCCTGTTTTTGCATATATTTCGAAATCAAATAATGCATTGTCTCCATGTATGGACAAACAATTTGTCATTAGTTAAGTATAAAATCCAGAAAGTCGTTGGGATCACCAGAAAGTCGTTACGGGGAAGACAACTCTTACATTATAAAATATGTGTAATATTACTACTGAAAGGGCAAGTAATTCAGTACGGGTAAAGTGAATAATATTGATACGTCTCCAATATTGATGTATAATTGTACAAATGTGCAACTGATCAATACGGAGGAAATTATGCAGGTCGTACATAAACAAAACCAAGAAGAGAAAAGAACCACTATTAATATCTCCCTTTCGGTTGATGACAAAAAATTTCTAAAACTTTATGCTATCGAACATGAAACTACAGTTGCGGCAGTCATTCACCAATGCGTTAATAAACTACGTGAAGAGAAAAAGCATTAACGAAATGAAACAAAGGAAAAGAGGTATAACCATTGGCCAATAGAATAATGGCTGAATTGGCAGCCCAAACTGGTGGAAAGAGTTATAAGGCATTTAAATATGGCTTGGATCATACAGATCGTCCTAGCGTTGATTATGATGAAGACAAGATAGTATAAGTACCCGCCAATGGGGCTTATGAAAATTGCTACATATTTTCGTAGATGTGGAGATGATGTCCGTTTTTTCAAAGGAGATCTAAAGGATCTGGCAGTCCGTCTTTTATGTGAAGAATTCCTTCGAGAGAATGATGTCCATGAGATTAAAAGGTTTTATACAGAGTTGTTTCGGTATATAAAGTATGGGCATATTACTGATCTGGAAAGGATTCCTAATTTCACAGGAACAGAACTGCAAACCAGAATCTCTGCGTTCCATATGCGATATGTTCACAAGGATTATCCTAAATTTGACTTCATAGGTGTCACTACATTATTTACCTTTTACTGGAAACAGACTGTTGAAACTATTAATTATGCCAAGCTGTTTTTAGATGAAAAAGGACGGTTAATGGTCGGAGGAATAGCGTCCAGTATTCTCCCGGAGCAATGCTTTAAGGACACGGGAATTTACCCACATGTTGGCCTTTTGGATAAACCAGGAGATATAGATGTGGGAAACCCTGATATAATAGATGAACTGCCTTTGGACTATTCGATTCTTCATGAGGTGGATTATAAATATCCGGCAAGTAACGCATATTTTGCATATATGACTCGTGGCTGCCCTAGAAACTGTCCATTTTGTGCAGTTAAGACCTTGGAACCAGTCTATAAGAACTATATTGGTATTAAAGAGCAAATCAAATATGTGGATGATCACTTTGGCAACAGGCGAGACTTATTATTAATGGATAATAATGTTTTCGCTTCGAAATGTTTTGATCAGATTATTGATGAGATTGTGAAATGTGGATTTGGCAAAGGATCAAAATATCTACCAGATGACATTTATGAAGTTGCTATTCGAAATCTGAAAGAAAAATATAATGTTAGAGCATACTTGCGGGTTGTTGTAGATATATATGATCAAATCGCAGAAGAACTTGAGGAAGAAGAGGCGGGTAAACTTTATATCCAGCGGGAACAATTAGAACTATTGTATGCTGAGACAGCGACAGCTCAAGCAGCACTAAAATTTGATGAGGTATTTCGGCCGATATACCAATTAAAGCATATTAGAAAAACAACGCCAAGGGTAAGACATATTGATTTTAACCAAGGTTTGGATGCCAGATTAGCTACAAAGCCAAAAATGAAAAAGATGGCTGAAACAAGCATAAAACCACTTAGAATTGCCTTTGATCACTATGATCAAAGGGATAAATATTGCGAAGCTATCAGGCTGGCAGCGGAGCAAGGGATCTCCGATATGTCTAATTATCTTTTATATAACTTTGAGGATAAACCC
>JBGUNV010000048.1:0-3640 GCA_045117595.1 Lachnospiraceae bacterium
CTCATATGTACGCGCTTTCGCTGGAGTGTGCCATTGTTGTCCTGTTTATTTTTATAATAATGTATGCCCTGTATTTCAGGTTCACGCCCGGGGATGCGATAGTGGTACTGCTGACTCCGATGGCATTTGTTGCGCATATCCCTTATGTGATCCCGCTTGCGATGGGCTTTGTAGGCAATCCCATATCATGTATATCCGTCGGTTGCGGAACGGCCGTTTATTACATACTCAATTACATAAGCGAACATCAGGATGCTCTTTCCGGAAACGGGTCGGGTGATCTTGATGTTGAGAATATGATCAGCGGTTTCAAGACGGTAATAGACGGTATACTCAAGAACGATCTTATGATAGCCATGATAGTTACATTTGCCGCAACTATCATAGTCGTCTATCTTATCCGAAGGCTCAAGATAAGTTATTCATGGCAGATCGCACTCGGAGTCGGGATGATCGTATGTTTTGTCGTTCTTCTCGTTTCATCAGCCGTACTTGATGCCGATGTGGGTATAGGCGGAGCAATGATAAGCCTTCTGATCTCTTCGCTGATAGTGTTGGTACTTCAGTTCTTTATTTTCAATGTGGATTATTCCCGGGCTGAATATGTTCAGTTTGAGGATGATGAATACTATTACTATGTCAAGGCCATACCCAAGATCACCCTGGAGGCGCCGGCGGTAAAAGTCAGACGCAATCATGTCCGCCGCGATGAAATGGATTTTGATGACGAGGATGAGGATGATTATTGATGCCCGAGATTATTGAATCCATAACTTCATTTTTCGAGCGTTATGTTACATGGCTGTCCATTCCGAGCATAAAATGGACAGACATTGTTGAAGTGCTGATAATTTCCTTCCTTTTGTACAAGGTGCTTGCGTGGATCAAGGAATCAAAGGCGTGGTCTCTTCTTAAGGGAATACTGATCATTCTTGTGTTTGTCATGCTTGCGGCTGCATTTTCCATGACAACGATACTGTGGATCGCCAAAAACATATTCGGCGTAGCCGTAACTGCCATGGTCGTTGTTTTCCAGCCGGAACTGAGAAAGGCACTCGAACAGCTCGGACGTCGTAAGGTTCTGTCGTCTATTTTCCAGTTTGATAACAGGGTTATAGGAGAGCGGTTTTCCGACGAAACCATCGATGAGATCGTCAGGGGATCCTTTGAGATGGGACGTGCCAAAACGGGAGCTCTTATAGTTGTTGCGCAGAACGATCCGCTGACGGATTATGAGAAAACCGGTATCATGCTCGATTCGGCGATCTCCAGCCAGCTTCTGATCAATATTTTTGAGCATAATACCCCTCTTCATGACGGAGCCGTAATAGTTCAGGGCAACAGGATAGTATCCGCAACATGTTATCTGCCGCTGTCCGAGAACATGGAACTGTCCAAGGAACTCGGGACCAGGCATCGTGCCGGTGTCGGCATATCCGAGGTCACGGATTCCATGACGGTCATAGTTTCCGAGGAAACCGGCAGGGTTTCGGTGGCATATGAGGGTGAACTTACCAGGAACGTGGATATGGATCAGCTTCGTGAAATGCTCCATCTCGTTCAGGGCAAGACGCTTGAAGAAAAGAAAACGTTCAGACTGTTTAAAAGAAAGGCCGACCAATGAAAAACTTTTTTACTAAAAATCTCGGCCTGAAGATATTGTCCGTTCTGGCGGCATTTGTTCTGTGGCTTGTCGTGGTAAATGTTGATGATCCCGTGATCAGCAAGACATATACTTCAGTCCCGGTGGAGATACTGAACGGGGATGTGCTCACGGATCAGGGAAAATGCTATGAGGTCATAGATGATTCGGGGACGGTAAATGTTGTTGTCACTGCGCACAGATCGGTCATCGACGGAATGAGCCGTGATTATATCAAGGCAACGGCCGATATGCGATCTCTGACGACGGTAGATACGGTTCCGATCGAAGTGCGCAGTATGCGCTTTTCCGACAGGATCGAATCCGTAACGACGAGAAATGCCAATCTGAAGCTTAATATAGAGAATCTGATCAATAAGGAAGTGCCTGTATCGGTTGGAGTTGAAGGTGAGCCTGCCCAGGGTTATATTCTCGCCGGTGTCGAGAATGCTCTTTCAACCATAACCGTGAGCGGCCCGGAATCGGTTGTGACACGTGTTGAAAAGGTTATTGCCTCGGCGGATATCAAAGGCATAAATCGTGACTTTACGGTCACTGAACCGTTATATCCGTATGATGCTGAAGGTTCGAGGATCGAAGATGACCGTATAAAACTGTCAAGAACCGTAACGGAGATCAAATATGTCATATATGCTACGAAGACCATACCGATAACAAGCGGATTTTCAGGTAATCCTGCTCCGGGATTCGGGACAACGGGTTCTGTCGTGACTGAACCGGTAAGCGTTGTTATAGCCGGCAAAGGCGAAAATTACGACGATATGGAAGTGATCTATATTTCTCCGGATGAGGTTCCGGTAGAAGGGGCTTCGGGAGATGTGGTTACTTCTGTCAATATATCCGGATATCTTCCTACAGGTGTCAGATTTGCTGATCCTGAGTTTGATCCCAATGTTACGGTTTCCGTTGAGATAGCACAGAATTCCAGAAAGATCATAGAGGTTCCGATATCGAATGTTACCGTTGAGAATGTTCCTGAAGGATATAGCGTCAGCATAATCGATATAGGAGCGACATTCCCCGTTGAGATAGAAGGGATAGGAGATACGTTTAACAGGTACAGCGGAGATCTTGCTATAGGTAAGATAGATGCGGGATCTCTCGTTCCGAGAAATGCTCCGCCCGAGGGAACGGTCGAGGCCATAACGCCGGGTGAAAATGATGGTGTAGTCGTATTCGATCTGCCGTCCGGAATATCAGTGACGGGTCCCGTTTCACTCCCGGTTGTGGTTAATCATACCGGCGAGGCAGCGGATAATGTCACAGAAGAGGGAACCGATACCGCAGCTGATGTGATGCCGACTGCGGGAGCAGCCATCGGAGAGTAGAATCTTGTGGATTTTTACGATAGATGATATAATGGTCTATCGGGGGCGAATACAATTTGAATGGAGGAAGTAACTCTTATGGTTAGTCAGAGGGTCGTTATCAAGAACCCTACGGGCCTGCATTTGAGACCGGCCGGAATACTGTGTAAAGAGGCAATGAAATACAAGTCACTTATCACATTTTCCTTTCGGGAGAGCACGGCTAATGCCAAAAGTGTACTGAGCGTACTCGGGGCATGTGTCAAATGCGGTGACGAGATCGAGTTTGTCTGCGAAGGTGATGATGAATCGGAAGCACTGCAGGCACTGATCAACGCAGTAGACAGCGGTTTAGGTGAATAGATAACAAGGCTTCGCGGGGGCGGAGCCTTTTTTACGGGAGGTTATAAGGGGAAACCGGATATGGATATAATCAGACAGATATTTTCCAACAGAATACTTGTAACTGCTTTTGCGGGATATTTTACGGCCCAGATAATTAAGGCCGTCATAGAGTTTATAATGGACCGGACATTTTCCTTAAAGCGGCTGCTGTCAGGAAACGGAGGAATGCCGAGTTCGCATGCATCCACTGTTTGCGCGCTTGCGACCATGACTGCATTTGTTGAAGGAGTGAACTCATTTCCCTTTGCATTTACGGTGGTGTTTG
>JBGUNV010000049.1:0-6701 GCA_045117595.1 Lachnospiraceae bacterium
AATCTTTACCTATAGAGTCCAGATAACCAAAGAATGCGACCAGATCGTTGGCGTATCCTTCCATACTGCCGGCAGCCATAACACCTATATTATCCCTAAAGAATCTTCTGGCAAACTCAGGCATACAATTCTGCATCTGATACTTTACCCGTTCAATTTCAATAACAAAGATACATAACAATAACAAAGATTAGGTAACGTCTCAAGGTAAATGCAACACTTGAGACGTTTTTCATTGTCCGGGGGTAAATGCAACGAAAGCTAGTGTTTTAGGGCACTTTGGCTTTCTTTTTTTGCGATTTTCGAGCTTTTATTGCTCGAATTTTGGGTTTTAGGACATGCCGAAAAGACCTGTAACTCAACATTTCTTAAAGTAAAAGCAACAGATCGGATGTCAGATAACTGTATGTTGCATTTCGGATGGGAAATTCATATGATAGTCAGTAGAGGTTCATTATTCGGCGGCTACCGGACAATGGATCAGGATGATCATCTGTTTCTGATAAGCAGTGATGGCTTAAGACAGACGTCATCCGGCTTGATCTCGACAAGCTTCATGACTTCATGGAGCTTGTCGTCAAGCAAGACTTTTGACAGCATATACGGCGTTTTTCCGTGGAATTTATCCCTTGCAAGGCTGTTTATGTGATTATTCAGCAAGGTAATGTCTTCCTGCGTCAGGCGATCAAAAGAGGAGCCCTTCGGAAGAACGTATCTGATAAACTCATGGTTCTTCTCCAAAGCTCCTTTCTGCCATGAACACTGCGGATCGCAGTAAAACAGCCGCGTTTTTATCTCTCCGTACCGGTCACACTCTATGGCTTCTGCATTAAGGAATTCCGTGCCTCTGTCGGTCAGAATGACCGGAAATAATCGTTGAAACACTTCGATACCAAGCTCATCTGAAAGCCAATTTAAGGCCTCAATAACAGCCTCCTGCGTCTTCTCCGCTAAAAGGAACATAAGCATGAGATTACAGGAACGGAATAGAAGAGTAAGTATTACCTTATGGGCTCTGACAACGCCAATGACAGTATCCATTTCAACCACATCTGTATCGGGATTCTGGGCCAGATACTTGTTAAAACGCTCGTAATTCCTTGAAAGAATTGTCATCCTTTCCTCGTTTGTCAGTTTGTGAGATGAGGATTTTGCGCGTTTTTTGTATTTGACCTTTCTCGGAAGATCCGAGTTTCTTGCAGTAAGAACACAGTCATTCACATATCTGTAAATCGTACTGCGGCTGCAATCGATCTCATCGGCATGCGTTGACAGTACATGGGAGACGCTCTGACCTTTTTTCAGAAGAGGGGAGAGTAGCTTATCAAGCTGCTCAAGCGACTCCGGATCCTGATTAATGCCCTCTCTTGCAGTTATCAGCGTGTCCTGGTATGCGTTATTGTCAAGTGTCATATGAGACATATTCATCACCTCGTTTCATATAATCTGGGAACTATCATATGAACACTTTTGATCAGAATCCGAAATGCATTTTGTTATTTCAGAATATAAGAAATCCCATACTAATTGCAACACATTCATTTTTTGTTGCTTTTAATATGGGAATAGTGCGTTTAATATAATATTTGTCGAATAACAAAGATTAGACTTAGATCTATTCGCGAAAGACAACTTTAACGAACAAACCATAGGGATAGATCAGAGATTAAAAAAGCTCGGCAGAATCAAGCATTACGGTGAACGGACCGTCGTTTATGAGACTGACCTTCATATCGGCACCAAATTCACCGGATTGAGTCGGTATATGATATGTATCTGATAATTCAGACAGAATATATTCGTACAGATCGTTTGCATGCCCGGGATCACCGGCCTTGATAAATGAAGGTCTGTTTCCTTTGCGGCAATCAGCATACAGTGTAAATTGCGAAATAACGAGCATGGAACCTGTAATATCCCCTATGGACAGGTTCGTTTTTCCATTCTCGTCCTCAAATATTCGAAGGTTAACCGTCTTACGGATCATTTTATCGGCGATTTCCTTTGTATCAGAATCTGTAACACCGACAAAAACAAGAAATCCGCGGTCAATATTACCTATGGTTTTATTATCAACGTCTACAGACGCTTTTTTTACTACCTGGATCAAAAATCTCATCGTTTATTTAATGATATTATCATTCCTCGGTTCGTTCGTCTTTTTCGTTTATGAGTTTATCCACATGGGAACTGTTCGTTAAAGTATTGGACGATAAAGTACTGGTTGCTCTGACCTGGTCTTCCTGGATCGTTTCCTTTGTAACTCTGTCGAAAGTTTTCTTTGCAAATCTGAATAACTGCCCCGAATTGTTCTCACCATCCTCTTCCAGGGTAAAATCCGATGTTATGTAATATTCCGTTTCAACAGGCATATGTTTGATCTCCAACCGCTTGTTGATAAGTGTTTTAATTGCGGCATAAATAACGGCAAACACGGGAACGCCGATAAACATGCCCCACACACCGAATAATCCGGAAAATACAGTTATTGAGAATATTACCCAGAAGCTTGTAAGACCGGTCGAGTCCCCGAGGATCTTTGGACCGAGTATATTACCGTCGAACTGCTGCAGAACAAGAACAAAGATCAGGAATATAAGGCATTTCCTAGGCTCTATCATAAGTATAATGAATGCACTCGGCAGTGCCCCGATAAACGGACCGAAATATGGTATAACATTTGTTACCCCAACCAGTACCGCGATCAGTACAGGATAAGGTAAACGAAGAATAAGCATGCCGATATAACATAATATACCGATTATTATCGAATCCAAAACTTTTGCAGATATGAAACCACCGAATATCTTATCGGAATAACGCAGGTTATTGATAAAATTATTGGCCCTCTCCCGCTTCAGGAATGCATACAGAACCTTTTTGCTCTGGCCGGTAAACTTCTCCTTATCTATAAGCAGATACATGGAAATGATAATACCTATTATGAAATTCAGCAGACTCTTGAATATGATTATAATGCTGCCAAGAAGACTTGTTGATGTTTTGCTTATCATCTCCTCCGCATAGGGAAGTACCTTGTTATAGAACATCTGTGATATATCGATGCTGTATTGTTTCAGCATTCCTTCAAGCTGCGGATATTTGGCAAGCACATTTGCATAATAATCGTTGAGGTTAAGAAAATATACGGGAATACGCCCGAGTACACTCTGGATATTTATGATCAACTGCGGAAAGATCGAAATAACAAGTGCATATATCACGGCAATAAACAGAATAAGTGTAAGAAAAGCACTTATAACACGAATAACGATCGCTTCTTTTGAATATGTATGATCTTTTTTGGGTTTTATCCGGTTCCAGAGCGGAAAAAACATCTTCTTCTCTATAAAACGCATGACCGGATTGAGAATATATGCGATGATGAGTCCTGCGCTTATAGGTGTCATCATGGAGAAAAATGAACTTATGAGCCCTGTAAGCTTATCGGAATGAAAAAGAATATAATAAAAGAATATGCCTCCGCAAACTATCAGAAGCCCGTTCATACCGATCTTAAAATAAAAATTGTTATTATTATCGGAGTCTTTCAAAGATCAATCTCCTTTGGATTCTTCCCGGTCAATCTTATTTTCATAATCCATAACAAACTGATATAACAGTTCTACGGTGCCGTCACGTCCGAGTACGGTAGAATCAACACACAGATCGTATGTTTCGGCTTTTCCCCATTTCTTGGTGGAATAATAATTATAATAACTTGCGCGCTGCTTGTCTTTTTTGAGGATCATGTCACGGGCTTCCTTGTCGGAAACGCTGTATTTATCCATGACTCTTCTGATCCTGTGGTCAAGTTTCCCGTATATGAACATGTTAAGTACATGCTCATATTCGGAAAGCGCATAATCGGCACATCGTCCGACTATCACGCAAGGTCCCTCACCGGCGATATTCTTGATGGTATCGAACTGGGCAAGAAAAACCTTGTGTGACAGCGGCATGTCTACATAGTTATTGTTAGTGATACCGAATGAATAAGTGTCCATGACCAGATTGTACAAAAAGCTGTTCGTAGGACGTTCATCATTATGTTCGAGGATCTCAGGACACAGACCACTCTCCTTGGCTGCACGTTTAATGAGCTCCTTATCATAACAGGTGATACCAAATTTTTCGGCAAGTTTTTGCCCTATTTCATGTCCACCTGTACCGAATTGTCTTCCGATAGTTATTATTGTTCTCAAAATGCAGCCCTTTCCCTATAAAATATCAAGCGTTATGATCAGTTGTTGATAAGTTTTTCATCTTCATTATTCCATGAGTAAAGCTTACGGACTTCTTCACCGACCTTTTCTGAAGGATGTTCTGAAGCAAGCTTTCTCATTGCATTGAAGTGAACCTTTCTGCCGGCAGGAGACATATCAAGAAGGAATTCCTTCGCAAATGTACCGTCCTGGATATCTGAAAGAATCTTCTTCATTGCCTTACGTGTCTCTTCTGTAATGATCTTGGGACCTGTTACATAATCGCCGTATTCGGCAGTGTTGGAGATGGAATATCTCATTCCGGCAAATCCCGACTGGTAAATAAGATCAACGATAAGTTTCATTTCATGTATACATTCAAAGTATGCATTTCTCTCATCATAACCGGCCTCAACAAGTGTTTCAAATCCGGCCTGCATAAGGGCACAGACACCACCGCACAAAACTGCCTGTTCTCCGAACAGATCTGTTTCTGTCTCGGTCCTGAATGTTGTCTCGAGAACACCGGCTCTGGCTCCGCCGATAGCAAGTGAGTATGCGAGTGCCATATCAAGCGCTTTTCCGGTTGCATCCTGTTCAACGGCTACAAGACAGGGAACACCTTTTCCGGCCTGATATTCGCTTCTTACGGTATGTCCGGGTCCCTTGGGTGCTACCATTGTAACATCGATATCCTTGGGAGGCTTGATACATCCAAAATGAATATTGAAACCGTGTGCGAACATTAGCATATTACCTGCTTCGAGATTCGGCTCTATATCCTTCTTGTACATATCTGCCTGGAGTTCATCGTTTATGAGGATCATTATGATATCGGCCTTTTTAGCAGCCTCTGCTGCCGTATAGACCTCAAATCCCTGTTCCTGTGCTCTCTTCCAGCTCTTTGAACCTTCATACAGTCCTATAATGACGTTACAGCCGGATTCCTTGGCATTAAGAGCATGTGCATGTCCCTGGCTTCCGTAACCTATGACTGCTATGGTCTTTCCGTCGAGCATGGAAAGATTACAATCCTCCTGGTAGAAAATTCTCTGCATTTTTATAAATCCTCCTTTAATCTAGATATATAACACCGTCGCTTCCGCGGCGAAGTCCTGCAATACCGGTCCTGGCGATCTCCAGTATCTCATAATCACAAAGCATCTCAATAAAGGCATTGATCTTGGACTGGGTTCCCGTGAGTTCTATGATCATGGAATCCTTTGTAATGTCTATGATCTTTGACCTGAATACATCACATACACTTATAAGAGCCTGACGTTTATCGTCGCCCACCTTGACCTTGATCAGAACAAGTTCCCTGTAGACGGAAGAATCCGGCTCAAGGACGCGTATATCCCTGACATCAATAAGCTTACCGACCTGTTTTTCAATCTGCTCGAGAATATCAGCATCTCCGCTTGTGACTATGGTTATCCTGGTGTATCTGGGATCGGTAGTGATACCCGCGGTTATACTTTCGATATTATAGCCCCGTCTGGAAAACAGTCCCGAGATCCTTGACAGGACACCGGATGTGTTATCAACGATAAGCTGGATGACTTTGATCATTTTTCAGTTACTCCTTTGTTACATATATTATCAGCCGAGAGAACACTTCTGAAGTGCGAGGGTCCCGCATCGGGCAACTTCCGTTATTGCCGTAGGTCCTAACATTTTGAGTAAAAGAGCGGTCTTCTCGGGTGTATCACAAATCTGTATCATCATGAGATTCTTGGACATATCAACTATTCTGGCATCAAGTATCTCACATATCTCCATTATCTCACGACGGTTCTTGCCTGTACATTTGACCTTAACGAGCATAAGTTCTCTTGAAATGCTCTCCTCTTCAGAGAAAGTCTTGATCTTTATGACATCGATCTTCTTGTTAAGCTGTTTCTCGATTTGCTCTAATGTTTTGGAATCTCCGGAGCTTACGATGGTGATATTCGATACGGCCGGATCGATCGTTTCACCAACCGCAAGAGAATCGATATTAAAACATCTTCTGGCGAACAGTCCGCTAACCTTGGCAAGTACACCTGATCTGTTTTCGACCAGAACCGAATATATTCTTTTCATAAAAAATCATACACCACCTTACTTGACAACATCCATCGGATCGATCATACATTCGGCAAGTACCGGATCATTATCTTTCAGAAATTCATCGATCACCTTATCGAGTCTGTTGTTATTTAGGATCCTCATAAAACGTATACCGTAAGCTTCTGCGATCTTTTCCAGATCAGGTACCGTCCCGAGATTTACCATGGAATAATCGCCATTATACGTATTATGCTGATATTCCCGCACAAGTCCGAGATATCCGTTATTAAACACGGCTATCTTAACGGGAATATTATGCTGCATCATCGTCGCAAGTTCATTCATTGCCATCTGGAACGATCCGTCGCCGCATACGGCAACTACCTGACGGTCCGGATCGGCTTTCTTTGCCCCTATCGCAGCGGGGATGGAGTATCCCATGGT
>JBGUNV010000050.1:0-18450 GCA_045117595.1 Lachnospiraceae bacterium
AGGCACTCGGATCATGCGTGAAATACAACAGGACTCAGCGGGCGATCACCAATGCGAACGGTCTTTCCGTATACTTCCCGTATAAAAAGGCGTCCAAGGCCGGTGCAATGGCTAAGACCTACGAACAGATAGGAATGGACAGCGCTTACACCGACTGTATCAGGGCATTTGCCTCAAATGAGCAGAGCGGCCAGATGGGGTCGGACGGTGCGGGTTCACCGCTCGGATCTTTATTTGGCAGCATGTACGGGTCCGATTATGCCGGAAGCAGCGGTGAAAGCTACGGCGGATATACCGATATGCTCGGAGGCCTGATGTCCACACTTCTTTCCGGAAGGAGTGGTGCTGCGGGAAGCCTTGATACCAGTGTTCTAAGCATAACTGAAAACGGCAGCGGACAGAAGATATTCAAACTTTCCGAGGAGCAATGGAAGGAAGTATCCGCTATCGATCTTAACGTGTTCGTTGATGACGGTACGGGATTTATAGATCTAGGACTAGATAACACGTTTAAGTTTGATAATGACGATAATCTGCTTGCGGAATTTGATAATACGTGGATGACGATAAACGGACATCTGGTTGCCTACTATCATACCGATACGGAGGATAACGGGAATGATTACAGTATAAACGGCTATGTTCCCGCATACCTTAACGGTCAGAGAGTAGAACTCCTGCTCGCGTTTACGGATGAGAATCCGGACGGTGCCATAACCGGCGCCAGATTCGTATATGATGATAATGAGGAGACCGAGACCGTAGCCAAGAACACTATAGCGCTCTCGGCCGGAGATGAGCTTAGGTTTATCTGCAGATACTATGACTATAACGGAAAATACAATAACACATATTATCTCGGCGATCCGCTCGTACTTGATTCACCGGATGTTGAGATAGCGAACATGGAACTTGATACCGATTCGGCAAGAGCCACATATGTGTTCACCGATATGTATCAGCAACAATACTGGAGCCCGGTTGTCACGAATCCGTAGAAACTGTGACAGCCCAAGCGGCGCCTGATTTCTGACCGGTCCGAAGAAAATGCCGGCAAACGAAGCAGATAAGGCGCGCAATGACGTGGATTAAGATCGTAAGGAGAGACTATGCAACCGATAATCACAAGTTTACTTGAAACAGATGCTTACAAATTTTCGATGGGACAGGCTATCTACCATCAGTTTTCCGACTACAAGACTACCTGGTCGTTTAAGTGCCGTAATGAGGACGTGAAGTTCACACCGGAGATGATCGAGGAGATCAAACGCCAGATCAGGATGTACTGTGATCTCAGGTTCAGGGAGGATGAGCTTGAATACCTGAACAATATCAAATGGATCAAGGGATCGTATGTTGATTTTCTGCGGCTCTGGAAGCCCAGATTTGAGGATTTCGAGTTCGGTACGGATGCTGACAGCGGACTTACGATAGAGACAAAGGGAACATGGCTCAATACCTCAATGTATGAGATCCCGACACTGGCTATCGTAAATGAAGTATATTTCAGAATGGCTTATGATTATGATGAACTGCTTGAAAGCTTCAGGGAACGACTCGATGCCAAGATCAGGGGGATAATGGACGGAACATATGAACTTGGCGCATTTTCCGAGTTCGGGGCGAGAAGGAGACTGTCGGGAGAAGCACAGGAACTTGCTGTAACGGCTCTGGCCAAGGCAGATCTTCCTGAGGGAAATAAGTTTGTCGGAACGAGTAACGTATATCTTGCCAAGGAACATAAACTTGTTCCTGTAGGCACGATGGCACATGAATGGCTCATGTGCGTGGGTCAGGGCAACCATAAGCATAACCCCGCATATTCGAACTGGTATGCTCTTGACGCGTGGGTCAAGGAATACGGAGTATTGAACGGGACCGCGCTTACCGATGCGATCACGACAGACTGCTTCCTTGAGGATTTCCAGCTGACATATGCAACGCTGTTTTCGGGTGTGCGTCATGACAGCGGTGATCCTTATGAGTGGGCAGACAAGATGATAAAACATTACGAGGACCTCGGAATAGATCCGAAGACGAAGACGCTGCTGTTTTCGGACAGCCTGAATTTCGAGAAGGCGACCGGCATCAACAGGGCTTACAAGGACAAGGTCAAAACGGCATTCGGTATAGGAACATATCTTGCCAACGATACGAAGGTCACTCCGCTCAACATAGTGATGAAGACAACCGTCTGCAACGGATGTGATGTGGCCAAGATCTCGGATACTCCCGGAAAGGGAATGTGCAAGAGTGAGGAATATGTACACTACCTGAAGCGTTGTATAGACTGGAGAATGCAGCACGAAACAAATGTCATCCGGTAAGAGTTTGCGATCATACAAAATAGACATGTGCTCGGGGCCCATCGTGAGCAGGCTGCTCATGTTCACGGGGCCTCTTGTGGTCTCATCCGTTTTGCAACTTCTGTTCAATGCAGCGGATGTTATCGTCGTGGGAAAATATGCCGGCGATAATTCCCTTGCTGCGGTGGGTTCTGTAGTTCCTCTTGTTAATCTCATGATCAATCTGTTTATCGGGTTGTCGATAGGAAGCAATGTTCTCGCATCACGTTATTACGGGAGTAAGGATAATACCCAGCTTTCAAAGACCCTGCATACTTCCATGATCATCAGCTTTATTGGCGGTGTCATACTGGCCATAGTAGGATTCGCCTGGTCCAACAGGATACTCACATGGATGGATTCTCCTGCAGAAACCCTTCCGCTCGCGAGCCTGTATTTCAGGATATACGCCCTCGGGATGCCGGCATCCATGGTATACAATTTCGGCAGTGCGATCCTGCGTGCAGTCGGGGATACCAGGCGGCCGATGTATTATCTTTTTTCGGCGGGGATAGTCAATGTTATCCTGAACCTTTTCTTTGTCATCACGCTATCGATGGATGTAGCAGGTGTTGCGCTCGCAACGATCATATCTCAGGTCATATCCGCTGTACTTGTGGTCCGCTGTCTTATGAATGAAAAGGGTGCATTAAAGCTTGATCTTCGAAAACTGTCCGTAGATACACATATTCTGTCGTGGATCATACGCATCGGTCTTCCTGCCGGTTTTCAGGGTATGCTTTTTTCCTTTTCCAACGTGATAATACAGACTTCGGTGAACGGATTCGGGGCAACGGTAGTTGCGGGAAATTCCGCAGCAATGAACATAGAAGGATTTGTCTATGTTTCCATGAACGCGTTCTATCAGGCGTGTCTGTCATTTGTAAGTGCAAATGTCGGGGCGAGGACATATGACCGTATCAACAGGATAGTCATAAGAGCGCTGGGATGTGTGATAATCACCGGGATGATCCTGGGCGGGAGTGCATATCTGTTCGGGTCTGCTCTTTTGTCGATATATACCAATTCAGAGGCTGTCATAGCCGCAGGACTGGTCAGGATGGCGTATATATGTCTTCCGTATTTCCTGTGCGGGATGATGGAAATTATGGTAGGAGCACTTCGAGGTCTCGGATATGCGATACTTCCCATGATCGTTTCTCTTATAGGGGCATGCGGGCTGAGGCTTGTATGGATATTTACGTTCTTCCGCCTTCCGCGTTTTCATGAGACAAAATATCTGTATATAACCTATCCGGTTTCATGGATCGTCACGTTCCTTGCCCACGTCATATGCTATATCACAGTTAAGAAAAAGTTTGACCTGAATCGCTGAAATGATGTAATATCTCCTCATGTACGAATATCAGAAAAGGATCGGATTTTCCGAGTGTGACACAAACAGACAACTGACGGTTACGGCCCTGATAGATGCTTTTCAGGACTGTTCGACATTCCAGTCCGAAGATTCGAGCGTAGGTTTTTATGTACTTGAAAAGGAAAACCTCGTATGGGTCATCAATTACTGGGAACTGGAAATAAAAAGTCTTCCGCATCTGTGCGATCATGTGACTGTAGGGACTTTCCCGTACAGTTTCAAGGGGTGTTTCGGTTACAGGAATTTTTACATGAAAAACAGGGAAGGAGACTTCATTGTCAGGGCAAATTCTCTGTGGACGCTGATCGACTCGAAAGCCGCAAAACCCGTAAAGGCACCGGATTTCATACATGAAGCGTATGTTATAGAAGAAAAGCTTGATATGACATACAGCTCCAGGAAGGTAATGATCCCAGACGGCGAAGATGTCGTGGTATATGAAAAAGAACCCATCCAGATACAGATCCATCATCTTGACAGTAACCATCATGTGAACAACGGACAGTATGTCAAGCTTGCCATGTCGGAAATAGAGGATAGGCCGGTATCTTCTCTCAGGATAGATTACAGACGTCAGGCAATGCTCGGAGATGTGATATACCCGGTCGTATATGAGAAGGGAAATGAAAGAGTAGTTGCGCTTAATGATGAGGCGAACAGTCCTTTTTCCGTTTCATCATATATATACAGGTCTTAAGGGTACGGATCATGTGTTTAAAGGAGGAGGCAGAAATGACAGATCAGAACAAAAAGAAGTTTTACAAAAATCAGGCGGAGAGCATCATTAAGAAACTGGCACTTCGTAAAATGGAGGGCTATTATGCCGAAGACATGGATGGAGCCATGGCAAAGGTACTGGAGCTTATAGGTCCGGCCGCAAAGACCGTATCATACGGCGGATCGATGACGATCGACAATTCGGATCTGAAACAGAAGATCAGGGAGGCAGGCCATGATCTGATCGTAAGGGAGGATTACAAGTCGGATGATGAGATCCGTGAGCTGAAGGCAAAAATGGTCAATTCAGATACGTTTCTGATGAGCACGAATGCGATCACGCTTGACGGAGAACTCATAAATATCGATGGCAGGGGAAACAGGGTTTCATATCTGATCTACGGGCCTGAGCAGGTCATCGTTATAGCGGGTATGAACAAGGTCGTAAAGGATGTATGTTCCGGGATCGACCGTACGAGGAATGTTGCTTCTCCCGCCAATACGGTAAGGCTTAACTGCGATACACCCTGCAGCAGGACGGGAAGATGCGGTGACTGCTTAGAGCACACGATATGCTGCGAGATAGTAGTGACCAGAGCTTCAATGATCCCCGGAAGGATCAAAGTGATTCTCGTAGGAGAAGAAGCAGGTTATTAAATGTAAATGCAAGAAACCCCGGCGCCATACGACGTCGGGGTTTCTCTATCCTCCCTTTTTTGCGGTATTTCCCGTGGTCACGGTTCTCCGCCTGAAAGAAGCACCTTCTCATATGCTTCGAGTATTGCTGTCTGAACGATCTCGCGTGCTTCGTGAGAGATCGGATGTGCAATGTCGCGGTATTGTCCTTCCGGAGTCTTGCGGCTCGGCATTGCAATGAATAGTCCGTTCTCACCTTCTATGATCTTGATATCATGTATGGCGAACTCATTGTCAAGGGTAATGGAGGCAACTGCCTTCATATTTCCGTCCTTGGTCATTCGTCGGATCCTGACGTCTGTAATGTTCATATATTAGATCCTTTCTACCTGAGTCTTCAGTCGGTCAGAACACGTAACGGTCACTCTTCTCAATGATGACCTTGGGTCCGTCTTCGCCCTTGTAGTACGAATTGGCGAGGATCGTGCCTCCGCTTTCTATGATACAGTTCTCAATGTATGTGTTGTCACCGATATAAACGTCGTTAAGGATGATGGAATTTCTGATCGTACAGTTGCTTCCGACAAATACCTTCTTGAAAAGAACCGATCCCTCGACGGTACCGTTTATGATCGCGCCTGAAGCAACAAGGCTGTTGTGAACATTCGAACCGATATTGTATTTGGCAGGCGGAAGATCATCAACCTTGGTATATACATCGGGATACTGTCTGAAGAAGAAGTCCCTGACATCCTGTTTGAGGAAATCCATATTGGTGCGGTAATAATCCTCTACGGAAGCGATATTGCTCCAGTAAGTCTTTATCTTGTATCCGCAGATCTTCTTGACGTTCATGTAACGGATCAGTATATCCCTTACAAAGTCGAAACGCTCTTCTCTTGCACATTTTTCTATAAGCTCGATCAGAAGCCTTCTTCTGATAACGTATATTCCGCAAGATACGAGAGTTGTCTTGGCCGCTATGGGCTTTTCCTCGAAGTCGACAACCTGCATCTCATCATTGAGCTTGACCATTCCGAAACGCTCACAGTCCTTCGGATCATGGATCTCCGAGCAGACAAGCGAAATGTCGGCACCTTTTTCCATATGGAATTCAAGAAGCTCATTGTAGTCCATCTTGTAGATACCGTCACCTGATGCGATGACTACATAAGGTTCGTGACTTTCCTTCAGGAATGATAGATTCTGGTAGATGGAATCAGCAGTACCTCTGTACCAGAAATTGTTATCACTCGTGACTGTGGGTGTGAATATATGAAGTCCGCCCTGCTTACGTCCGAAATCCCACCATTTTGACGAGCTGAGATGTTCATGAAGACTGCCCGCATTGTACTGGGTGATAACTCCGACCTTTGTGATACGGGAGTTGGTCATGTTACTGAGGGCAAAATCAATGGCCCTGTAATTACCGGCAACAGGCATTGCGGCTATGGCGCGCTTTTGTGAAAGATCCTTCATCCTGTATGTATTGCCGCCTGCTAAAATAAGTCCTATCGCTCTCACAGCTCATCACCTGCCTTTATCAATGTTTTGCCGCTTCCCAAAGCGCCGTTCTCGAAATCTTCCGCGGTAAGCTCGCCGGAAACAACACTGTTCTTGCCAATGCTGATCCCATTGGGAACGGTAGTATGTTCACCGATCGTTACGATGCCGTTGGTGTATATCGTAGGATCGGTCTCGTTGGCAACCTCATCTCCGGTTCCGAGGATGACGTTATTACCTACGGTGACATCCTCTGCGATGATGGATTTGTTGATCTCACAGTTATCGCCGATCACGGTATTGTTCATGATTATCGAATCTCTGACGATCGTATCCTTTCCTATGGTGATGTTGCAGCCGATGACCGAATTGTATACCTTACCGTATACGTAGGTGCCTTCTCCGATGATGGAACGTTCAACAACACTGTTTTCCGAGATATACTGCGGGGGAAGAGTCTCGGATCTTGTGTATATCTTCCAGTACTCTTCATACAGGTTAAAGTCGGGAACGATATCGATAAGCTCCATGTTGGCTTCCCAATATGAATGAAGTGTTCCAACATCCTTCCAGTAACTGTTGAACTCATATGCAAAGCATCTGCCGCCCTTATTGAAGAGATAAGGTATGATATGCTTTCCGAAATCGAGGTTCGGCTGGTCAGCCATTTCTATAAGTGATTCACGAAGGGCCTTCCAGTTGAAGATGTATATTCCCATAGAAGCGAGATTGCTGCGAGGCTTCTCGGGCTTCTCCTCAAACTCCGTGATCTGTCTGTTGTCGTCTGTGATAAGTATACCGAAACGCTTTGCTTCCTCGATGGGAACGGGCATTGCTGCGATGGTGATCTCTGCGTTGTTGCTCTTGTGGTAATCAAGCATCACTTCATAGTCCATCTTATAGATGTGATCGCCCGAAAGGATGAGAACGTAATCGGGATTAAAGCTTTCCATATATTCGATGTTCTGGAATATGGCATTTGCCGTACCCGTATACCATTCACTGTTCGTGCTCTTCTCATATGGGGGAAGTACTGTCACACCACCGATGTTACGGTCAAGATCCCAGGGGATACCTATACCGATGTGGGTATTAAGACGCAGGGGGCGGTACTGCGTAAGGACTCCGACTGTATCTACGCCCGAATTGATGCAGTTACTGAGGGGAAAATCGATAATACGGTATTTTCCGCCAAAGGATACGGCCGGTTTTGCAACCTTTGATGTTAAAATGCCCAGGCGGCTACCCTGACCACCGGCAAGCAACATCCCAATCATCTCTTTCTTAATCACTTTAGCACCTCTGTAGTATTATTTTGGACGGCCGAACCCGCTCAGGCCGTCCCGACTGATGTCAGGTCACATTATATCATGAAAATAATAAAAAATAAACAAAAATTGCCCTTAATCGACTGGAAGTTTGTGAAAAATTACATATATTGAGTTTTTGTAAAGGATGGACTATTATACACATATGTATAAAATAGATTTCTCAAACCCGATCAAAGTACATTTTATAGGCATAGGCGGGATCAGCATGAGCGGTCTTGCCGAAATATTGCAGAACGCAGGATTTACGGTATCCGGATCGGACCGGGCCGCATCTGACCTTACAAGGAAACTTGAAAGTGAAGGAGTCAGGGTATGCCTGGGACAGCGTGAGGCGAACATCACGGAGGATATGCAGCTTGTGGTATATACGGCTGCGATAAAGGAGGATAATCCCGAGTATGCCGCGGCGGTAAGGCTGGGTATACCGATGATGACCCGTGCGGAACTGCTCGGTCAGATAATGAAGAATTACGAGACGAGCATAGCAATATCCGGAACGCACGGCAAAACGACTACAACGTCCATGGTGACTTCCGTTCTTCTTGCAGCGGATGCAGATCCTACCGTTTCCGTGGGAGGGATCCTGCCGGCCATAGGAGGCAATATCAGGATAGGTGGTTCCGGGTGTTTTGTAACAGAGGCCTGTGAGTATACGAACAGCTTTTTAAGTTTCTTCCCCACTATTTCGATAATACTGAACATTGACAGCGATCATCTGGATTTCTTCAAGGATATAGATGATATCAGGAATTCTTTTAAGAAGTTTGCCGGTCTTCTTCCCGAGGACGGGCTTCTTGTCATCAATTCCGATATAGACAGATATGAAGAGATAACGCAAGATGTCAGATGCAGGATAACAACCGTATCGGCGACATCTGACGCGGATCTTACGGCAACGGATATCAGATTTGATGAAAAAGGCTGTGCTTCATTTGATGTTATATCTGAAGGAAAAAAGATAATGACGATAGGTCTTTCAGTTCCGGGAGTGCACAACGTTGCGAACGCGCTTGCCGCGATCGCCGTCTGCCGTCATCTGGATATAAGCGTGGATGCGATAACAGACGGGCTGAAAGGATATACCGGTACGGACAGGAGATTCCAATTAAAGGGGAAGATAGGGCAGGTTACGATCATCGATGATTATGCCCATCATCCGACAGAGATAGCGGCAACGCTCGCAGCGGCAGCCAACTATCCTCACGAAAAACTGTGGGTCGTATTCCAGCCGCATACATATTCCAGGACAAAAGCACTGTTTGATGAATTTGTCAGGGCGCTTCTTCCTGCGGATCATGTGGTGCTGGCCGATATATATGCCGCCAGGGAAAAGGACGATCTGGGAATCTCATCGAAGGATCTTTGTGAGGCTATAAAAAGTAACGGAACTTCGGCCGAATATTTTGGTTCATTTGACGAAATTGAAAATTTCCTCCTGCAAAACTGTTCACCCGGTGATTTGTTGATAACGATGGGTGCGGGAGACATAGTAAAAGTAGCCGATCACCTGGTGGGATGCTGATTTATCCACATTATCCACAATCATTTGATGGAGTTATTACCAACAAAGGATTGTGGATTTTTTGTTGACATAAAGCAGACGGAGGGAAGATGCGAAGCGGGATGAACCTGCCTGCACATGCAGCGTCCGATCTGCAGATAAGTCATCAATTCCAAAGGAGTCGAAACAGAATGTGCAACACTTGTTATTTAAGGTAAACATAAGAACTCACCCTCAGGTTATCCACATTATCCACAATCGCCGAAACCCTTGAAAATACGGGCTTTGCGGATAAATCTGCTGTTTCATTTTTGCAAAATGGGTGCTATAATCGCCTCATACTTGACTGCTTTGCAAATACATGATGAAACGGGTGAACATTTTTATGGATCAGGTCACATTAAACAGTGATTTATGCTGTGATGCGCTTGTGATCCCGAAGCAGGCACTGGAAAGATGCCTCCGGGAAGCGAATGAATCACAGATCAAGATATATCTTTATTTACTGGAAAACAAAAAACAAAGTCCGACAGTCAGTTCCATAGCGGATTATTTCAATTATTCCGAACAGGACGTCAAGCGCGCTCTCCGCTTCTGGAACACGGACAATGGGCAGAATAAGCCCACAGGGAGTATACAGGGGGGAAATGTAGTGGAGTTTTCCGGAAGAATGCCATATTCAAGGGAGAAGATCGCTGAACTTATGGATAAGCCCGACGTACAGCAGTTGATGTTTGTCGCCGAGCAGTACATGGGGCGTCCGATCAAACCCGATGAAGTCACTTCCATATTGTACATATACGATGAGCTCGGATTTGCTGCGGATCTTATCGATTATCTGCTTGAGTACTGTATCAGTAACAACAAAAAATCGATGCGCGCGATCGAGTCTGTTGCGACGGCATGGAGGGAAGCAGGAGCGGTAACTCTCGCATCTGCCAAAAAGCTTACCAAGAGCGTTCCTCCTGAGACGAAGGATATCATGGAAGCCCTCGGTTTTCCCGCTGACCATCAGCCTGTTGAAGCGGAGATAGCTTATATCAGAAGGTGGACCAAATACTACGGGTTCAAAATGGACATAATCGGAGAGGCCTGCAAGAGAACGGTACTTGCGACAGGAAAACCGAGCCTTCGGTATGCGAACAAGATCCTCAAGGAATGGCACGATAATAATGTTACCGGGCCGGAAGACATCGTAAGACTTGATGAGGAATACCACAAAAAGAACATGAAGGAGCCTAAGGCTGCGCAATCTTCCTCAAAGGCGCAGGCAGCAGGAAAGTTCAAGAATTTTAACGAGAGACAGTATGATTACGATGCCCTTATGAAGGAGATCATTTCAAATTAATGGCACTTACACAATCTCAATATGACAGCATAATGAGTGTATATGAAAAACGCCGGGAGGAAGCCCGCTACAGGGCATTGGAGGCAAGAAGAGAAGTGGCCGAAAAGATCCCGGAGTATTTTGAGATAAACGACAGGATCACCGGTATCGCCATGGAATGCGCCAATAAGGTGTTCGAGGGGGATGCCGGAGCCGTTTCAAAAATGAACGCTGATATAGATGCACTTGTAGCAAGGCAGAAGGAGCTTCTTCGCAAAAACGGTTTTCCCGAAGATTATCTGGAAGAAAAATACGAATGCAATGATTGCAAGGATACGGGCTATATCAACGGAACCCGTAAATGTCACTGCCTGCGTCAGGCAATAATCCGATTTATTTACAGACAGTCGAATATAGAAGATATCCTGCAAAGAGAGAACTTTGACACGCTAAGGTATGATCTGTATACGGATGCCGAGTGCGAAAAGATGAAGGGTATCATAGCAAAGTGCAGGGAGTTTTCGGAAAAGTTCGGAAGCGAATACAGGAACATCCTTCTGCTCGGAAATGTCGGTGTCGGCAAAACGTTTCTGACCAACTGCATGGCCAAGGCGATAATGGACAGAGGGTACTCTGTTATATACTTTACATCCCTGCGGTTGTTTGATACACTTTCATACGGCAATGAGAGCCGTCGGGATGTTCAGGACGATATCTTTACATGCGATCTGCTGATAATTGACGATCTTGGGACGGAAACACTTTCAGCTTTTGTTGCTTCAAGTCTGTTTGATATACTGAATGAGAGAGATCTGAGAAGAAAACCTACCATAATATCAACGAACCTGTCGTTTGAAGAACTCGGTAACAGATATTCGGAGAGGAGTTTCTCGAGGATATTCAGTAATTATGAAATGCTCCGCCCCGACGTGGCGGATATACGTATCAGAAGGAGAAGGTCTTCGTTATAGGAAGGAGCTTGTATGAACAGCCAGCGTGAAGAAAAGAGAAATCTTGAGACCATACCCGTGGGTTCCCTTAGGATGATTCCTTTGGAAGGCTGCAAGGAACTCGGCAAGAAGATCGATTCCTATCTCGTCAAATGGAGGACCGAGAGGGAAAACGAACACAAGGATTCACTCGCGTTTGCGGGATACCAGAGAGATTCTTATATACTCGATGCCAAGATAGCCCGTTTCGGATCGGGAGAGGCAAAGGGTATAATCAACGAATCCGTAAGAGGAACAGATTTGTATCTGATAGTTGACGTCAACAACTACAGTCTGACATATTCATTGTGTGGTATCCAGAACCACATGTCACCGGACGATCATTACCAGGACCTGAAGAGAATAATAGCTGCAGTCGGAGGAAAGGCAAGAAGGATAACCGTAATTATGCCGTTTTTGTATGAATCCAGACAGCACAAGCGAAACACCAGAGAATCGCTTGACTGTGCGCTGGCACTCCAGGAACTGGTCAGAATGGGCGTTGATAACATCATAACCTTTGATGCGCATGATGCGAGAGTACAGAACGCCATTCCATTAAGCGGATTTGAAACTATACAGCCTACATACCAGTTCATAAAAGGACTTCTCGGAAACGTTAAGGATCTGAAACTTGATGCGGATCACATGATGGTGGTAAGCCCCGATGAAGGCGGGATGAGCCGTGCAATATATATGGCAAACGTTCTCGGCCTTGATATGGGTATGTTCTACAAGAGGAGAGATTATACGAGGATCGTTGAAGGACGCAATCCGATCCTTTCACATGAATTCCTCGGCTCATCGGTAGAGGGCAAGGATATCATAGTAGTCGATGACATGATATCTTCCGGCGAGACTGTGATAGATGTTGCCAAACAGCTCAAGAAGAGAAATGCGGGCAGGATATTCATAGCAGCAACATTCGGACTGTTCACATATGGACTCGGAAGCCTGGATGAGGCGTATGAACAGGGTATCATAGATAAAGTCCTGACAACGAATCTGATCTATCAGACACCCGAGCTTCTCGAGCGCGAGTATTACATCAACTGCGATATGAGTAAATATATCGCATATATAATAGATACACTAAATCATGATATTTCTATAAGCGACCTGCTCGATCCGAATGACAGGATCCAGGCGGCTATAGCGGAATACAGGGAAAAGGAGAACAGTGATGGCAAGTGAGATAAAGGATATCAACCTCGCCCCTTCGGGCGAAAAGAAGATCGAGTGGGTCAGGAGAAACTGTGACCTTCTGAGAACTCTTGAAGAGGAATTTACAAAGACCAGGCCGTTTGAGGGCAAGAAGATAGCGCTTTCAGTACATCTGGAGGCCAAGACGGCATATCTGTGCAAAGTACTTGCAGCAGGCGGGGCGCAGATGTTCATTACCGGATCCAATCCTCTTTCCACACAGGATGATGTAGCGGCTGCACTTGTCAAGGCAGGACTTGAGGTTCATGCATGGCACGGCACGACTGCCGAGGAATACGAATCACATATCCGTGCGGTACTTTCCCCCGGCCCTAATATTATCATCGATGACGGCGGTGATCTCGTTCATATGATCCATAACGAGATGCCCGAACTCATCCCCGGTGTTATTGGCGGATGCGAAGAGACAACGACGGGAATACTCCGGCTGATCGCGATGGACAGGGACAAGGAACTTAAATTCCCGATGGTGCTTGTAAACAATGCGCAGTGCAAGCATTTCTTTGATAACAGATACGGAACGGGACAGTCGGTATGGGACGGTATCAACCGTACGACCAATCTGATAGTTGCAGGCAAGATAGTCGTGGTAGCCGGATACGGCTGGTGCGGCAAGGGTGTTGCAATGAGAGCAAAGGGTCTCGGCGCCAGGGTCATTGTTACCGAGATCGATCCTGTCAAGGCAATAGAAGCCGTAATGGACGGATTTGATGTAATGCCCATGAACGATGCAGCAAAGCTCGGCGATTTCTTCGTTACAGTGACCGGATGCGACAAGGTTATAGACGAAGAGGATTTTGCGGTCATGAAGGACGGAGCGATATTGTGCAATGCGGGACACTTCGACTGTGAGATAGATATGGCACGTCTTCGCGAGATCGCGGTAGATGTAAAGGAAATGCGTAACAATATCATGGGATATACGCTTCCTTCCGGGCAGCTCATCAATGTGCTCGGTGAGGGAAGGCTTGTCAATCTCGCATGCGGTGACGGACATCCGGCCGAGATAATGGATATGTCATTTGCGATCCAGGCTCTGTCAGCCAAATATCTTGTTGAGCATGAGGGAACTTTTGACAGGATGATCATAGATGTTCCCGAGGAAGTGGACAGGGATGTGGCTGTCAGAAAACTTGCTTTCCTCGGCAAGAAGATCGATGTGCTGACCCCCGAACAGGAAGCATATCTGAACAGTTCTTCGGCGGGCTGATAAATGTATATAATAGCAGGTCTCGGAAATCCTACGGCTGAATATGCCCATACCAGGCACAACGTCGGATTTGAAGTGATAAATATCCTTGCGGACAGATTTGATATCGCAACGGACTATATCAAGCACAAAGCCATTTGCGGAAAGGGTGTCATCGAAGGCAATAAAGTCATGCTTGCCATGCCGCAGACTTTTATGAACCGCAGCGGAGAGAGCATAAGGGAACTTGTTTCGTATTACAAGATCGATGTGGCTTCGGAACTTATAGTGGTATATGACGACATAGATCTTCCGGTCGGACGTATACGCATCAGACCTTCGGGAAGCGCCGGCAGTCATAACGGGATGAAAAATATCATCTCGAACCTGTCAACAGATGAGTTCATACGTGTGAGAGTTGGTGTCGGTGACAGACCGAAAGGATATGATCTCGTTGAACATGTTCTCGGACATTTTACTGCGGGTGAGCAGGATATAATGGATGGCGCCTTCATAGATGCCGCCAATGCGGTTGTTGCCATAATGAATGACGGCTGTGATGCGGCCATGAACATATATAACAGATCCAAAAAGGAAACAGATGAAAGCGATTAACTCATTCCCTGCGGAATACGATGCGATCAGGGATATCCTCCGTAAACAGGATGGTATCGTATCCGCGAACGGATGTGTCGATCCGCAAAAGCTACATATGGTCTATTCATTCAGCGATGATTTTGATCTCAAAATCATCGTTACTTTTAGTGAGACAAAAGCCCGTCTCATGTATGATGATTACCGTTTTTACGATCGTAATGTCTATCTGTTTCCGGCCAAGGATCTGATATTCTATCAGGCGGATCTGTCCGGAAATGTTATCACCGAACAGAGGATGCGCTGCATCAGGGCATTGACCGAGGGGGAAAAATGCACTGTCATAACAACGATCGACGCATTCATGTCTCATCTGGCTCCATTAGATTCCATAGAAGATGCTGTCATATATATCGACGAGGGCAGTACCGTCAGTGAGACTGAGCTTGCCTCGCAGCTTGTCAATGCAGGATATGTCAGAAACTATCAGATAGAAGGGAAAGGACAGTTTTCCATCCGTGGCGGGATAGTGGATATATATCCGCTTACGGATGATAATCCGGTCAGGATAGAGTTATGGGGAGATACCGTTGATTCTATCAGAGTTTTTGACATAATGAGCCAGCGGTCAATTGAAAAACTGCAGACAGTCGCTGTTTTTCCCGCATCCGAGACCGTGCTGACAAAAGAACAGATCGATGAGGGACTTGAGCGAATAACCCGGGAGGCCGGTGAGATCAGAAAAAAGTTCAGGGATGAGTTCAGAACCGAAGAGGGGGCAAATGCATACCGTATCGCTACGAACCTGAAGGAAGAGATAGATATTTCCGGACAGGCCGGTGTAAACACCGACAGTTTTCTGGAGTATTTCTACGACGATACGCAGAGCTTCGCAGATTATCTGTCACGGACATCATGTGTATATTTTCTTGATGAACCGGCCAGGATGAAAGAGGCTGCAACGGCTGTTGAGATGGAATTTACAGAGAGCATGAAGATGCGTCTTGAAAAAGGATATGCCCTTCCGACGCAGACAAAGCTCCTTTATGATACCGGGGAAGTTTTTGCAGGATTTGAGCTGGCAAAAAGCGTTGCAATGTCAACGCTGGCACTGCCGCAGGGACTGTTTACGGTCAGGGGATCCGTGAATGTCATCACGAAGACGGTGAACAGTTATAACAACAGTTTTGAAAGCCTTTTATCTGATCTGAAGAGATTTGTCAAGAATTCATACCGTGTGGTACTCCTGTGCGCATCAAGAACAAGGGCGCAAAGGCTGGCTGAGGACCTTCGTGAAAACGATCTGAACGCGTTCTTTACAGAAAATGCGGAACGAGAAATCGTACCGAAGGAGATCATGGTCACATACGGGCGGATCAGTCAGGGATTCGAATATCCGCTCCTCAAATACACGGTCATCTCCGAGGCGGATATCTTTACCCAGGCTCGCCGGAAGAAGAAACATAAATACAAATATTCGGGAAGCAATATATCGACGTTTTCGGAACTGAAGGTCGGGGATTATGTTGTACATGAGAGTCACGGCCTTGGAATATATCAGGGTATCGAACAGGTAAATGTCGACAATGTTACCAAGGATTATATGAAGATATCCTACCGTGACGGCGGGAATCTGTATATTCCGGCCACGGCGCTTGATACGATCCAGAAATATGCATCTGCCGATGCGCATGCACCAAAACTCAATAAACTCGGAGGACAGGAGTGGACCAGGACCAAGTCGAAGGTCAGGGAGGCGGTTGATGTGATCGCCCGCGATCTTGTGGAACTGTATGCTGCCCGAAGTGCGAAGAAGGGATATGAATACGGAGCCGATACGGTATGGCAGACGGAATTTGAGGAGCTGTTCCCATTTGAGGAAACGGAGGACCAGATCGCCGCGATCGAGGATACAAAGCGGGATATGGAATCCGATAAGATAATGGACCGTCTGATATGCGGGGATGTAGGATACGGCAAGACGGAGATAGCGATAAGGGCAGCGTTTAAGGCCGTTTCGGAAGGAAAACAGGTTGTATATCTTGTGCCGACAACGGTACTGGCTCAGCAGCATTATACGACCTTCAACCAGCGCATGAAGGATTATCCGATACGGACGGATCTTCTGTGCAGGTTCAGAACTCCTGCCGAGATAAGGGATACGGTAAGGGGCCTTGCAAACGGATCGGTGGATATAGTCATCGGGACGCATCGTGTGCTTTCCAAGGATGTTTCCTTTAAGGATCTGGGGCTTCTGATCATTGATGAGGAACAGCGATTCGGAGTGACCCACAAGGAGAAGATCAAGAAGCTTAAGGAAAATGTTGATGTACTTACCCTTACTGCCACCCCCATTCCGAGGACATTACACATGAGCCTTATCGGAATAAGGGATATGAGTGTTCTTGAAGAGGCACCTCAGGACAGGCTTCCCATCCAGACATTTGTAATGGAATATAATGAGGAGATGGTAAGAGAAGCGATCAGCCGCGAACTGGCCCGGGGCGGGCAGGTATTCTATGTTTATAACAGGGTACAGTCGATTGCCGATATGACAGCCAGGCTGTCAGGGATACTTCCTGATGCCAGGATATCCTATGCACACGGACAGATGAAGGAGGCAGAACTTGAGCGCATCATGTATGATTTTGTATCCGGAGACATAGATGTGCTTGTGGCTACGACGATCATAGAAACCGGTCTGGATATTCCCAACGTAAACACCATGATCATTCATGATGCCGACAGGATGGGTCTGTCGCAGCTGTATCAGCTCCGCGGCAGAGTTGGCCGTTCCAACAGGACTGCATATGCATTCCTCATGTACAAAAGGGACAAGATACTTAAGGAGACTGCCGAAAAACGTCTTCAGGCGATCAGGGAGTTCACTGAGCTTGGCAGCGGGTTCAAGATAGCTATGCAGGACCTTGAGATAAGAGGCGCAGGAAACCTTCTCGGAATGAAACAGTCCGGGCATATGAACGCAGTCGGATATGATATGTACTGCAAGCTTTTAAATGAGGCTGTAAAAAAGCAGAAGGGTGAGGAGACAAAGGAAGAGGTCGAGGTATCGGTTGACCTTGATATAGATGCATACATACCGGATACGTATATAGCAAGTGAAAACCAGAAGATCGATGTATATAAGCGAATATCATGCATATCCTCCAAGGAGGAGGCGGATGATATGAGGGATGAGCTTACCGACAGGTTCGGTGCCATCCCGCAGTCCGTGGAAAATCTTCTGAGGGTCGCATATCTTCGCACGATCGCCGGTGCCGTTTTTGTTACCGATATCAAACAGACGAAGAAGGCATTCGAACTGAAGGTGCTTTCGGATGCTGACTACGATCCTTCCGCGATAGCTCCGTTTATTGCGGGATACAGGGGAAAAATGAAACTTGCGACCGGTGCAAAACCGTACTTTATGTACAGATTTTCACCGGAAGAGGTGGCAGGTTTTGCTGTCGGATCAAAGTCGCTTGATCTGTGCATCAAAATCTGTGAAGATATGAAAACACTTGTGGCAGCGGGCATTTAATGCTATAATTTTCCACGGTGATTTTCCGACGAAGTCGGATCAAATATTACATTTCAGAAAGGAAGAATCGTTATGTCATTAGTTACCACAACCGAGATGTTCAAGAAGGCATATGACGGCGGATACGCAGTAGGTGCTTTCAATGTTAACAACATGGAGATCGTTCAGGGTATCA
>JBGUNV010000051.1:0-25877 GCA_045117595.1 Lachnospiraceae bacterium
AGATGACCAAAAAGGCAAACATAGGCGGCTTTATGAACACAGGTGATATTGGCACGATAAAGGATGGCGGCAATATCACGATACTCGGACGCAGTGATGATATGATAAAGATCCGCGGCAACCGTGTGGAACCTGCCGAGATAGAATCCGTCATCGTAAAGCATCTTGGGGCCAAATGGGCCGGAGTACGGGCATTTAACGAGGGTGCAACCGTCTATCTGTGTGCATATTACACCGGAGATCTGACCATAGATGCCGAAAAGGCAAAAGAAACGCTCCGCCCTATCATCAGTTCATACATGATCCCTTCATATTTCATACATATCGACAAAATCCCTCTTAACGAGAACGGCAAGTTCATGCGTTCCGCCCTTCCCAAGCCTGATATAGCCCGATACAGGGCGGACTATATCGCTCCGGCTGATGATGACGAAAAAGCGATCTGTGACGCGGTCGGCAGGGTCCTCGACATGGAAAAGATCGGTGCGGCTGATGACATATTTGACTTAGGCGTCGACTCCATTTCGCTGATGGGTATCATAGCGCATCTTGACTGGCCGCAGCTAAGCACAATGATGATCATAAACGGACGTACTCCCCGGAATATCGCCCGGATCTATCGTGATAAGATCTCAGATCAGACCGGAAATATGGAAGACGAAAACGCAAGGGCTCTCGCCATGGACCAGCCCCTGTCCATAGTCCAGCTCTACATGTTTGATTACCAGTGCTTCGTACCGAAGTCAACGACGTGGAACCTGTGTATGCTGCTCAGACTCGCCCCGTCCGTGGATCTTGGCCGTGTAGCGTCTTCCATGGAAAAAGTCATGAAGACACATCCGGTCTTTTCCACCATATACTGCTTCAACGATGACAACGACCTCGTCCAGCGGTATATGAGCGATGCAGACCTGTCGGTTGCGATAGAAGATATGACCGAATCCGAATTCATCTCCGAAGCCGAGGGGCTTGTGAAGCCTTATAAACTTCTGAATTCCCCGCTTTACCGGCTGAGGCTCATTCGGACCGAACGGGGAGGCTACCTCTATATAGACATGCACCACAGCATTGCGGACGGAACCTCGATACAGATACTCATACGTGACCTTTGTGATGCATATGACGGCAGAGAGCTGCCAGGCGATAATTACTACCTGAAGATCGAAGAGAGGAACCACGAATCCTTATCGCCGCTTTACAGGGAAGCCAAGGATTACTATGCCGGAGTGCTTGATGCAGTCACCTGGGACTGTTTCCCGGAACCCGATCATCCGATAGGGGCCGGAAAATACGGAAACATAACCGCCATGATCCCGATAGAACGTGAATCGTACGAAATGCTTCAGAACACTTACGGCGTATCCAAAAACGCCTTCTTCATAACCGTATCCGTCCTTTCCATAGCTTTTTATAACAGATCGGAGGATGTACGCATATCCTGGACCTTCAACGGCAGGGAAACGGAAACCGATGCCAACATAATCGGAACATTGATAAGAAACCTTTTTGTCGGCATAAGGCTTGCCCAAACCCCAACTATCAGCGAGATGTACCGTAAAGTCCAGGACCAGATCCGAAACGGGATATATTATTCGTGCTATCCCTATCCGGGACCCGATAAGATTAATGACGAGGGAATAGATGCCAGTCTCATATACCAGTCCGACCTCAGGAATCTCACAAGGGACAGGTCTCTTTGCTATACTACCGTAGACCTTGACAGGGAAAACATTGCCGCTGACAACCTGCTGGACATAGAGATACATGAGAAGGCCGACGGATGCCTGCTGTACATAGACTATATGGCCGACTGCTACGAGCCGGCCAGCATCAGACGCTTCAGGCGCATCTTCCTCAAGACCGCATGTCAGCTTATCCTGCACCTCGGAGATCCTAATCTGATCATAGAAGACCTGAGAAAGGAGGCTGTCGGTGAATAAAGATACCGATATGAACGTCCCTTCACTTTCACTTGCCGGACTGTCAAAAATCGTCGTTCCGAGTGTTCTGGTATATATGATGATAGCCATGTACGGTGTTGTGGATTCGTTTCTGATCGACAGGTTCGTAAACAGTACCGCGATAGCGGCCACAAGCATCTTTCTCCCCATCAGTGCATTTTTTATAGGGATCGGGTATATGATAGGAACCGGTGCAAACGCCGCCATCATGGAACTTCACGGCAAGGGTTCCCACGATCTTGCTGCCAGACTTTGCAACGGGATCCTGACTTATGCCATATCGATAAGCCTTTTATTCCCGGCACTGATCTGTATATTCCGCCGGAATGTGCTCTTCTTTCTAGGGATGACACCGGGAAACGAAGAATATGTACTGGAATATTCCGGTATACTGATCCTCTTCATGCCCGCACTCCTGGTATCATGCATCCTGAACCTGCTTCTCATAGGTCAGGAGGCGGTAATGACCGTCGCGCTCCTTGAACTTTCAGGAGGACTGACCAACTGCGTCCTCGACGTGGTTCTGATGAAGTATTTCGGACTCGGAGTATACGGAGCCGCAGCGGCTACCGGTACGGGATATCTTCTGCAGACCGTGCTTGCCGTCATACTGATATCAAGACGCAGACTGTTTGGTTTCAGGCCTATGTTCATTCCGATAAAGGAAATAGCACCGGTTTTCTTTAACGGCATATCCGAACTTCTCTCCATAACATCAGCCGGGATACTGACGATAATGCTGAACAGATCCGCCGCCGTGTTCTATTCGTCCATCGGAACGAGTGTGGTCTGCGTCCTGTCAAACGTGACCTATCTTTCAGATTCCTTATTTGCAGGCATCATGGTCGTGGTCGAGCCGATGATCGCATACTTCTATGGCAGGGATGATAAGGAGGAGATCAGGCGCCTTGGCAAAAATACCATTACACTAATATGCATTCTTACAGCCATAACCGCGCTGTCGACCGTCCTTGCGGCACGTCCCGTATCAGATGCGTACTTCCCCTCAGACAAAGATGGAGCAATGCTTTGCACCCGTGCACTTCGTTTTGCCGGAGCATCATTTCTGTTTTCGGGATTTGGGATATTTGTTTCGGGCTATTTTACCGGATGCACCGACGGGAAGACCTCCGGGCTGTTCGCGGTTCTTCGGAACATCGTTTTTTATCTGTTCTTTCTGACCGTTCTCTCCGGGATTTTCGGCGGCAACGGGATATGGGCATCCACTGTCGTAACCCAGCTGTCCTCTGCCATTCTCGGATTCTTTCTGATCAAACGGCAGTTCATACGCCTTGACATGCGGCATCAGACCCGATAAAATTATGACATTGACGCAGGGTTAGTACATCGGTAGTACATCGGCTTCCCAAGCCGAGGAGGCGGGTTCGATTCCCGTACCCTGCTTGTTTTATAACAGTAAAATCAAGGGATTTCAGGCTATTGAATTGTAGTACGTTGTAGTACTTATTAAGATACTTTGGTTTTGAAACGGACAACCTTGTCTTCTTTTATACTGCGTCCGGTATTGTTTTGCATAGGCAGATCCTGCGCAAGTATCGCGTGAATACGTTCGCTTCTGTCTTCCGCTCCGGAAAAATCCACGATATATTCACTTGTCGTCCTAAGATCCGAATAGCCAAGAAACTTTCTGATCGATTCCAGGCTCTCACCATTCGCATAAAGCATTGACGCAACGGAACGTCTGATGTCATGTGCAGACTTCTGCGAGAGCCCTGCCCTGCGGCATATACGTCTTATTGAGCTGTCCATATTCTTATTAGTCCGACGTTCTACCTTGCCAGTCTTATAGTTTTGCCGCCTGCTCACTATGATCCGTCCTCCGATCCGATGCCGCCCGGCATCATCTGTCACACTCTAATTATAATGTCACAAAAATGGGGGTTGTTTCTAATCTTCGTTCTTTATGATAACGGATGTGTGATTGTAAGGTATCTCTATACCGTTTCTTCCGAGAGCTTCAAATACACGTGTATTTATATCGTCCTTGAGCTTTTCACTAGGGGTGGATGCCTCATAATATACGGTAACACTCATTACAAGGGCGGAAGAATCCAGATCGATAAAATATACAGAGGCATAATCCATCGAACCGTCCTTCTGAGTTCTGCCCGGTATCGAATAAGGACTGCTCTTGACCGCATCGGATATGACCTGTCTGGCCTTCTCGATGTCACTGTCATATCCTATCGGAAACTTGAACAGACATGATCTTTGTATCTCCCCGAAACTGTAGTTGAGTATCGATGCTGCATTGATCCTGCTGTTGGGGATCACAACCCTTAAGGTATCTATCCTTACGATAACTACATGACGCATTGTTATGCTCTCGACTATACCGACCGTACCGTCCTCAAGTTCGATCCTGTCTCCGAGATCGAACGGCTTGTATATACTGATCAGCATGCCCGACAGGATATCCTTGATTACATCCTGTGCGGCAAAACCGATCACACCGGTTATCACAGCTGCACTTCCGAGAAGTGAACCTCCGATATTTTTCCATCCGAGAAATGATACGATGATAAGGGCTCCCAGAACAAAGGTCACAACCCTCTCCAGAAACTCGATATGTATCCTGCGGCCTTTTTTTACCGCAACAGTACGGAACAGGTGATGTATCAGTTTTTTCAGCATCAGGAAGATGAATATATACAGCGCGACCGCTATGGCAAATGCCATTACGCTCATGATCCCCGCCAGAATATATGTCGAAGTCCCTCCCATCCCTCTCTGGTTACAGATCTTTATGACTGCATCAAATACTTCTTTCATAAGTTTTCCCTGTATGGGTCTCCTTCCTGATCGTTTATTACAGCAATTCCGCTATCTCGTAAATAAGCTTTTCGGTAGCTTCCCATCCGAGACACGGATCGGTTATTGACTTACCGTAAACGCCGCCACCGGGCTCCTGGGCCCCGTCCTCGATATAGCTTTCTATCATGAAGCCCTTCAGTATCCGCGCGATACGCTCATCATGTCTTGCGGAATGGAGCACTTCCTTGACTATCCTGCGTTGCTCGAAAGGATCCTTACCTGAATTGCAGTGATTGGTATCAACGATAAGACCGGGATTTTGCAGCTCCATCTCATCATAGATATCGCACAGTCTTACGAGATCCTCGTAATGGTAATTGGGCTTCATGGATCCGTGCTGGTCTGTATATCCGCGAAGTATGGCATGCGTATGTCTGTTGCCGTCAGAGTGAACCTGCCAGCCGCGATATATAAATGTATGGCCGTTCTGGGCAGCACTTATCGCATTCATCATAACACGATAATCACCCGATGTGGGATTTTTCATTCCGACAGGTACGCTGATCCCGCTCGATGTAAGCCTGTGCTGCTGATCCTCGACCGAACGGGCACCCACTGCAACGTAAATGAGCAGATCGTCAAGATAACCGTAATTTTCAGTATATAGCATTTCGTCCGCACATGCAAAACCGGTTTCCATGACTGCACGCATGTGCAGATGTCTGGTTGCCTCGATTCCCTTGAACAGGTTCGGTTTTTCGGTCGGATCGGGCTGATGAAGCATTCCCTTGTATCCTTCAGCATTTGTTCTCGGCTTGTTTGTATAGATCCTCGGTACGATGAATATCTTGTCCTTAACCTTCTCCTGTACGGGTACGAGCCTTCCGATATAATCAAGTACGGAGTCTTCATTGTCGGCAGAACACGGACCGATTATCAGGATAAGTCTGTCCCGTCTCCCTTCAAAGATCGATACAAGCTGTGCCCTTCTTTCCTGGATCGTCTCGTTCATCGAGGCCGTAAGCGGATACATCTCCTTCAGTTCTGCAGGTATTGCAAGCTGGCGTTCATACATCATTCCCATGGTCTCTACTCCTTTTCATCTTTTAAACGGTTTTCTGTTCACGTGATACTGTTACAAATGTCGTTATATTGTCATCCTTTTCATTTATCTTCTCGGCAAGCACCCTCAGTCCGTACTGTGCCGCCGTCTCAAGACCCGCTATGGCTGCGATCGACATATTGTGTCTGCTTATAACCTCTTTTGCGGCAACCGCTGTATTGGTCGAGATCACAACATCATATCCGTGTTCCCTTATATAACTGTCGCATTGTTCTATAGCCTTTTGCTGGCTGATGACGGTCCTGATATCACCAAGGCGGGCTCCGCGGATCCCAAGCAGATTCTGTACAACAGGAAGCTCATACGTATCGTTTATATACAACCCGCCATCCTCTATCAACTTTTGGACCTCGTTCACAGGTCCGGCATAACTGTTTTTGACCGGAAGGACCGCTATATCACACTGCCCGGATACAACCGACCCGTATGCCTGTTCAAAACCTGCAAATGAAACATGCAGTTCATCGGGAAAAAGCTTTCTGGCCACAATATGTGCAAAACATCCTTCTATCCCGCTGTATGCGATCTTTTTCATTTTTCTCCTCCTGTTCTGTGTACTGCTGTTTCAGCCTGTCCGCAACTTTCACCCTCTCACTCGTCCTCTCACTCGTCCGGCAAATATAAAAGCGGCCCGGATTCATTTTCCGGACCGCCTGTAAGTTCATCTTATGATCAGTCAAGCATCACAAAACACCCTTACATCGGTCCGAAGTAAAGGTAAAAAAGAAGAATGCTGTTGTTGATACTTGTCTTAACATGTTCATATCCTTAAATATCTTTTCTGACAGGATACACGTTTTGATCATTGCTGTCAATCGGAACTTTTTCTGTTGACGGTGGGCCATTTTTTATACGGACATCTTCCCGTTACGGCTGCCGCCCGCAGTTCAACATAACACCCGCAGGCATTGCATGTGCCTTCATTAAGCCGGTCACACTGTCTGCATACCGCCAGCCTGGCTTCATATTCGCCATCCGAAACCTTCATGTCATCACTAAGCCTGTCAATGGCCGTCCTGACCTCTGCCAGAAGTTTTTCATTGTCCAGCTCGGCCAGAAGGCACTTTTTACACGGCCTCCTGCCTTCCATCATTTGATACGAAACAGCACAACGCTGTTCTTCGGAAGAGTAAATGTCAGCTTGCGGCCTTCAAATTCGTAGTTGTAAAACTCCTGTTCCCTGACCCTCTCGGGATCATCAAATGTGTTGTATGCATTCCTGTCCCCGATAAGGATCGTAGATTCGACCGTTGAAATACGTCTGTCGGAAAGAGATATCGCAACATCAGCATCCTCATCTATGGACAGATTTCCTATCGTGACGTTTAATGTGCCGTCAGCACTTACCGAAACGGATTCCGACAGCTTCGGAACAGTGTTTTCGCCGCTTCCGGCCACACCGTTTCCTTCGAGATAGCTTGCAATAAGATCCGCATCCTGATGGTGCCTGTACATATGGAAAATATGATAGGTCGGAGTCAGGACCATTTTTTCACCCTCTGTAAGGATTACGGACTGGAGAACGTTTGCAAGCTGGGCAATACATGCAAGCTGTACCCTGTCACACCTCTTGTTGAATATATTGAGGTTGATACATGCCACAAGTGCATCCCTCATTGTATTCTGCTGATACAGGAATCCGGGGTTCGTGCCCGGCTCCACATCAAACCAGCAGCCCCACTCATCAACGGACATACCGATCTTCTTGTCGGGATCAAACTGGTCTATTATGGCAAAATGCATGTTCAAAAGTTCATCCATGCGAAGGGCTTTCTTCAGTGTCAGATACCATTCTTCATCGGTAAAATCGGTCGCGGAGCCCTTATGCTCCCAGGGACCGGGAACCGTATAATAATGCAGGCTCAACTCGTCCATGTATCCGTGGAACTCGGGTTTATGCGGGCTTGCAAAACATGTTTCCAAAACCTTCCTCGTCCAGTTGGTATCCGCCGTATCCGCTCCTCCGCATATCTTCTTTATCGGAGCGCTGTTGTCGTAATGTCTGATATATGTCTGGTAACGTCTGTAGAGATTTGCATAATACTCGGGGGTCATGTTTCCGCCGCAGCCCCAGTTCTCGTTTCCGACACCGAAATAATCCACCTTCCAGGGTTTTTCACGACCGTTCTTCCTGCGAAGATCCGCCATCGGTGAAACGCCGTCAAATGTCATGTACTCAACCCACTCACTCATTTCCTGTACAGAGCCGCTTCCAACATTTCCATTGACATAGGTCTTGCATCCGAGCTGTTCGCACAGTTCGAAAAACTCATGGGTACCGAAACTGTTATCCTCCACAACACCGCCCCAGTGGGTGTTGATCATCCTCTTGCGCTCCTCCTTCGGGCCGATCCCGTCCTTCCAGTGGTATTCGTCGGCAAAGCAACCGCCGGGCCATCTCAAAAGCGGTATCTTCATCTCCTTCAGCGCATCAACAACATCCTTACGCATGCCGTTAACGTTAGGTATCTCGGAATCTTCACCTACATACAGGCCTTCATAGATACACCTTCCGAGATGTTCCGAAAAATGGCCGTATATCTCGGGATTGATGTGTCCTTTTATCTCTTTTTCATTGATATAAAGTGTTGTCATATAACCTCCTGTCCATCTGTTCTCCAATAAGTCCAAATGCCACAAAAAAGTACCTTCTGAAACATTGTAACTCTCACAGCAGAAGACTGTCCAGTCCTCCCGCACTCTTACATGATTCTTCTATAAGATATGATTTGGCTCTGACAAACCTTTGCGGAAGAGCCGCTGTCATGTCCGTAAGAGTCTGTTTATCCGGTTTAACGATATCCAGATACATGCGCAGGTACGATATATCACTGTCGCACTCCTCAAAGATCGTATAAAAACTGTATCCGTTTCCTTCGCCAAATCTGTTACTGATGATATGGTCCTCTATAAGAGCACGCGTTTTGTCAGCAAGCCATTTATCGTTGGCAAGACGTATGTAGCAGAGGCTGCACTTTCTGTAAGCCTCCCTCCACAGGTAATCTTCCGTCTCACCGCTCATCTCTCCGTCCACAGACCCTATATCATCGTATGAGATATCCTCTTCACCGCATAATGCAGCACTCATCTTTGCCTCGGCATCATCACTTTTAAGCTGTGTCACAAGGCCTATATCCCACTTTTCAAACCAGCTTTTCTGTCCGATATCGTCAGCCCTGATAAGATGATCATACGGGATCTTGTTGGCACAAAGCGCCATAAGTCTTCCTGTTGCAGGATCGCTGTCGGAAAACATTATACTGACAAGACTGTCACAGCCTTTGAAGACATCCCTGCCAAGTAAACCGGGACGAAAATCACAGGAAAACGTAACCTTTGTAAGATTGGAACACCTGGCAAAAGCCCAGTCACCGATATGTTCGATACCGGGAGGCAGTATGAGCTCTCTGATCGCCCTGCAGGCCCAGAATTCCTTATTCGCAACAGTTGTTACGGCAGATCCACCAAGATCGAGAACGCCGTCAATAACTTCATATCCGTTTACGTTCATGATATCTCTTCAAGTACTTCGCGGTGAAGGCTCCTGGCCCTGTCCTCGACCATAAGCACGCTGCTGTATTTCTCATACGATTCAGATCTGAAGTTCGAAAAGAATTCCGCCGTATCAGCTCCGAGCGTTAGTTCCGTGACAAGAACAAGCATCTCATTGCCGTCTTCTCCGAAGATCCCGGACATTCCTTCAAAAAGGTTATCTATCCTTGATAGTTCCCTGTTAACCGATGCTTTCAGTTCCGTGATCTTTTCATTATAGATCTCCCTGAGCGATCTGCCGTTTTGGATCTCATCCTTCGCATCCGTGTAGAATCTGATGATACGTTTGTACTGACTTTTCTCATAAACAGATAAAGATCCCGCGCGTGATCTTTGTGAGATCAGTGCCTTTGACGCATCAATGAATCCGTTCAGCTTTTCAGGTATCCCGTCTTCGGGTATATCGGCAACCGATGATATCTGGGGTCTTATCCTTTTTAACATATCATGCAAGGCCAGAATGTCCGAAACCTCGGTTTTCAGCGTGTCTGCCAGCAGTCCTGTAAGGGCAAGCCTTTCATCTACCGGAGCAGATCCTGCTACCTTTAATGTCCTGTCTGATATATTACCGGTAAATATCTCCTCCACATCATAGAGTTTTTTGTACTTGTTATACAGATCATAATAGGCAGAAAAATCTTTAATTGTCTTCTCATCTGTGATGTATTGACATATAAGATTATCGTTTACTGCCTTTTCATCTTCTTCATAGAGCCTTATCATGTCGGACAGATCTTCCCATCCTCTTGCTGTAACATATGTCTTCCCGTAAGCAGTTGTCTCAACCTTATAGAAACTGTCCCTGTTGCTCTCTAGAAATCCCATGATCGCTCCGTGGATATGCCTCGACAGGGCATATGATCTCCATGCCGGGTAATCGGCGTCAACATCTATGACCTTCATCCTGTCAAGTGTAACAACATCAAATTCCCTGACCGCTTTGTTGAATTCCACAGGATTGCCCGCGGTGACTATTATCCATCCCGACGGCACGGTATGTTTTCCAAATACCTTGTACTGGAGAAACTGCAGCATCGAAGGATACAGGGTTTCCGAAACACAGTTGATCTCGTCCAGGAACAGTATTCCCTCTCTGACATCCGACTCTTCCATTGTGTCATATATGCTGGCTATGATCTCGCTCATCGTATACTCAGACACGCTCACCGTCGTATCCCCGTATGTTTTTTCCCTGATGAACGGAAGTCCCAGAGCCGACTGACGGGTATGATGTGTCATCGAGTAACTCACAAGTGCAATTCCGAGTTCTTCGGCAATCTGCCCCATTATGGCTGTTTTTCCTATACCGGGAGCTCCGATCAGAAAAATGGGGCGCTGTTTCTCGATTGGGATCCTGTAGTCTCCGAATTCATCCTTTTTCAGATATGCGGTTATCGTATCCTTGATATAGTTCTTGGCTTCCTTAATGTTCATACGCTTACCCTTATACTGTTAATGCTGCTGATAATCCTGCCGGCCTGCGTGCTTTTCAAAGATCCGGAACGACCACCCTGATCGCCCATCCCGGTACCGGAGGCCTGAAATCATCCTCCGAACCGAACACGAACATCGTATCATACTTTGGCGGCGTTACAGGATATATCCCATATCCGTCCGTAAAATATATAAGCCCCCTGAGGTTCGTAAACTCTCTGTTTGATATCTTATTATCAACATATTCAAATACGGGGCGAAAATCCGTAGCTCCGAATCCCCTTACCTGCAGTCCCGTTACGACTGCAGAAAGGTCATTTTTGTTCCTTATCGTTATATCGCTCGTAACATCACTGTCACACTGGATGATATGGACGTTCATCGTTTCCGAAAATGATACCGAACGCGACAGAAGATCATATGTTTTTTCGAGAAATCCCTCGACGAGCTTGCCCCTGACGGATGCGGATGTATCAACCGCAATGACAAATTCTTTGATCTTCTTCTCGTCCGTGTATTCGAGAGGCTCTATGAGGGGCATGTTTCCGTATTGTGATAACCCGTATGTATAGTAGATATAGTCAAATTCATCGGGACTGACCCTTATCTCCTCGCTCATCACGGCAAACCGCTTTATGATATCATCATAATCGTACTTCTTGCGAACAGCTTCCCTGAGATTGAAAAGGATCGTATCTCCTCCCTTTATATCCCGGGAAAATGATTTCAGCTCCGCACGTATGCGCCTTGCAATCTTCTCCCATTCTTCTGCCGTGACCGTTATCTCCTCGCGCTCCTTCGCATCGAATGAGACATGTTCATCCATGGGAAAGAGTCTCGCATATTCTGCTGCCGAATCGGTTGATATCCCGCCGACCATAAATTCCCTGTACAGCAGTTCCGCTGTCAGATGGGGAACCCATTTGTTAAGCCTCGACAATACTGTCTGCACATTGGTATCATCAAGTCTCTGATATTCTCCGGCAACGGCAAGGACCGCATTCTCAACCGCTATATCGCATGCTATATCCCAGTATTTTCTGTTAGTGATATCTCTGCGCGAATAATGCATGAAGATATTATGAAAGATCACATGCAACAGGAGCCTTACAGCAAAATTCTCATCATTTGCATAATCGGAAAGAAGTCTTGCGGGATCATATGTAAGCCTTCCGGCAGAACCGGCATACCTGCCCGTACCCTTCGCCTCCTCAAGCTTTATCGATGCCAGCGCTTTATCAAAAAACCTGAACTTAACGATTATGCTGTCTCTGGCAAGAGCAAGTACGCGCTGTGCCAGTTCGGATATTCGCGTATCATCTGTCATACTGATACCCCACCAGTGTCAGTCCCCTGGCCGGAGCCGTATTTCCCGCCCGCGACCTGTCACATGATTCTATGATATCCGCGATATCGGAAGGATCTGTTTTCCCTTCCCCGACCTCGATGAGCGTCCCGGCGATTATCCTGACCATATTGTAAAGGAATCCGTTTCCGGTAACGATAATATCGATCTGTCCGTGAAATGTGCCTTCCGGAGAGATTTCACGGTCCAGGGAAGAAGCTGATGCGACATGCATATCATATATGGTGCGTATAGTTGAATCCACATCCGCACCTGCACTGCAAAATCCCGCAAAATCATGCTCGCCCTTAAAATAAGCGGCAGCTTCCTTCATGGCATCCAGGTTAAGGCGCGAATAAACCCAGTGGGAATATCTGCTTATGGTCGGCATGGGAAATCTGTCATTCCAGATGCTGTATCTGTAGGTCTTGCGGCAGTCAACCTTGCGAGGATGAAAATCAGGCGCGACCTCCTCAGATCTTCTGATCACTATATCATCGGGCAGACTCTGGTTGAGCGCATATGAAAACTTGTCCCCGGGGATCCTCGATGTAGTATCAAATACCGCTACAGCTCCTTCGGCATGAACCCCGGCGTCCGTTCTTGACGCACCGATAACCCTGATATTCTCACCAAGAAGCCGCGACAGTTCCCTGTCGAGAATACCCTCTATCGTCGGAACATCCGGCTGGATCTGCCATCCGTTATAATCAGTCCCGTCATATGCAACTGTGAGCATTATCCTTCTTGTCATATTTATGTATCGATGCCAAAGGGTGTCAAAGGGTGTCAAAGGGGACGGTTCTTTTTGACAACTTTTTCAATTAATCAATGCGGGCCGGTCATTTCATCAAAAAGTTGTCAAAAATAACCGTCCCCTTTGACACTAAAATAGCCAACTGCGATGATTGCAACCAGATATAAAAGCAGGATTGCATACGCGATATAATCTCTGCCAACATACTTCAGGGGGTGTAGTTTTGTCCGTCCCTCCCCGCCGCGGTAACAGCGTGCTTCCATGGCAAGTGCGAGGTCGTTGGCACGTCTGAAGGCCGACACAAACAGCGGAACAAGTATAGGGACCAGTGCCCTTATACGGCGAAAGATGTTTCCGCTCTCAAAATCAGCTCCTCTCGCCTGCTGGGCCTTCATTATCTTATCTGTCTCCTCGAGAAGGATCGGGATAAAAGTCAGAGCGATAGACATCATCATGGCGATCTCATGTACAGGCACCCTCAGAGCTTTCATCCAGCCGAGACCCTTTTCAAGGCCGTCTGTAAGGCTTGAAGGTGTTGTTGTTAGTGTCATGACAGATGACCCGACTATCAGATATATAAGGCGCAATACCATAAATGCGGCGAGCCTGACACCCTCTATTGTTATCGTGATCTTCCAGAAATGTACCAGTTCCCTTCCCGGTGTCAGGAATGCATTAAGGACCGCAGTGAACACAAGCAGTATGAATATCGCTTTAAGTCCACGCAGCATAAAGGAAACAGGCACCTTTGACAGCACTATCATCGATACGAGGAATATCGTAGCAACGATATAACCGGTAAAGCTCTGAAACAGAAAGAGTGATATGACATATATAAGCGTTCCGCAAAGCTTAACCCTCGGATCAAGGCGGTGCAGTACGGAATCTGCAGGATAATATTGTCCCAGTGTGATATCTCTGATCATCTTCCAAGTACCCTGAGTATCTCGTCTCTTGCCTCTTCAACCGTGATCCGGTCTGTACGTACAGGCATACCCATACTCTTGAGTGTATGTAAAACAGCGGTAACATCCGGAACACCAAGACCTACGACCTCAAGTTCCGGCCTGTGCGAGAACACTTCACGTGTCGGTCCGTCCATCACAAGACTTCCCTCATGCATAACAAGTATCCTTTTGGCATGCTCAGCCAGATCATCCATTGAATGTGATACGATCATAACGGTAATCCCAAGCGAAGCGTGAAGTTCATCGACCATGGCAAGTATCTCTTCCCTGCCCCGGGGATCCAGTCCCGCACATGGTTCATCCAGGATCAGCACCTCCGGCTTCATGGCAAGTACGCCTGCAATGGCAACACGACGTTTTTCACCTCCCGACAGATCAAACGGAGACACATAAAAACGGTCGTCGTTAATTCCGACTGCCTTTAGTGCATCATACGCCCTGTATTCTGTCTCCGAATCGGAAAGACCGAGATTTTTGGGTCCGAAACGCACGTCTGCAAAGACATCCTCCTCGAAGAGCTGATGTTCGGGATATTGAAACACAAGACCAACCTTTCCACGCAGGGCCTTTCGGTCATATCCGTCGGAGTTTATATCAACCCCGTCATAGTATATACCGCCTCCGGTCGGTTTAAGGAGCGCGTTCAGATGAGTGATCAGCGTTGATTTTCCGGATCCGGTACTGCCGGCAATGCCTATATATTCCCCGTTCTGAACCTCAAATGAAACATCGGCCACGGCTCTTTTCTCAAATACGGTCCCGGGATTGTATATATGTTCAAGGTGATTGACTAAGATCGACATATTACCTCGCACAGTTCCTTTCTTGTGAGTATCCCGGGCGGAATATCCAGGCCCGATCTTCTGAGTTCATATGCAAGCTTTGTAACGGGAGGCACAGTAAGTCCGACCCTTTCAAGTTCTTCCACTTTTGAGAATACCTCTCTCGGAGTTCCCGACATTACCATCCTGCCGCTTTCCATTACATAGATCCTGTCGGCAAATACCGCTTCTTCCATGTTATGGGTTATAAGTATAACCGTGATATTCTCAACATCATTAAGCGCCCTGATCGCCCTTATGACCTCATATCTTCCCTCCGGATCGAGCATTGCGGTCGGCTCATCCATCACGATACATTTCGGGTGCATGGCAAGAACGCCCGCTATGGCCACACGCTGTTTCTGCCCGCCTGACAACTTGGACGGGGATGTTTTCCGGGTATGATACATTTCAACGGTTTCAAGGCTCTCTCTGACGCGCTGGCGTATCTCATCAGGTTTGATGCCCATGTTCTCGGGCCCGAAGGCAACATCTTCTTCTACGATGGTGCCTATCATCTGGTTTTCCGGGTTCTGGAACACCATACCGACAGTCTTTCTGATATCCCATATCTTGTCGGCATCCGCTGTATCGTTTCCGTCAACATAAACTACCCCTTCAGTCGGGTGCAACAGGCTGTTCAGATGCTTGGCAAGGGTTGATTTACCCGAGCCGTTCGGACCGAGTATAGCGATAAAATCCCCCTGCGAGATCTCAAGGCCGACATTATCTATCGCACGGGAAAATCCGTCCACTTCACCGTTCCTGTCACGGCGGACATATTCAAATGTCAGATTTTGTGCACTTATCAGATTCATATCAATGAAACCGTATTATTACAAAACGGGAGCCGCAAACGCGACTCCCCTATGATCTTAAATGATTATCCGGATTACCTGATCAAACAAGTTCGATAACTACTTCCATTGCTGCATCGCCCTTACGGGGACCAACCTTGATGATCCTTGTGTAACCGCCGTTACGGCTGGCATACTTAGGAGCGATATCATCAAACAACTTCGCAACAAGATCGACGTTCTTGGTATTGCGCCTTCTGCCTGCAGCAGCATCGGGAACTTCAACTACCGGATAGAGAACCTTGAGCATCTGTCTTCTTGCATGAAGTCTTGAAGGAGAATCCTTCTTGATGGACTTCTTGACGGTCTCATACTGTGTTACCTTCTTGCCGTCAACAACTTCCTTGACACGTCTGCCGTCCTTATCCTTTAAGGGGATCTTGGCATCAACTTCAACAGTCTCGTAATTATCACGCTCACGTACTGCAAGTGCGATGATATGCTCGGCCTGCTTGCGGATTTCCTTTGCTCTGGCTTCGGTGGTTGTTATCTTACCATGATAGATCAACTGTGTGACCTGATTTCTGAGTAATGCTTTTCTCTGGCTGGATGTCTTTCCCAGCTTTCTGTATTTTGCCATCTTAATCCTCTCCTTCGTTCAACTGAAGACCTAACTCTTTCAGTTTCGCCAATACTTCTTCCAGTGACTTACGTCCGAGATTACGAACCTTCATCATCTCATCCGGTGTCTTGTTGATAAGTTCTGCCACCGTATTGATGCCGGCACGCTTTAAGCAGTTATATGAACGAACCGATAACTCAAGTTCGTCGATGTTCATATCAAGTGCCTTTTCCTTACCTTCAGGCTCCTTGTCTATCATAACGGATACTTCACGGGCACTCTCGGAAAGATTGATGAACTGTGCAAGATGCTCGGAAAGCACCTTTGCAGCAAGGCTTACAGCCTCATCGGGGCCGAGTGTTCCGTTTGTGTAAACATCAAGTGTAAGCTTGTCAAAATCAGTTACCTGACCCACACGTGTGTTCTGAACCGTCATATTAACACGCTCGATAGGTGTATATATGCTGTCGATAGCTATAACGCCAATGGGAAGATCCTCATTTTTGTTCTTATCTGCTCCGACATAACCACGACCCTTGGTGATCGTAAGTTCTATATATAATTTGCTGTTCGAGCCGCCGTTAAGCGTTGCGATCCTTGTCTCGGGATTAAGGATCTCGATATCCTGATCAACGCGGATGTCCGCAGCCGTTACAACGCCCTCACCCTCAAACTCCAGAATAGCCGTCTTGGGCTCGTTCGATGAGGAATTGTTACGGATGGCAAGGCTCTTGATGTTCATGATGATCTCAGTAACATCTTCCTTAACGCCGGGTATTGATGAGAACTCATGCAATACACCGTCGATCTTGATCTGACTTACTGCCGCCCCGGGAAGAGACGAAAGCATGATCCTGCGAAGAGAGTTGCCAAGCGTTGTGCCATATCCTCTTTCGAGGGGTTCAACAACAAATCTGCCATATCTCTTATCTTCAGATATTTCTGCAATTTCAATTCTCGGCTTTTCAAAATCGAACATAAAATATCTCCTCTCTTAATTGATACAAATCACTTTGAATACAACTCGACTATAAGCATTTCGTCCACGGGAACATCAATCTCTTCACGTGTGGGAAGCGCCTTTACGGTTCCTTTCAAATTCTCCTGATCGGATTCGAGCCATGCGGGAACGATCCTTCCGCCTGTTACCTCGACGATCTCCTTGTATCTTGCAGAGTCTTTCTTGTTCTCTTTGATCTCGATAACATCGCCTGCCTTAACAAGATATGAAGGGATGTTAACAACCTTGCCGTTAACAAGTACATGCTTATGATCAACGATCTGACGTGCTTCTCTCCTTGTCCTTGCAAATGCAAGTCTGAAGATAACATTGTCAAGTCTTGACTCAAGCATGATCATAAGGTTTTCACCTGTCATACCCTTCTGTCTGTCAGCCTTGTCATAGTAATTCCTGAAAGGCTTCTCCAATACACCGTAGATGAACTTGGCCTTCTGTTTTTCACGAAGCTGAAGTCCGTATTCGCTCATCTTCCTGTTGGACCTCTGTAAGGTCCTTCTTGATTTTTTATCATAGCCCAATACCATCGGCTCAAGACCGAGGGAACGGCATCTTTTCAATACAGGTACTCTGTTGACTGCCATTTTTGTCCTCCGTTTTCATTTCCTATACAACTATCGGGAACCTACGGCGCATCCTGAATTCTCCTTCGGAGAATGCGCCTAGGCTGCATGACGACCTTGCTTACGCAAGCTCATCACATTTCAGACTCTTCTGCGCTTGGGCGGACGACATCCGTTATGGGGAACGGGTGTTACATCCTTGATGGATACTACTTCAAGGCCACCTGCCTGAAGCGCACGGATCGCAGCTTCACGTCCCGAACCGGGACCCTTTACGAAAACATCAACATACTTAAGGCCATGAATAAGTGCTGCCTTTGTTGCTGTTTCTGCTGCCACCTGAGCCGCATAGGGAGTAGATTTCCTTGAACCTCTGAAACCAAGGCCGCCGGCACTTGCCCAACTGAGTGCGTTACCTTCGGGATCCGTAAGTGTAACGATCGTGTTGTTGAAAGATGCCTGAATATGCGCCTGTCCACGTTCAACGTTTTTCTTGACACGTTTCTTAACTGTTTTCTTTGTCTGTTTTGCCATTTAAACTAACCTACTTTCCTCTTATCTTACTTCTTCTTACCAGCCACTGTACGCTTGGGACCCTTACGTGTCCTTGCGTTGTTCTTTGTGTTCTGTCCTCTGACGGGAAGACCCTTTCTGTGACGGATACCTCTGTAGCAGCCGATCTCCTGAAGTCTCTTGATGTTAAGGGCTACTTCTCTTTTCAGATCACCTTCCACCATGTAGTCGGCATCGATGATGTCACTGATCTTCTTAACCTCGTCGTCCGTAAGGTCACGGCAACGGGTATCAGGATTAACTTTTGCCTTTTCAAGGATCTTGGTAGCGGTAGGTCTTCCTATACCGTAAACGTATGTAAGACCGATCTCTACACGTTTGTCTCTTGGTAAATCCACACCGGAAATACGAGCCATATTTTTTACCTCTCTTTTCTTACTTCGGGCCATGCCCGGTTACAAATTTGAATGGAGTATGTTAATACTCGTCCAACTTCATTGGACTTGCCCCGCCTCACAGGCAGGTTTCAAACGTAGATAGCTCTTCGGTGGGTTATTCCTCAAGTCTATCTATTCTCTGTGACCGCATTCGACGGAAATACCGGTCACTTCAGCCGCATAATGCTTTGGGTTTTACCCCTGTCTCTGCTTGTGCTTGGGGTTTTCACAGATTATTCTGATCTTACCCTTTCTCTTGATAACCTTGCACTTGTCGCAGATAGGTTTTACAGAAGATCTTACTTTCATTTTTATCCTCCTTCTATCTACAAAACCTGTCTGTCCGAAAACAGACCGCTATCTATTCTAACACCAAAGGTGCTAAAATACAACAAATTTCTTATTTGTCTCTCCAGATGATGCGCCCTTTCGACAGATCGTAGGGAGACATCTCCAAAGTAACCTTGTCACCGGGAAGGATACGGATGAAGTTCATGCGAAGCTTACCGCTGATATGTGCGATGACTTCATGATCGTTTTCCAGTTTTACACGGAACATTGCGTTGGGAAGTTTCTCAACTACAGTCCCTTCAAGCTCGATTACATCTGCTTTTGACATTAATTACCTCCACCAGCAAGAGTAAGTATCTCCGGCTCTCCATCGGTTATGAGTATCGTGTTCTCGTAATGTGCCGAGGGAAGCCCGTCTCTTGTTACTACCGTCCAGTCATCATCAAGCCATTCGACCTCGTATCCACCGAGATTGATCATCGGCTCGATCGCAAGTGTCATTCCCGGTATAAGCTTGATCCCGCGACGGACCTGTCTGAAATTCGGTATCTGCGGGTCCTCATGAAGAGATGTCCCTATGCCGTGTCCGACAAGATCCTGAACTATCCCGTAACCGAATCCGTCGATATAGTCAGCTATCGCATTTGAGATATCGTACAGATGATTGCCGGCAACCGCCTTTTTTATTCCTTCAAAAAACGATTGTTTCGTGGCATCGATCAGCTGCTGTACCTCCGGGGAAACCTCTCCGACCGGATAAGTTCTTGCCGCATCGGAATGATATCCCTTATAAATGAGACCTGCATCCAGACTTACGATATCACCGTCTTTTAAAATTCGATCTTTTCTCGGGATACCGTGAACCACCTCTTCGTTAACGGATACACATATACTTGCCGGATATCCGTTATAATTAAGGAAGTTCGGTATACCGTTCCTCTCCCTTATAAGTTCATCGCCGTAACGGTCGATATCCAGGGTGGAGATCCCGGGTCTTATGAACCTTCCCAGTTCGTCATGAACCTCTTCGAGCAGTCTGCATGACTCCCTCATCAGTTCAATCTCACGTTCGGATTTGATCGTAACAGCCATCCTACGCCTCCAGAAGCTTTACGATATTATCAAACACTTCGTGCATATCCTTTGTACCGTCAACGGTTCTGAGGATATTCTGTTTGCTGTAATGATCGATCAGAGGCTGTGTCTGTTTGTGGTATACATCCAGACGATTCTTTACAGTTTCCGGTTTGTCGTCGTCACGAAGGACCAGTTCACTGCCACATACATCGCAGATGCCTTCCTTCTTGGGCGGGATATGCTCTACATGGTAGGTAGCACCGCACTTAAGGCATGCACGTCTTCCGCCCATTCTGCGGATTATGTCATCATCGGGAACCTCGACATCTATTGCGAAGTCGATCTTCTCTCCGAGCTTTGCCACCTCATTATCAAGCACCTCGGCCTGAGGTATCGTGCGGGGAAAACCGTCAAGTACATATCCGTTCTTACAGTCTTCCTTGGATACACGATCCAGAAGTATACGTACCGTAAGCTCATCGGGAACCAGCTGTCCCTTATCCATATATTCCTTTGCTTCCTTGCCGAGAGCCGTTCCCTCCTTGATGTTCGCACGGAAGATATCTCCCGTGGACACATGAGGTATACCGAACTTCTCAGCAATAAGCTTTGCCTGTGTGCCTTTTCCGGCACCGGGCGCACCAAGCATGATTATCTTCATGCGGGCCCTCCTGTCTGTATTCTGATGCCGCTAAGCCATAAATCGCTTCGCGTGCATTTAATCCGTAAGGAATCCCTTGTAGTTTCTGACTAACATCTGGGACTCGATCTGTTTCATCGTCTCAAGTATTACGCCTACGATGATGATAAGGCTTGTGCCGCCGAACGATACGCTCGCACCGAACAGTCCGTTGAATATGATCGGGATCATGGCTACGATGATAAGTCCTATGGCACCTATGAAGACGATATAATTAAGCACCTTGTTCAGGTAATCCTGGGTCGGCTTGCCGGGACGTGTACCCGGTATGAATCCGCCTGACTTCTTCATGTTCTCGGCAACCTCCATGGGATTGAACGTAATGGAAGTATAGAAATAAGCAAAGAACACTACAAGTACAACATAGAAAAGTGCGCCCCATGAATATACCCAGGCACCTTTCTTGAACCAGTTTCCTGAATTAAGGAAATACAGGAACTTCTGCCAGCCTGTGGCATTTCCGCTTCCGAAGAATGATGAGATGACTCCGGGAAGCTGCAAAAGGCTTGATGCAAAGATGATGGGGATAACACCGCCGGTGTTGACCTTCAGCGGAATATGTGTTGACTGTCCGCCTACCATCTTACGTCCCTGAACCTTCTTGGCATACTGTACGGGTATCCTTCTCTCGGCCCCGTTAAGTATTACCGTAAGAATTACCGTTACTACTATTATTGCTGCGATCAGAGCTATCGCGATCGTTCCTGCACCGTACTTATGTGCCTCAAACTGGGGAGTTACGAACTGCTTCCACAGTGATGTCAGATCCTGAGGGATCCTTGAGATGATATTGATCGTAAGTACGATGGAGATACCGTTTCCGACACCTCTTTCGGTGATACGCTCACCGATCCACATAATGAATGCACTGCCTGCCGTAAGTGATGTGATTACCATGATAACATTGAGTGCATTGTATTCCTGTAACAGTCCCTGACGGCCGAAACCGATCGCCATGGCGCTTGATTCCATGAGCGACAGACCGACAGTCACATAACGGGTGATCGAAGCGATCTTCTTTCTTCCGTCCTCGCCCTCACGCTGCATTTCCTCCAGTTTGGGGATCGCGATCGTGAGAAGCTGCATGATGATGGAAGATGTGATGTACGGTGTGATGTTAAGTGCAAACACCGACATCTTCAGGAATGAACCTCCCGTAAAGGCATCCATGAAACTGAATGCATCCCCTGTCTGCTGTGCAAACCAGTTTGCAAAATAGTTTCTGTCAACACCGGGAACAGGAAGTACACAACCAAGTCTGACAACCACCAGCATAGCCAGTGTGAATAAGAGCTTGCTTCTGATATCCTTGATCTTTAAGGCGTTTTTTAGCGTTTCCAGCATTAGATCACCTCTGCTTTTCCACCAAGACTCTCAATCTTCTCCTTAGCGGATGCTGAAAATGCATTCGCCTGTACCGTAAGCTTCTTGGTAAGTTCTCCCGATCCGAGTATCTTAACACCATCCTTGGGGTTCTTGATGATGCCCACTTCCTTCATGGCATCTATCGTAACCGTTGCACCGTCTTCAAACACTTCAAGCTTTGACATGTTGATGGCAACGATCTCCTTTGTATTCCTGTTCAGGAATCCTCTCTTGGGGATTCTTCTGTATAAAGGCATCTGACCGCCTTCGAAACCGATCCTGGGAGCTCCTGAACGAGCCTTCTGACCTTTATGTCCCTTGCCGGCCGTCTTACCGTTCCCTGAACCGTGTCCACGTCCTCTTCTAAAATTATCGCTTTGTTTTGAGCCGTCTGCGGGCTTTAAGTTGGATAATTCCATTATGAGACCTCCTTCTTCCTACTCTTTTATATTGATTAAGCCTCTTCTACCTTGACCAGATGACAAACCTGTCTGCACATACCGCGGACTGCTTCGTTGTCGGGAAGCTCATTAACGCTTCCGAGTTTCTTAAGGCCCAAAGCCTTTACTGTCGCCCTGTGCTTCGGGATAGCTCCGATAGGTGATTTTACCAGGGTAACCTTGATCTTCTTATCAGCCATTTTAGTATCCTCCTTCTGTCAAAGCACCTATCCGATAATGTCTTCTACAGACTTGCCGCGAAGCCTTGCAACTTCTTCGGGTGTCTTGAGCTGGCGAAGAGCATCGATAGTTGCCAGAACAACGTTCTGCTTGTTGTTGGAGCCCAATGACTTGGTACGGATATTCTTGATCCCGGCCATCTCACATACGTTTCTGGCAGGACCGCCCGCGATAACACCGGTACCTTCGGGAGCTCTCTTAACGAGTACGTGAGCACCGCCGAACTTTCCGATAAAATCATGTGTTATGCTCTTATTTGCATCGAGGGGAACCTCAATGAGGTTCTTCATTGCATCTTCTTTACCCTTACGGATAGCCTCGGGGATCTCGGCAGCCTTACCGAGACCGGCACCGACATGACCGTTCTCATCACCGACTACAACAAGTGCGGTAAAGCGCATGTTACGTCCACCCTTAACAACTTTTGTTACTCGCTTGATCGTAACAACCTTATCGTTTAATTCCAAACTGTTTGGATCAATTATCTGACGTTTCATCCTCTACCTCCTAGAATTCCAAGCCGGCTTCTCTGGCTGCATCAGCGAGTGCCGCAACCTTGCCCTGATATATAAAGCCGCCTCTGTCAAAGACAACCGTCTTGATACCCTTTTCGAGGGCACGCTTTGCAATAACGGTTCCCAAGTATGCTGCCGCTTCCACGTTGTTGGTCTTCTCAAGTTCCGCCTTAACGTCTTTTTCATTTGTTGAGGCACTTACAAGTGTATTGCCTGCCGTATCGTCGATAACCTGCGCATACATATGATTGTTGCTGCGGAAAACGCAAAGACGGGGTCTCTCGGCTGTGCCTGCAAAACGGTTACGCATTCTGTTATGCTTTTTGATCCGAACTTCTGCTCTTGATTTCTTGCTAACCATTCTATGATTCCTCCTTCTTTACTACTTACCGGTCTTACCGACTTTACGTCTGATATGCTCATCAGCGTACTTGATACCTTTGCCCTTGTAAGGCTCAGGTCTTCTCTTATCTCTGATCTCGGCCGCGTATTGTCCGATCTTCTCTTTATCGATGCCGCGAACAAATATGATGTTCTGACCTTCCACAACGGTCTCAACTCCATCGGGATCTTCCATCTCTACGGGATGTGAATATCCGAGATTGAGAACAAGCTTCTTGCCCTGCTTTGCCGCTCTGTATCCGACACCGTTTACTTCAAGTTTCTTCTCATAGCCGTCCGTAACTCCGACAACCATGTTATGGAGAAGTGTTCTTGTAAGTCCGTGAAGAGATTTGTTTCTCTTCAGATCGTTCGGGCGCGAAACTGTTATTTCCGCACCTTCAACCTTTATCTCCATCTCGGGAGCAAGAACGCGCTCCAGTGTCCCTTTGGGACCCTTTACAGTCACTTTATTATTTTCTGCAACATCCACAGTAACTCCTGCGGGTATCGCGATTGGCATTTTTCCTATACGTGACATGCCCGTACCTCCTATATATTTACGCTATAGTTTCTACCATACAAACGCGAGAACTTCGCCGCCTACTCCGGCTTTGCGTGCCTGCTTGTCAGTGAGCACACCGTTGTTGGTCGAGATGATGGCGATTCCGAGTCCGCCAAGCACTCTGGGAAGTTCATCCTTGCCGGCATATACTCTAAGACCCGGCTTGGATATCCTCTTAAGTCCGGTAATGATCTTCTCATCCTTGTCCTCACCGTACTTAAGCGTGATCTTGATGTTCTTGTATGAACCTGCATCAACAACATCATATTTCTTGATGTAACCCTCGTCCAAAAGAATCTGGGCAATAGCCAGTTTCATCTTTGATGAAGGAACATCTACCGTATCATGCTTTGCAGTGTTAGCATTACGAATTCTCGTAAGCATATCCGCAATGGGATCACTCATTGTCATTTTTCTATTCCTCCTTACCAGCTAGCCTTTTTAACACCGGGTATCTGTCCCTTGTATGCCAATTCACGGAAACAGATCCTGCAGATTCCGTATTTTCTTAAGTAAGCATGGGGACGACCACAGATCCTGCAACGGGTATACTCTCTCGTTGAGAATTTAGGCTTACGCTGCTGTTTAACCTTCATTGACGTTTTAGCCATGAAATGTTTCCTCCTTTTATTTTGCGAACGGCATACCGAACTGTACGAGCAGTTCTCTTGCCTCTTCATCAGTCTTGGCGGTAGTAACGATGATAACGTCCATACCTCTAATCTTGTCAACCTTATCATATTCGATCTCGGGGAAGATCAGCTGCTCCTTGATACCGAGAGCATAATTTCCTCTTCCGTCGAACGCATTGGGATTGACACCCCTGAAGTCTCTTACTCGGGGAAGTGCAAGGTTTACAAGACGATCAAGGAACTCATACATCTTCTCACCGCGGAGTGTAACCTTGGCGCCGATAGACATTCCTTCTCTTATCTTGAAGTTTGCCACGGAATTCTTGGCCTTTGTGATAACTGCCTTCTGACCCGTGATAGTCTCAAGATCACCTACTGCAGCTTCGAGAAGCTTGGCATTTTCCTTAGCCTCTCCTACACCCATATTCAAAACGATCTTATTGAGCTTGGGGATCTCCATTACGTTCTTGTATCCGAACTTCTTGGTCATTGCGTCCCTTATCTCATTGTTATACAAATCTTTGTATCTACTCAACTTCTGGCACCTCCTTAATCGATCACTTCGCCGGTAGACTTGGCGATACGTACTTTCTTGTCGCCATCAACCTTGAAGCCTATTCTGGTGGGTTTACCCTTGTGAACATACATCACGTTTGAAGCATCGATGGCAGCTTCCTGCTCGATGATCCCACCATTCTGATTAGCCATGGAGGGCTTTGTGTGTTTCTTTACCATGTTCACGCCTTCGACGATCAGTCTTCCCGACTTCCTGTCAACCGAGAGTTCCTTCCCTTCAGCGCCAACATCTTTTCCTGCGATGACTTTAACCGTGTCACCTTTTTTGATCTTTGCCATTGCCATGTCGCGCACCTCCTATAATACTTCCGGAGCGAGAGATACGATCTTCATGAACTGCTTCTCACGAAGTTCTCTTGCTACGGGTCCGAAAATACGTGTTCCTCTCGGTGTATTGTCTTCCTTTATG
>JBGUNV010000052.1:0-8175 GCA_045117595.1 Lachnospiraceae bacterium
GGGATTTACATCAACCATGAAGTGCCTGGGTGAGACAGGAAGCTGTGATTGCTGCATGTCCATCATCAATGACATTATCGTGGCTTACGACTTTGAGATTGATGTGAATGATAATGTGATCGCTACGTTTGCCGGGGAGAGATGCGGAAATGTTTCCACACCGTTCTTCCGGTACAAGGAATATGTCTTTGCCTGGGGCGGCGCTTATCTGAACCAGTACAGGTACACATGGATCCTGACTCCGTATCTGGCTACCATCTGCAATCTGAGCCAGGCGGTGGTGAAGAATGCGGATAAGACGATGAAGATCACTTATACGCTGACGGAGCAGACGGTGTAAGGCTTCGGGTAACTGAATAATCTGTTTTTAAGGGATGGCTGCGGCTGTCCCTTTTAGTTTGCAACGAAATGGAGGGATTTGCGATGAAGGAATTTTGGAGTGTGATTCAGGCAATATTTGCGGCTGTGGGCGGGTGGCTTGGCTATTTCCTTGGAGGGTGCGATGGGCTTTTGTATGCGCTTCTGGCTTTTGTGGTGCTGGACTATATCACTGGGATCATGTGCGCTGTGGCGGATAAGAAACTTTCGTCTGCCGTAGGGTTCAAGGGTATCTGCCGGAAGGTGCTGATCTTTGCCTTGGTAGGTATCGGGCATCTGCTTGATACACAAATCTTTGGTGAAGCGGGCGTGCTGAGAACAGCGATTATTTTCTTTTATCTGAGCAATGAAGGACTGTCGCTTGTGGAGAACGCTGCATATTTGGGATTACCGATTCCTGTGAAACTCAGAAAGGTGCTGGAACAGCTGCATGACCGCAGCGAGAAGGAAGAGGATAAAAAGGATGGTGAGAAATAATGGGATACACGAATAGTCCGATGGTAGTTTATACGAAGCTGAGTCCGAACCATTCCGGGCAGAGGACGATGGCGATTGACAGGATCACGCCTCATTGTGTGGTCGGCCAGTGTACGGCGGAAGGTCTGGGCGACTGGTTTTATAAGAGCAGCACACAGGCATCCAGCAATTATGGCATCGACAAGGACGGACGTGTCGGGATGTATGTGGAAGAGAAAAACCGTTCATGGTGTTCTTCTTCCGGGGCGAATGATCAGAGGGCGATTACGATCGAGTGCGCTTCTGATACTACGGAGCCTTATGCTTTCAGGGATATCGTTTATCAGAGACTGATCGAGCTTTGCATTGATATCTGTAAGAGAAATGGCAAGAACAAGCTGATCTGGTTCGGAGATAAGAATAAGACGTTGAATTATTCTCCAAAGAGCGGTGAGATGATCCTGACTGTTCACAGGTGGTTTGCGAATAAAAGCTGTCCGGGAAACTGGATGTATGCCAGGATGGGTGATCTAGCTGAGAATGTGACGAAGGCTCTGCATGGATCGGATTCAGGTTCCGGCAGCGGTTCCGGTTCCGGAGGCAAGGAAACCATAAAGTGGTATCGCGTCCGCAAGAACTGGGCTGACAGCAAGAGCCAGAAGGGTGCTTATAAGATTCTGGATAATGCAAAGAAGTGCGCGGATCAGAATCCGGGATACAAAGTGTTTGATTCAGACGGTAAGGTTGTGTATGAGCCGAAGGAGGCGGAACCTGCTGAGAAGGTATCGTTTCTGGTGAAGGTCAGTATCTCCGATCTGAATATCAGGAAGGGCCCGGGGACGGATTACGCAAGGGTGAAGTTCTGTCCGGTCGGAGTTTATACCATTGTGGAAGTAAAGTCCGGGAAGGGCGCTTCCGCTTGGGGAAGGCTGAAGAGTGGAATCGGATGGATAAGTCTGGATTTTGTGAAGAGAGTTTAAGAATGACGGTCGGTGGAGATTGATTTCTCTGCCGGCCGTTATTTTTTTGTTCTGTCTCCGGTCAAATTCATCATAATTGTCCTTACATAGCTGGGAAGGGAGACCTTCTACGAAATACAGGAGGTGTCACGGGCTATGACAGAAGAAGAGATCAGAAAGAGAAATGAAGAGCGGCGTGCTAAGTTGGATGATGTAAGCCGCCGGAATATGGAGAAGTGTGCTGCTTTCATTGCACGGATGATAGAAAAATATGGTAGAGAGGTGCTGGCCGAGATTGAAGAGGAAGAACGGCAGGCAGCCGCCAAACAGAATTCAGAATCGCCGGTCACAAATTGAGTGTACCGGCGATTTTTTTATTGAAGTTTTTCAAGATTCGTGCTATATTGTAATTCAAGACAGATATACTGTTGTGAGGTGAGCAACCGAAAATGAAAAAGAATAGAAATCGGAAAAAGTGTTACATTTACACACGAGTATCCACGGCTGCTCAGACCGAAGGTTTCAGCCTGGAGGCTCAACAGGAGCGGCTTTATGAATATGCCGAGTATAGAGAATTAGAGATTGTTGGTGATTACTGTGATGCAGGTAGATCTGGTAAGAGTATTAAGGGCAGACCAGAGTTCCAGAGGATGATGGACGATATCATCAGCCAGAAGGATAGCATCTCTTATGTTCTTGTGTTCAAACTTTCGAGATTTGGACGTAACGCTGCGGATGTGCTGAAATCGATGCAGCTACTGACGGATTATGGCGTGGATCTTGTAAGCGTGGATGATGCCATTGACAGTTCTACACAGGGAGGCAGGCTCACTCTAACGATTCTATCGGCTGTGGCTGAAATAGAACGTGAGAATATCACAGATCAATTTATGGCCGGCAGATTACAGAAGATCAGGGACGGCAAATGGTCTGGTGGAGCAGTGCCTTATGGGTACAGAAGCGTAGATAGAGAGCTTACAATAGAACCATATGAAGCAAAGATCGTTAGGAAGATCTTTGATCTCTATATGCAGGAAGATATGGGCGCTACGTCGGTAGCGGTGTATCTGAATGATGAGGGTTATTTGAAAAAGGAAGACGGTGGAGATGACCAGAGACCATTCACATATGACTTTATTGTCAGTGTACTGGACAATCCCATCTACTGCGGCAAGCTGATATTTGGAAGAAGGACAAATAAGAAAGGTCCCGACGGCAAGATCCTAAAACTGGATCCGAAGAATGCCGTAACTGCCAGGGGCGTACACAAGACCATATTGACTGAAGAGGAATGGAATGAAGTTCAGGAGAAAAGAAAGCTTCTGTCAAAGAGAGATTATGAGTTGGATGATCCGGAACGCATCAGTCTTCTGTCAGGATTGGTGAAATGCCCGATGTGTGGTTCTGGAATGATCCATATCAAGAATAAAAAGATTAACAAGAACCACGGCGGCAATTACAAGACTATACACTATTATGCCTGTAATAACAGCAGGAAATCCAATGGCATGACTTGTACTTTCAGGCATACGTATAATCAGGAGAAGATTGATAGCTCAGTTTTTGAAACAATAGGACGACTTGCCAGTACACCTGAATATAAAGCGGCGGTTACATCCAATCTGCAGAATCAGGCCACTGTAGAGCAGTTGGAAGAGAATCTTAAGCAAAAGCGGAAAGAACTGAGAAAAGAGGAACTGCAGAATCGTAAACTTGGAGAGGAACTGGACAGTCTGGATATTCTGGCGGATGACTATGAAAAAAAGTATAATCAGATCCTCCTCGATATAGATGTAGGATATGATAGGATTGAAGAGATAGAAAGAAAGATTCGTTCCATCATGCGAAAACTGGAGTCTCTGAGGCAGGGGTTTAAGGCATCAGAGAATATAGAGAAGATGCTGAAGCATTTCACAAAGCTTTATGAACACATGAGCTGCCAGGAACGTCGTGATATGTACAGACTCTTCATAGATCATATCGAAGTTCTTCCGGAAACACGTAAGGATGGAAAGATGCTTAAAAGCATATCCTTTAAATTCTCTACCGAGTATGGAGAGAATGGCCTGACACCTGAAGGTGATACTGAAGATAATATCTGTTTTACGCTGGACTGCACAAAGCAAGGGCTGACAAAAGCGGAAGCAAAGGCAACATATGCAGAGCTGAAGAAATATATATTTGAGACGAATTCCACAAAGGTTTCATCTCTGTATATTGCTCAGATAAAGCGTAAATATGGAATCGATATGGGAGCAAATTACAATTTGGCAGCCGATCCGGAAAAGCATGTACCGACCTGCCCAGCGGCGAAAGAGCAGATAATCATAGATGCTTTGAAGCATTTCAAGATGCTGGATCCTTCTGTTGAGATGGTGCCAAATAGTGAGGTGGTGGCAAATGAAGGCTAAAAAAGACAAATGTTATATTTATATGAGGGTTTCCACATCAATGCAAGTGGAGGGCTACAGTTTGGAAGCCCAGAAGGAAAGACTTACAAAGTTTGCCGACTTCCAGCACATGGAGATTGTCAGGGAATACTGTGATGCAGGTAAGTCCGGAAAGAATATTACCGGAAGACCTGAGTTTACACAGATGCTGCAGGATGTGGCTAATGACCGTGACGGGGTTAAATACATACTGGTATTCAAACTATCACGTTTTGGCCGTAATGCTGCGGATGTTCTTAATTCTCTTCAGTATATTCAGGATTTTGGTGTGAACCTTATCTGCGTTGAGGATGGTATTGACTCATCCAAGGATTCGGGTAAACTGACGATAACGGTTCTTTCCGCGGTGGCAGAAATCGAACGTGAGAACATTCTTGTGCAGACTATGGAAGGACGTAAGCAGAAAGCCCGTGAAGGCAAATGGAATGGGGGGCAAGCTCCCTTCGGATACAAACTTGATAAAGAGAATGATACCATCATTGTCGAGCCGAAAGATGCTGAAGTCGTTCGTATAATTTTCGATAAGTATGTTCAAGAGGATATGGGGCTGGATTCCATCTGTAATTATCTGAATCAGCACGGCTATACCAAACCGAAAACACGAGCTCAGGAAATTAATTATTTCACCAGAACTTTCCTGGCACGCGTTATTGATAATCCGGTTTATGTTGGAAAGATCGCTTATGGCAAGAGCACTACGGAGAAAGTCAAGGGCACCAGAGATCAGTATCACCGGGTCAAGGTTGATAATCCTCTGATTGCTGATGGAAAACACGATGCTATTATCAGCGATGAACTATGGGAAGCTGCTCAGGCGAAGCGAAAGGAAATGGGCGTAAAGTGGAATAAGACACATAGCCTTGACCACGAACATATTCTTTCGGGTATTATCAAATGTCCGATCTGTGGGACGGGGCTTGCGGGAACCGTCCGAAGGCGAAAGAATAAGAAGAGCGGCGAATACAAAGATGATTTCTATTATCGATGTCTTCATAGAAAGAAGATTGATGACGATAAATTCTGTGACTATAAGCCTTCGTTGAATCAGGATGAACTCAACCATCAGGTCGAAGCCGTGATAACGGATATGATCAATGACGAAAGCTTCATGGGATATATCAAAGACAAGTTGGGTGAAAAGGTTGATGTCAGTGAGTTGGAAGGAGAAAGAGAAAAGCTACGAGGACAGCTTCGACAATTATCCGGAGCGAAGAAGAAACTGACAGATATGCTGGATGCCCTGGATGTAAACGACAGACACTACGATCGAAAGTATCAGGACATGCAGGACAGACTGGATAACCTGTATGACAAGATCAGTGAGATAGAGGATGCAATCCAAGATGTGACAGCGAAGATTAATGCTGCTTATGGAGAACATCTGACAGCACAGGAGCTTTACAAGGTCTTAGAGAATTTTGATGATATCTACTTCAAAATGTCAGACCTTGAAAAGAAGGAGTTCTACCAGAACTTCATAGAAAGCATAACAATATATCCGGACAAAAAGACAAACGAGCGCATCATAGATGAGATCGACTTCAAGTTCCCGATATATTATGATGGACAAGAGGGTAGGGCAATTCGGTTGCTCAACGAAACAACAGTCGAGACTGTGGTTCTGCTAACAAGGCAGAATACCTGACAATCCTTGAATTTACGCACTTTTGCGAGTTTTTCTCTTTCAATTATGTGGAGGAAAATCGCAAGGAAAAAACCCTGATTCAGAAAATTACCGTGGCGGTAGCTTTTGAACTGGAGACGGGGAACACAAAAAATCCGGATATAAAAGTGAATATGGATACCATCGAATGATGGCTTTAAATAGGGATATTGGCAAGAGATGCTGATATCCCTTTTTGCGTATAAAACATGGAAGGAGGGCTTACATATTATGACCTTTACAGCGATAGGTGCAGTTGGCGGGATATACTTCATAATCTCCCATGGAAAGATTTTAAAACCAGGGAGGATGGAAAGATGGTCAAAGTCAGATTGCAGGGCACGACCTGCGAGATCAAGCGTATGAAAAGGTGTATCGAAAGAAATAAGAGAATTAAGGTTATAAGCGTGTCTGACGCCTTCCCAAATAAGGGAACCAAGAAGTATTTCAGACAGTATATGGATGTAATGATTGATCCAAACAGCGAGAAAAAAGCAGTTAACCAATAAAAAGGGAGGACGGAGATTATGTGCAAAGTGATATCTGTAGCCAATATTAAAGGCGGGGTAGCCAAAACAACTACTGCCGCAAATTTAGGAGTAGGACTTGTAAAAAAGGGGAAAAGAGTTCTTTTGGTAGATCTCGACCCACAAGGTTCGCTTTCATTGGGACTTGGGATTAGAAACAATAAGGAGCTTCCATATACGGTAAGCACAGTTATCCAGAAGGTTATCAATGAAATAGAAATCAGCGAGGGAGAGGGAATAATCCATAACGACGAGGGAGTAGACATACTTCCGAGTAATCATAGTCTCCGGACAGTTGAGCAGCAGCTGGATGAAGTGATGAGCAAGGAGCATATCCTTGAGGAGTACATCGACGGCATTCGTGATAGGTATGATTACATCATTATTGACTGCAATCCCGGTGTTGATAATCTTATTCTCAATGCCCTAACCTGCTGTGATAGCGTCCTGATTCCATCGCCGCCTGAATATCTGTGTGTAGAAGGTTTACAGGAAATCATTAGAACCATCGGGCAGGTAAAGAAAAGATTAAACCGAAAGATTGAGATTGAGGGAGTGCTTCTTACCATAGTAAATGGCAGGACAAATATTGCCAGGGACATCATGAATAAGATGGAAGAAGCTTATGGTCAGCATTTGAAGATTTTTCAGACTGTTATTCCAGAATCCGTTAAAGCGAAAGAAGCTGTTGCAAACGGCATAAGTGTTTATGAGCAGTCTCCAAAGAGCAGCGTGGCTGTTGCGTATGAGGCATTCGTCGAGGAGGTGCTGGATAATGAGTAAGAAAAGAGCTTCTGATAATATCAGCCTTACAGCGTTTGATGACCTTTTTGGGGCACCATCTGAGGGAGAACAGATAGTGGAGGTCGCTTTAAAGGAATTGCATGAATTCCAAAATCATCCATTTAGGGTTCTCGATGATGAAAAGATGTATGAAACAGTAGCAAGCGTTAAAGAGCAGGGAATAATAGTTCCCGGAATTGTAAGACCACGTAAAGAAGGCGGCTATGAGATAATTGCAGGCCACAGACGTAAACGTGCTGCAGAACTTGCAGGACTTAAGACTATGCCTGTATATATCAGAGAATACTCTGATGAACTTGCGACCCGTCTTATGGTTGATACGAATATCCAGCGTGAAGATATCCTTCCCAGTGAAAAAGCTCACGCTTACCGTATGAAATACGATCAGATAAAAAGTCCTGGTGTTAAAGGAAACTCTCTCGATGAGCTTGGAAATGCAGCTGGCGAGAGCGGGAAGACTGTTCAAAGGTATCTATGGCTTTCAAATCTGATAGATGGATTGATGGAACTTGTAGATACAAGAAAAATCGGAATGGCTCAGGGAATAGATTTATCTTTCCTGTCTGAGCAGGAGCAGATTTGGGTACTTAACGCAATAGGTGAGCTTAAATGCTCCATGAGCATGGCTCAGTCTGCACGAATTAAGGAACTATCAAAAAACGCTGAACTTACGGAGATAGCGATAAAACTTATATTAACCGAAACAAAGCCAAAGCCTAAGAAGTTTGTCTTAAAGGCTGAAAAGATTGCGGATTATTTTCCAGAAGATATGTCTGATGAAGATATAGAGGAGACAATTATCGGTCTTTTGGAAGAATGGAAATCAAAAAGGAATTAATACAGCGAGAGGAGGAGAACAGCGATGGGCTACAGGTCAAGCGGCAACCTGACGGTAGATGCCATGGGAAGCATAGCCATAAGCGGCAATGTTATACCCG